>JBMQEM010000058.1:0-8106 GCA_049363815.1 Bacteroidota bacterium
TCTTTCCGTCTCAACAAAAAAGATCAACTCACAAAATGGATCACCTCCGCTGCGAAAAAAGAAAATTTCACCATCACTGAATTGAATTATATTTTCTGCTCAGATCCATTCCTGAAAAAAATGAATGTGAAATTTTTAAAACATAATTATTTTACGGACATCATCACATTCGACAATTCGATCGAGAAAGGAAAGATCATTGGTGACATTTTTATTTCTATCGATACTGTTCGCATCAACGCAAAACAATATGAAACGACTTTTGATGATGAATTACATCGTGTAATGATTCATGGTTTGTTACATCTCACTGGCTATTCCGACAAATCACCCATGAAGCAAAAAGAAATGCGGAGGATGGAAGATTACTGGCTGAAGAAATTGAAATGAAAAATTATTGCAGATGATTCCAAACAATCACCCCAATCACCACCCATAAAAAGATCTCATAAAACCGAATTCGCTTTTTTGCAGATAATAAATAATAAGCGGCGAAGATCGAAAATGGAATTGCCAGCAAGGAGAAATTGACAACTGATATTTTTTGCCCGAGAAAGATTGAACCCACTCCGAAAATGAAAAACAAAAAAAGCACCTGTTGAATGATCCTTGCTCTGATCACATTTTTCAGATAGTTCATCCTTAGTTTTGTCAGGGCAAGCAAAAGCCATATTCCAAAGAGAACCGACAAAGCCATAAGTTTTGGAGTGAAAATAATCATGACCTCCGGTTTTAAATGAACGAATCTTTCAATATAATCTTTCCAGAAAAATAACAACTCATGATTCCAGAACATCCAGACCGTAACAAAAAAATATGGCAAGGAGAACCCAATGAACATGATCAGCCATTCCCTGATATTAAATGGACGGATCAGACTTAGCGCAATGATCATCACCGGAATGATGATAAATGCAGGGAAAAAGATCAAGGCTGCTGCTGCTGAGAGAAAACTGCTGTCAAATATAGCTGGCGTTGCAGAGTCAGTTTTGATCATTGAAAACGATTTATCAAAGACGCGCAGAATGATCAGATTCACAAAATGAATCGGGTGTACTGTCAGGAATTCAGGCACCGATGAAATGAATAAAGCATAGACAAATGCCGGGAGATAGGAATTCTTATATAAGATCTCGTGCTTATTGGTGATCTGATTGATGTAAATCGCACTGTAGGAAACCAGCGATACCATGATCAGCCAATTGATTCCCGACGGCAGCTTTGCAAAAAGTACCAGAAAAAGTTTCCAAACCGGCTGTGCACTGACTTCCATCACAGGAAAGCAATCCATAAAGGCTTGTGCCCACAATATCAACACGATAGCAGGGATAACCAATAAGGAAGCCGGTTGAGGCGACTTAAAAAAGCGAATCATCGGTGTTAAAAATAGAGATTTTTCATTGTAGATTATCCGGAATCCTTTCTATATTTGTCCCCGTATTAAACGGAAAAAAACAATGACAGGATTCTGGTATTTTATCGGCGACATTTTTGAGGCAATTTTCAAACTTGTTCCATTCTTCGGTATGTGGCTGAACAAAGCATTAATCTTTGTTGGATTCGTTGCTTTCTTCTCATGGCTATGGTACATGAATAAACACAAAGAGGTTACTAAATGGGATTAATCTCCTTTCAATAATAGAAAAAAACCCGGTATCTCCTGATTCCGGGTTTTTTTATGCCTTTTCGTGAAGTCCGATCAGATCCATTCCTACATCCCGTCGGAAATACTTTCCATCGAAGTTGATCGAATCAATCTGCTCGTAAGCTGCCGCCTTCGCTTCTAAAATCGAATTGCCAAAAGCTGTAATACTCAGCACCCGGCCACCATTCGACAGCACTCCTTTACCGGATGATAATTTTGTTCCGGCATGAAAGATCAGACTGCCATTCCTTTTGCCTATTGTGATCTCTTTTCCTTTTTCATAATCACCCGGATATCCGCCGCTGACCATCATAACAGTCACAGCAGTTCT
The DNA here is from genome assembly GCA_049363815.1 of Bacteroidota bacterium. Taxonomy (GTDB): domain Bacteria; phylum Bacteroidota; class Bacteroidia; order AKYH767-A; family 2013-40CM-41-45; genus JADKIH01. The sequence goes on from JBMQEM010000058.1 coordinate 1,977, forward strand.
CTGATCAATTTCAAAAACAATTGTATTCAGTTGCACATTAGCAGTCGCTAAAAACAAATCGACCAGATCATTTTTGATTCTCGGAATGACCACTTCTGTTTCAGGATCACCCATCCGGACATTGTATTCGATAACATATGGTTCACCGTCAACATTCATCAATCCAATAAAAATAAATCCCTGATACCTGATCTTTGCATTCTTCAACCCTGAAATTGTTGGCTTGATGATCCTCTCTTCTACTTTTTTCATGAACACTGCATCAACAAACGGTACCGGAGAAACAGCACCCATTCCACCTGTATTCAGACCGGTGTCGCCCTCGCCTATTCTCTTATAATCTTTTGCTTCCGGTAAAATTTTATATGATTCACCATCTGTAAGTACAAAAACCGAACATTCTATCCCTTTCAGAAATTCTTCAATAACAACTTTGTTACCGGCATTGCCGAATTTTCCGGATGTCAGCATATCCGTCAATTCCGATTTCGCTGCTTCCAGAGTTTCAGGAATGATAACACCTTTGCCCGCTGCAAGTCCATCGGCTTTTAAAACGTATGGAGCTTTCAATGATTCAAGAAATTTCAATCCATCATTGAGTGTATCTTTTGTAAAAGTCTGAAAAGCTGCTGTAGGAATTTTATTCTTCTGCATAAATTCTTTTGCAAAATCTTTGCTTCCTTCTAACAAAGCACCGGCTTTCGTTGGACCGATAACAGGAATCGATTTCAGTTCTTCATCATCAAGAAAAAAGTCTGTAATACCATTTACCAGTGGTTCTTCCGGTCCGATGATCACCAGCTGTACTTTATTTTGGAGAACGAAATTTTTAATGGCAGAAAATGATCTTACATCAAGATCAACATTTTCCCCGCATTCATTTGTACCTGCATTTCCGGGAGCAATGAAAAGCTTTTCACATTTCTTACTTTGTGAAAGTTTCCAGGCAAAGGCATGTTCTCTTCCACCGGAACCAATAAGCAGGATCTTTACTGACATTTTAATTTTTATTATAAAGGAATGTTTGCATGTTTCTTCCGGGGTAATTTCACGGCCTTATTCTCCAGCATTCTGAATGCAGCGATAAGTTTAGTACGAGTCTCATCCGGACGGATCACTTCGTCGATGTAACCATGTTCGGCAGCCTTATATGGATTTGCAAAAAGCTGATTGTATTCATTCTCTTTTTCTTTCCAGGCAGCCATCGAGTCTTTTGCTTCGGAAATTTCTTTTTTGAAAATTATTTCCGCAGCTCCTTTGGCACCCATCACAGCGATCTCTGCACTAGGCCATGCATAATTCATATCGGCACCAATGTGTTTTGAATTCATCACATCATAAGCACCACCATAGGCTTTTCTTGTAATCACAGTAATGCGTGGTACAGTTGCTTCACTGAATGCGAACAACAATTTCGCTCCATTTGTAATAATGGCATTCCATTCCTGATCGGTGCCAGGTAAAAACCCGGGAACATCTTCAAATACAAGTAATGGAATATTAAAACAATCACAGAAGCGTACAAAGCGGGCAGCTTTTGTGGATGAATGAATATCGAGTACACCTGCCAGATGAATCGGCTGATTAGCTACTATGCCAATGCTTCTTCCTGCAAGTCGTGCAAATCCTACAACAATATTTTCAGCAAAGTCTTTGTGAACTTCAAGGAATGAATCTTTATCGATCACCTCATTGATCACCTCACGGATATCGTAAGGCTGATTAGGGTTTTCAGGGATGATCGAATTTAATTTTTCCCGCTTCTCATTTGTTGATTCATATGCAAGACGCGGCGCCTCTTCTTCACAATTCTGCGGCATATAACTCACCAGACTTCGCAGTCGGTTGATGCAGTCAATTTCATTCACACATGTGAAATGTGTCACACCAGATTTAGTCGCATGTGTCATTGCTCCGCCTAATTCTTCCGATGTTACTTCTTCATGTGTAACAGTCTTCACAACGTTCGGACCGGTCACAAACATGTAGGAAGTATTTTCAACCATCATGATAAAATCAGTGATGGCCGGAGAATAAACGGCACCACCTGCGCATGGCCCCATGATCGCTGAGATCTGCGGAATGACTCCTGATGCTAATGTATTGCGGTAAAAAATATCTGCATAGCCGCCTAGTGAAACAACACCTTCCTGAATTCTGGCTCCACCCGAATCATTTAAACCGATCACCGGTGCGCCATTCTGCATAGCCAGATCCATAATACGACAGATCTTTTTTGCATGTGTTTCAGAAAGTGACCCACCGAATACTGTAAAGTCCTGTGCAAAAACATATACCAGCCTTCCATCTATTCGCCCGAAACCGGTTACTACTCCATCACCAAGATATTTCTCTTTTTCAATTCCAAAATCAGTTGCCCGGTGTGTGACCAGCATTCCAATTTCTTCGAATGAATCTTCGTCAACTAAAAAATGAATCCGTTCGCGGGCTGTTAGTTTCCCTTTCTTATGCTGTGATTCAATTCGTTTTGGTCCACCACCTAATTGAGCTTCCCTGATCTTTTCGTCCAGTAACTTGATTTTCGATTCCATATTGATCTAGTATGCGACGAAGATATAGGTTTTTAACGATATACTGGTTCTGCAGGAAGTCGGTTTACGATCTTTTAAACACAGTATAAATTGCTGAAATTCAAACAGTAAATCGTTTCAAAGTTAGATGACTCTGAATTAATCGGACTCTATTTTTAATTCCTTCGCTGTGAAGAATCAAAGTACTAAATTCGCGCATGCAAAAAGAGATCGTAGTCAGCGGCATCCGGAGTACCGGAAATTTACATCTGGGAAATTATTTCGGAGCAATTCAGAATTTTATCAAAATGCAGCATGAGTATAACTGCTACTTTTTCATCGCTGATTACCATTCACTCACAACACATCCTGTTCCTTCTGATCTGCACAACACGGTCAAACAAGTACTTGTAGAATATCTTGCCTGCGGATTGGATCCGGAGAAGTCAACGCTTTACGTTCAAAGTGATCTTCCTGAAACTGCTGAACTGTATTTGCTGCTCAATATGAATGCATATGTCGGCGAACTGGAAAGATCTACCACGTTCAAGGAAAAAATCAGAAAGCAACCGGACAATATCAATGCAGGAATTCTAACCTATCCGGTCTTGATGGCAGCAGATATTCTCATTCATCGTGCAGTGAAGGTTCCTGTTGGCAAGGACCAGGAACAGCATCTTGAATTTTCACGGCAATTTGGAAATCGTTTTAACAGATTATATAACACAGATTTATTTCCTGAGCCATATGCATTCAATTATGGAACCAATCTTGTAAAAATTCCGGGACTTGATGGATCAGGAAAAATGGGCAAGAGCGAAGGTGAGGGAAATGCGATTTTCTTATCTGATACTCCTGAAGCCATCCGTAAAAAAGTGATGCGTGCTGTAACTGATGGCGGTCCGATGGAAGAGAATCAGACAAAACCTGAAGTGATTGAAAATATTTTTACATTGATGAAAGCAGTCTCTTCTGAAGATACTGTTAAACATTTTGATGATCTCTATAATAAAATGCAGATCCGTTATGGCGATCTTAAAAAACAATTAGCGGAAGACATGATCGCATTTACAAGTCCGCTTCGTGAAAAAATAACTGAACTCAGTAAAGACGAAGCAACGATCAGCAAAATGGTCAGACTAGGCGCTGAAAAAGCAAGAGCAAGCGCTGCTGCCACTGTCAATGAAGCCCGAAAAGCAATTGGGATCAGACACTTTTAATCTTATTCAGAGAAAAAATTGAAGTAGTGATCTATGTTTTCGAAATCAATTCGGAACTACAGGGATCAACTCGCTAAACTCCGGACAACAAAATTTCTTTTCAATCTGTAAACCTTGTTTCGATGCCTGAATAATGATCGTCTGATCAGCATTCGGATGCTTTTCACATCTCTTATTTCTCACACTGTTCCGGACAATTATTGCAAATTGATCTGCTTTTGTATTACTGACTTCTTTTGAAATCTGTTCTTTCAGGTCATCGCTAGCGTCGGAAGCTACGCTCCGGGTGATTACGTTTATCATTCTGAGGTTTTGCTTAAAGGTAGTCTAATTTGAGGTAGCGGGAGGGAATTATCTTGATTAGTTTTTTAAAATGAAGGAATGAAGTGGAATTTAGTAAAATGAAGTGGAATGAAGTGGAATGAAGTGGAATGAAGGAATGAAGTGGAATTTAGTAAAATGAAGTGGAATGAAGTGGAATGAAGTGGAATGAAGGAAATGAAGTGGAATGAAGTGAAATGAAGTGGAAAGAAGTGAAAAGTGGGGGCAGCATTTTTAGAATTGATGTTGCAACATTGATTTAAAAAGTACTGATCGAAGTTTCCCTTATTTCCGGAAGGTCTGGACTAATCCAGAATACTTTAAACCACTTAAAACCCATCAAAATCTTCTAAGCCTAGGACTCCCCAAAAACTAATTGGCTTGATTTTCAAATGTATAGGTATTCAAACTCAATTTGATGTTGTAACATCTATTGTTATAACATATATTTGTACCCGTAATCAGAAACTATTTAAAAAACTCATAAAAATTAATCAGATGAAAAAAATCACACTTATGGCCGCAATGTTAGTCACGATGACAGCATCGGTGTTTGCTCAACAAAACTGGAAGCTCGATGGAGCACATTCGAAAATCCGTTTCACAACAAAATATCTACTGATCTCTGATGTAGATGGTGAATTCAAAAAATTTGATGTAACAGCGAACTCTTCTGCTGCTGACTGGTCAGATCTAAAAGTGACTGCTTCGGTTGACGTAAATAGTATTACAACTGATAATGAACAACGCGACGGTCACTTAAAAGGTGATGATTTCTTCAATGCGGAGAAATATCCACAGATGACTTTTAAAAGTACTGGCATTAAAAGTCTGGGAAATAAAAAATACTCTCTTACCGGACAACTTACTATCCGTGATGTAACAAAAACAGTAACTCTTCCATTAGTATATGGCGGAACGGTTACGGATCCTTGGGGAAATATTAAAGCCGGCTTTAAAGCAACCGGTTCAATCAATCGCCAGGAATATGGTTTAAAATGGTCTAACAAAGCTGCAACAGGAGAAGCAGTCGTTAGCGATGATGTGGACTTCACGATCGACTTGATCCTCATCAAAGATGTTCCAAAACAGTAATTAATCAAAAGCCGGTCTCTCACAAGAACCGGCTTTTTTTAACTTCATACCATGAAAGAATATATGATCATTGTCGGTTTACCCGAAATTTTCTCACCACGATTCATTTCATTGATACCCGAACAACGAGCAGTAGTAAATGAAATGATGAATGAAGGAACAATCCTGAGTTATGCTCTCGCAGCAAACAGAACTAACCTCTGGATTGTTATGTCAGCAAAAGGCGAAGCAGAAGTCTTAAGAAACATTGCCCGCTTCCCGCTTGCTCGCTACATGAAGCCTGAAATAAAGGAACTGATGTTCCAGCACAGCGCTACATTCATCTTACCTGAACCATCACTAAACTAATAAAAATGAAATTCGCAGAACACATCAAGGTCACTAACATCGGTCAACATTACGAAACAAAAGTAATTGCAGGAAATCATCTTCTTACAACCGATGAACCCGTCGATCACGGTGGAAAGGATCTTGGTCCGACCGCTCACCAGATGCTGCTCTCTTCACTGGGTGCATGTACAGCAATCACTCTGCGAATGTATGCCGACAGAAAGCAATGGGACTTGCAAAAAGTTCATGTGTATCTGAATATGGAAAAAGTTATGGAAGGCACTGAAGAAATAACGAAGATCTATACCAAACTTGAATTCGAAGGAAATCTTGATGAAGAACAGATCAAACGGCTTAAAATTATCAGCGAGAAGTGTCCGGTGCATAAAACGCTTGTTGGGAAAGTGGTGGTTGAAGAAATGGAATGAAGTGGAATGAAGTGGAATGAAGTGGAATGAAGTGGAATGAAGTGGAATGAAGTAAAAAAAAATAGTTAGTACCCAAATTAAGATTATCAAAAAATTAAACACTGAGAACACAATCCCGATAGCTATCGGGACACAATAAGTACGCGGAATTATCTGCGCTAAATCTGCGAGATCTGCGATCCCGATAGCTATCGGGACTGCGGGA
>JBMQEM010000059.1:0-29757 GCA_049363815.1 Bacteroidota bacterium
ACATCATTAAGATCACATGGGGTACATGTTGGTTACAATAAGCAGTGGAGAAATGCAAAATGGAAAACACTTTTTCTTTTCATTACAAGGGCAAATACGGGTTTGAGTGATTTAGCATCAACCGATATGCAATATGGTGGAGTATTGTTGTTTAACTACAAGCACAAAGAGAATGTTCGATATCGACTTGCTCTTTATTACAACCGAGAATATTTCGGCAACTTTTTTATTCCGCTTGTTGGAATAGAGTGGAAGATCAACAAGACATTGAATTTTTTCGGTGACTTGCCTAATTCATTGAATCTTGAAAAGAAATTGAATGAAAAAATTTACGCCGGACTGATCTATCTTTCCATGACAACTTCTTATCGCACCAATAGTACTACTGTTGCAAATGATTTCGTAAGAGAAGGTGAAAAAGGAGTAGGGCATAATCAACTCAAGTTATATGTGAATTATTATCTCACAAAGCATCTTGTTGTCTTTGCCGAAGCCGGACGAACCTATGGCCGGAGTTTTCAGCTTTTCAGAAAAAATATTGAAACTGATCTTTCGAATAGTGTCTTCCGTAAAACAACTGAGTCGTTTTTATTCAATGTTGGAGTGGCGTTTCGGTTTAGGAAAGAAGATTCATAGTTTAAAATCTATTCCTTGATCAGTCGAAAAGTTGAATTGATCAGTTGACCTTTAAGCGTGAGCAAATAGATTCCGGTTGTCAGACTGTTTTCAATTAAATCTGACAAATTAATTATGTTTAATCCGGAATTTATTTGAATGTAATTTCTGGATTCGATCAATTGGCCTGTTGAAGAGATTATTTGTAAAGTAATTTCATCGTTTGCTAGTGAATTGATTTCCAGTTGTTGATTATGTGCTGAAGGATTGGGGTAAATACCTGTTGAATATTCAGTAGGCTTGACATCATTAATAAATGCTAATACTGAACTTCCGTCTGGGTTTAAATTCCATTGATAAATTCCTGTATCCATTATCCAATCTTCCCAGACCATAAAAACTCTTTCCGATCCTGGTATTTGAATGGCTGGTGTCATATTTATCCTCGGGTAAATCTCCCTTGAATCAGTTGATACAATTAAACTGTTTGGTGTCCACATAAAGTTTCCTTCGAAGTCAATTTTTACTGCTTCAAAGTTATTCCATCCAAAAAAAGTAGATTCATATATTATTATCATTCCGTCGCCTACGCAACGCATATCATAGTGTGTATCAAAGAGTGATTGTGTAAAGATCCCAATTCCATTTGGACCTAAAATAAAATTACCTAATGAATCCAACGATTGAATAATCATTGCTCCGTTATCTGAAAAAAGTACAATTGGATATTGCATTCCATTTTCGAATCGAAGAATAGGTGAATAATAATATAATGCAGGATTTGGTAAACCGGGTAGCAATTTATCTGTATTCCAAAGATTTCCGCTAACATCAATATGTTGAGCATAGATTCCTTCTCGTTGATGATTTAATGAATCAACAGATAAAAAAGAAATATAAGCTCCCATGTTTCCATCAGAAACAATTGCAGGGTAATTTCTATCGTCAGTTACTTTTGCAGAAATTTGAATTGGATTTGCCCACAATGGATCTCCGTCAGAATTGAATCGTTGCGCATAGATATTATAATTTACAGGTGTTCCATTTTCACTTACATACAAAATAATAAATTCATCATTGGCAAGTGGAATAATTTGTGGTCTGGAGAAACCTGAAATAAAGGAAGAGTCAATAATTCTTATAGGTGAATTATTCCAGACCAAATTCCCTGTCGTTGTTATTTTCTGAAATGCGATCCAGTTTTTTGAAATTCCTTTGGCATTCCAGACAACTACAGATTCATTAGTACTAAGAATTCCAATTTCCGGGTCAAATCCGCCAATAGAAAGTGAATCGATCAATCTTAAACCTGAATCCGGCCAAATGAAATTTCCATTGTTGTCAATTTTGTTTGCAACGATATTAAGAATGCCAATGCCTGATTGTTCATCAGCTGTTGCTGTAACAAGATTATTGAGGTTGTCAACTTCTATATCGTAATGATTCGTGTATTCATGTATTCGGTTTGAGTTGATAACTACTCCTTGTGCAGGCAAAAGAAAATCTCCCAAACTATCGAGTACCTGCACTCTAAAATCGAAAGTTGCAGTTTGTCCCGTTGTGTCAGAATTGAACCATGTAACATAAGTTTGTCCATAATCAGGATGAAGTGTAACACGTGGATTACCTTCACAAGCACCAACTGAATCCTTGACGATTTGATTCCACTGAGCAGAAGCAGTATTAACAACCAGAAATACTCCCAGAAAAAATAAAATTCTCATAATTATAAATTATAGTTTAAAGATATTAAAATCAACGGAAAGAAAGCAGTATTCAAGAAGTATTTTGAATTCTGATTTTTGAATTTATCTGGTTAAGCCAGATGTAATTGTTAGTTATTTTTTAGTTTGATCAATTTATGATAGGCAAATCAAGCTACACAAGATCTGGGATTTTTTCTGCGACTTTACTGCGGCAATCTGCGGGAAAAACACACAGCACTTTATTCACAAAAACATTGAATTTTAGCAAAGGTTTCAATGGATTTTCTAAGTGCTCTGCATAAATCTGCGGGAAATATTCTACTTTCGCCGACCTATGGGAAAAGACAAACTAAGACGTTTCGCAGAAAATGAGAATTTTCCGAATTTAATTCAGCCAAATTTTTCATATCCACCGGCAGACCATGAATTGAAAAGCAAGTGGCATCAGGATTTTTTCAAAAACGAGAATCCAATCATTGTTGAACTCGGGTGCGGCAGGGGAGAATATGCAGTGAATCTGGCTGAAAAATTTCCCGGTAAAAATTTTATCGGAATCGACTGGAAAGGCGCACGTTTGTGGCGCGGATCCAAAACAGGAGTTGAAAATAAAATTTCCAATCTCGGTTTTGTAAGGATGCAGATCCAAAATTGTGCAGCATTGTTTGCTCCCAATGAAGTGAGTGAAGTGTGGATCACTTTTCCTGATCCGAACTTAGAAGAATCAAGAGCAAAAAAGCGCCTGACTTCTCCTCGTTATCTTGAGTTGTACAGAAAGTTCATGAATGCAGATGGAGTTGTACATTTAAAAACAGACAGTCGTCCCTTCTACGATTATACTCTTGAAATAATTGCAGACCAAAAGCTGACTATTTTTAAGCAGACAAATGATCTCTATAATTCGGAAATTCTTGATGATGTATTATCTATCAAAACGACCTATGAAAAAATGTGGTTAAAAGGCGGATCAAAGATCTGTTATCTTCAATTCAGGTTGAATCATGCTTGAGCCGGCTTTGTATGATTCATCGTTTGGCTTGGATATTTTACTGAATATGCTAAGGAAATTGTATAGTGTTGAAAAATAAATGATCGTTGATTTAAAGCAACAGTGTTGAAAGTTATTTTCGCAATAAACCACAAACACAATCACTTATGAAATTTAAAATTCTCTTACTTACTTGTCTGAGCTTTAATGGAATTATAATTGCGCAGACTCCGACATTCCAGGCGTCTGTCAATAATTCCGCCGGTACCCAGAGTAATCAAATGAATGTTGCAGAATGTGATGCATCAGGAAATGTTTATTTCTGCGGTAGAAGGACTGATGTTATTACATTCGGAAGTTCTACATTAAATAGCGGCATCGGTGGAATTTACTTCGGCAAAGCTAATTCGGCCGGAGTTATTCAATGGTTAAAGGGAGGTGGAACGTCAATGCCTTCAGGTGATGATGCATTGGATCTTGTACTTGACCAGAACAACAATCTTTATATCTGTGGTACAGTAACTGCTCTGTCACCAGCGATTTTTGATGGAGTAAGTATGGCATTTGCTAGTCCTGGTTTTGTATTAAAGTTAGATGTAAATGGCAATGTCCAATGGGTGAAAGAATATTCAAATGGTGTTCGTTCTATCACAGTCGATAATAATAATGTTCCTTTTATTAACATCGGTAGTTCTGAAGTGGCACGTATTGATCCTGCAAATGGAACAATTCTTTCATCAGGCTCTTTTACCGGTAATCTGATGAGTATTTCTCAACATAATATCGAGGCAGATGCCAGCAATAATATTTATGTACAAGGGGGAAGCAATATTGTAAAATTCGATAATGCCCTGAACCAGCTTTGGTCAACGCCGGTTACTTTTTCCCTGGCCGAAACTTTTAAGATCAATCTGGATAATGCGGGAAATGTTTATGCAACCTTCTATGCACTGTTTGGAACAGTGACGGTAGGAACAGTCACTAAATCCAATTTTCCGAACGGTTATATTTTCAAGTTGGATAATGCAACAGGGCAACCGGTCTTCGTTGATTCTGTCCTGTTAGCGGGTGCAGTTTCAAAGGTAAAGGAAGTTATTCCTGATAATGCCGGTAATTATTATATCATGGGTGATGGTGCTTTCAATACACCGCATGTTGTGAAAATGACGGATACTTATACAACTTTATGGGACAGGGCATTGACAAATACGGCAGCGTTGACGGAAATAAATATGATCTCTGAAAATTGCTTCATTATCAGTGGTAAGCACAACGGTACAATTGCGCTCGATGCAACAACATTGCAACTTCCTGCCGGTACCAGTGGAATCGATAATAGTATGATGACCTTTCTTTGCGATGGAAATGTGAGTGTTGATGATGGAATGTCAACAAGGCAACTTGCTGTTTATCCTAATCCGGTAGCAGATAATCTGAACATAGAAGCAAATGGCATTTCTGAGATTTCAATTTGTGATCTGATGGGAAGAAAGATCATTTACAAAAATCAGGGCTGCGGTAAAGTAGATGTTTCCGATTTAACAGCCGGGATTTATAGTTTGTCAGTGATAAGCAATGACGGTTTTGAATTTACTTCAAAGTTTATAAAAGAATAGAACAGTTATTTTTTTTCTATAAAAGTTTCGTGTTTGAATTAACACATTAAGACTGCTGTTTATTTCAACTAGAAAAGTAATCTCCATAACAAGAAACAAAATTTCTGTTGTGGAGATTGCTTTTTTAAATTGGTGTGACTACATTCGGCAGAATACTATTAAATATAATTGAGATAATTAATGTCCAGATCAATTTCAGAAACCAATAAACTGGAATCCTTTTTCGAGCAGGTCTATGCAGTGGTGCGTTTAATTCCAAAAGGTCGTGTGACCAGTTATGGGGCAATTGCGAAATATTTAGGTACAGCTAAATCAAGTCGCATGGTTGGATGGGCAATGAATGGCGCGCACAATGTTAAACCGAAAGTGCCGGCACATCGTGTTGTAAACAGGGTCGGATTATTAACAGGCAAACATCATTTCGGTACGCCAAAGGCGATGCAGATTCTCCTCGAAAAGGAAGGCATAAAAGTAAAAGACGATAAGGTCGTGAAATTTAAGGAGCTGTATTGGGATCCGATGGTGGAGTTGGTTTTGTGACCTGAAATTTGGCGAGGTTTTAAACCGGGATTAAATCGATTTCGGAATTACCTGGAAAATATTCCCGGTAATCCCGAAATCCATTAAATCCAGGTCAAATTTCACTGGTAATCCCGAAATCCATTAAATCCTGGTCAATAATCCCAGTCAAATGTACTACCTTCGCACCATGTCAATTACCAAAGAACAGGTTGTAGAAGCCCTCAAAAATGTGATCGAACCGGATCTGAAGAAAGATCTGATCACCCTCAATATGGTTGAAAATATTGAAGCAGAAGGGAAAAATGTATCGTTCACGGTTGTCCTTACGACTCCCGCTTGTCCGATGAAAGCTATGATCCAGCAAGCTTGCATCAATGCAATCATTCATTTTGTAGATCAGGAAGCGAATGTAACAGTCAACATGACAGCCCGCACAACAGGTGGTGCACGTTCAAAAGGCGGCGCATTGTTGCCGGAGGTGAAAAACATCATTGCAATAGCATCCGGTAAAGGCGGTGTTGGTAAATCAACTGTTGCGGCCAACCTTGCGATTGCTCTTGCAAAAAAAGGTGCAAAGGTCGGATTGATCGATGCCGATATTTACGGACCATCACAGCACATTATGTTTGGTGCAGAGCACGAACGTTTGTTCGTCAATGAACGCGATGGTGTTTCATACATGATTCCTATTGATAAATACGGAGTAAAAGTTTTATCGATCGGAATGCTGGTCGATCCGAATAAAGCCATTCCATGGCGCGGACCAATGGCATCAAAAGCATTGCAACAATTATTCAGCGATGCAGAGTGGGGTGCATTGGATTACATGCTGATCGATCTTCCTCCGGGAACAGGTGATATCCATCTTACACTTGTGAGTGCAGTACCGGTAACCGGTGCAGTGATTGTGAGTACACCACAACACGTTGCTCTTGCTGATGCAAGAAAAGGAATCAACATGTTTCAGATTGAAAGTGTAAACGTTCCTGTATTGGGATTGGTAGAAAATATGGCGTACTTCACTCCTGAAGAATTGCCAAATAACAAATATTATATTTTCGGAAAGGAAGGAGCAGCTGATCTGTCCAAAGAACTAAACATTCCATTCCTTGGAGAAATTCCATTGGTACAAAGCATCCGTGAAGGTGGTGATTCAGGAATTCCTGTGGCGCTGGATGACGATACTGCAGTTTCAAAAGCATTCAGTGAAGTGGCAGACAACATGATCAGACAAGTTGCAATTCGAAATGCAAACCAGTCACCAACAGAACGAGTGTCCGCAATAGCATATTAATAGAAATAACGAAAGAGTACGAAATGGAATTGAGCGCAAGAGTTGAAGAAGCATTAAGTCAGTTGCGGCCCTATCTGGAATCAGACAACGGCGATGTTTCATTAGTCGATATCACCGACGATATGGTTGTCCGCCTCCGCTTCCATGGCGCCTGCAGTTCGTGCAGCATGAGTGCGATGACTTTGAAAGCAGGAATTGAACAAACGATTTTGAAAATGGTTCCGGAAATCAAAAGAGTAGTGGCTGTTGCGGAGGATGAGGTATAGTTTTTTTTGTAATTTTTTTTGTAATTCGTATTTCGAATTGCGTTGATTAGAATGTGTAAATTTTTAAATGGGGGTAATAAATTTGTAAATACGTAACACGCTAGGCGGAATGTTGAGCGGAAATTAATATGTGCTTTTAATTCAGTAACTGCTCAAGCGACATTCCTGCCGGGGAAACGGACAAAGTTTGTTAATAGACTTCGTAAGTTTTCTCGTAATTAACTGCATAATTTCAGCACACTTAATTGGAATACATCAATCAAACACAATATAAACTTGTCACTTTTTATAAACGTTGTGCCTCATTCCCCGGCAGAATGACGCTTACTGTATTACGTATTGAAAGTGCCTGCTAACTTGCGCTTAACATTCCGCCTATCGTGTTACGAGTTTTTCAATGTGAATGGAAAGGAGAGTGTTAAAAAGAAAGGGGCTCAAAGTGCTTTCGCTACTTTAAACCCCTTTAATATTTTAATCTGAAAAAGTAATTTACAGAAAGTATGCAGTACGAATTACTGATTCAAAAACTTATTCACCTTCTCAAAATAAACATTCTTATCTGTATTGAAGTTTTCTGCATTCGAAGGACTGTTTGCTACGATGTACATTGTTGTCTGACATTTCAAAAGCTTCATGTCGTTTGGATTGATCATTGAATCTTTTGCAGAAACGATCAGCATAACTCCTTTGATCGTTGGACGGGAACGGTCGCAAGCATACATTGGTTCGTAGTTTTTATCATAACCAAAAGGGATGACAACATTTTTAGACAGAACATCTTTGTATTTCTTTTTCATCAATTCAAGTCCTGTCCAGCTTCCGTCGGCGATGATCTTTCTTGTCTCAGTACGATTACAACCTACACCAAGAGATAATCCCGCACCGATGTTTGTACCATATAGATCAAACTTTGTGATGGCTCTCGACTTGCGTAAATAGTCAGCAACGCCATTTAAGTCAGCGATGAATTGCGGGTAGATGTAAGTTTCCGGATCGATAGCAAAATCACTGCTGCTGCCATAACCACGGTAATCGTACATGGCTACATTCCATCCAGCTGAAAGAAACTGACTTGCGATCTCAATATTGTCGGCCATGTTTCCATCGCCACTTCCACTGATGATGACCCAGTTGGTAGTTTTTTTTGCAGTTTCAAAGAACCAAGCATTTAAAGAAGCCCCATCTTTCGTTGGCACTTTTTCTTCCTTATAAGTCATTCCGTACTTTTCAGGCTTTGTAGCATATTCTCTTGATGGATTCAATGCCGATACAGCATTTGCAAAAAGCAGGCATGTTGCTGCCAGAAACAGTTTTGATTTCATATCAGTTAAATGGATTTTTTTGGTTGCGGGTAAAGTTAAGCAAAAACATGGCTTGTAAATCTGGAAATAGTCTGTAATTATTACACATTCCGGGCTGGATTAATGCTTATTATTTCCCGCAGATTTTGCGCAGAGTTTTTTTTGAGTTCTAAATTCCGGGTTCTTCTTGTGAACTTGTGTTTATTTTTTGACTTTTGACCAATAGCTTGAATTTGCATGTCAAAAAAAATCCCGCTCTGAAATTTCAAAGCGGGATTTTTAAATATGTTCAAAGATGATTATTCCACCGTCACTGACTTTGCCAGATTCCTCGGCTGATCCACATTACATCCTCTCAATACTGCTATGTGATAAGAAAGTAATTGAAGCGGAACAACAGAGATCAATGGAACTAAGATATCATCTGTTTCCGGAACTTCGATACAGTAATCTGCCATACCTTTTACGGTCTCATCACCTTCTGTGATGATTGCAATAACAACACCTTTACGGGCTTTTACTTCCTGGATGTTGCTGACAACTTTTTCGTACGTCTCATTTTTAGTTGCAATCACGACTACCGGCATTTCCTCGTCGATCAAAGCGATCGGACCGTGTTTCATTTCGGCAGCAGGATAACCTTCTGCGTGTATGTAAGAGATCTCTTTCAACTTTAATGCACCTTCAAGCGCTACAGGGAATCCGTAACCACGTCCTAGGTACAATGCATTCGGAGCATCTTTAAATCGTTCAGCTAAAACTTTGATAGCGTCATTGGCAAGTAATGCTTTTTCAACTTTTGCAGGAATTGCCTCCAGTTCATTCAGCAACTGATGAAAACGTGAATCAGTGATCGTTCCTCTTGAACGCGCCATTTGAAGAGCGATAAGCGTAAGAACTGTAACCTGAGCAGTAAATGCTTTTGTTGAAGCCACACCGATCTCAGGACCGGCATGTGTATATGCTCCGGCATGCGTTGCACGCGGGATCGATGATCCCACAACATTACAAACACCGAATATTGTTGCACCTTTTGATTTTGCTAATTCAATTGCGGCAAGAGTATCTGCAGTTTCACCGGATTGCGAAATAGGAATCACAATATCATCTTCATAGATAACAGGATTTCTGTAACGGAACTCAGATGCATATTCTACTTCAACGGGAATACGAGCAAGATCTTCGATCAGATATTCTGCAACCAATCCGGCATGCCATGAAGTACCACATCCGATGATGACGATACGTTTTGCATTCACAAATTTGTTTTCGTATTCTGCGATTCCGCCCATACGTAAGAAGCCTTTCTTAGCATCTATACGTCCACGCATACTATCCCAGATCGAACGAGGTTGTTCGTAGATCTCTTTTAACATGAAATGCTCGTAACCGCCTTTTTCAAGCTGTTCAAGTTTCATTTCAAGTTCGTGGATATATGGAGTCTTTACCTGATTTTCGATGGTCTTTACAGTCAGCTTGCCATCTTTGATGTAAGCAACTTCGCCATCGTTCAGATAAATTACATTGTTAGTATATTCAATGATCGGAGTTGCATCAGAGGCAACAAAATATTCGTCTTTGTTTTTTCCGACACCTAAAACGATCGGACTGCCTTTACGGGCGCAGATCAATTCATTCGGATTGTCTTTGGAAAGTACAACGATTGCATATGCACCGATCACTTCGCCTAAAGCTAAACGTACAGCTTCTTCAAGACTCACATTTCCATTTTCATGGATGTCTTCGATCAGGTGAATGAGTACTTCTGTATCCGTATCGCTATTGAAAGTATGTCCGCGTTTTATTAACTCCGCTTTGATGGAAGAATAATTCTCAATGATACCATTGTGAATGATTGCAAACTTTGAAGATTGAGAATAATGTGGATGGGCATTTCTGTCGTTTGGTTCTCCATGGGTTGCCCAACGGGTATGGCCCATTCCTATTTTTCCGACAACATCTTTTCCTTTTACAAAGTCGTTCAAGTCGCTAACTTTTCCGGCTTTCTTGTAAACTTTGAGGTCTCCATTTAAAATGGCAACACCTGCACTATCATATCCGCGATATTCAAGTCTTTGAAGTCCTTTAATAATGATAGGATAGGCTTCACGGTGTCCTATGTATGCAACGATTCCGCACATGGTGTGTAATTAATTTATTTTGGTGTAGTAAAGAGACAACTTCAATTTGTAATCAGCATGAGTACTGCTTCCAATTACTACTCTGTTCGGAGTTACACCTGCACTGGTAACAACAAGATAAAAATCGGTGCTGCTATATGTTCCGTCCAGAATACCCTGAACCTGGCGTGCAATGTTGAAGGAGTAAGTGTTGGTAGAGGTATTATAATCTCCGCCAAAGTATCCGCTCGACTCGAAATAATCGATTGGAAACATGTTTAATCCGGCATCAGATCTTGTCGTCAGAAATAATCTTGACGGAACAGGATAAAATGCTGAAACATTACCTTGAGCAGTGATCATTAACTCTGCTTTATTTACTACAATACTGCCAGAGTCGGTAAAATGTTTCAAATGAGGCATTGAAATCTTTGTTTTGACGCCGCCCATTCCCTGGACGAAACAAAGAGAATCAGTTGTACCTGAAGTGATATAGGGCTCAACTGTGGATCCGGCAACATTATGTGTGAAATTATTTACCCGTGCATTAGCAAGGGAGAAATTGTATTTTTTCGCTACAGTATCGTTGTGGAAGTAGATCGTCAACGTAGAATTGAAGAAGTTCAAGGCGGAAATTGCGCCTTTTCCTGGAGTCACCGATGACCCTGATTCTATTTTCAAACCTTTAAAAAAGGCCAGCCATTCAGCATTACTGTTCAATGTGGTTTGACCATTCTGAGCTAGAATTAGGTCTGCCAGAGCAGCATCAAGCTTTATCCGGATATGCGGAAAGAGTTTAGTGGCAGTGTCAGAGTCAAGAACTACATTCTTCAAAGAAGGAATGTAAGTAGTGTTTCCAACCGGTGTCGGATCAAAGGAGAAATTAGAATTGGAGTAATAAGTACTGTCGATACTCATATCTGAATTAAGATGATATACATTGACAGTCTGAGCTTCAGTTGTATCTCCATAAATGCTGTTATAACCAAGTACAAGTACCAGTGAATCTGCTATAGGATTAGTACCAAATGCAGGCGTACCGGCAAGGTTGACCTGGGTATAAACGGATGCAGTTGCAATTCCGAAGACAGGATCATTGATACAACCTAATAATTGCAGGGAAAGTTCATCTGCTTGTAGCGAGTCTTCCTGCAGTATTGTAGTGATCAATGTGCTTGTATCTGAAAATTCAGTTTGAAGCTGGTCGCCGGGCGGAAGTACGTTCAGTCCCAGTTCATCAGGATCTTTACAACCTGAAAAAAGGAGTATTCCAACCAGAAGAGGTTGAATTATTAAAAAAGATTTCCTCCACCAAAGGGTAGAGGAAGTCTTTTTAATTTGATTCGTAAGGTTCTGTAAATTATTCTTTACGAGATTTCCTTGAGATGGGGAGGCATCCGGAAATTTTTGATTCATAGTTTATTCAGCAAGAACAGGTTCTTGTTCTAAAAGTTCATCATAAAAATCAGAGCAAGCAGCTACGAAAGCGCTTTCATCTTCGAAGTTCTGGTAATCCAATACAGGCTTACCGGCTTTTTTAAGATAATTATCTAAAATAGCATTTTTACCATCACAACCTTTGATCACACCATCACACAGCTTCATCGCTGCAAGATTTACATTGACCATAGAAGGTTCTTTGTAAAGTTTAGAATCTTCAGCAGAAACGCCGTCCATTTTCAACTTTTTGATCAGATTCGGACTCATTGTATCGTCCAGATCCTGATAGTAGGAAGAGTAGACAACACGACTGTTCTTGAACATCGGATCGTCTTTGTAACCTGTTTTTACGAAGAAAGGGATCAGAGAGGTCATCCAGCCATGACAGTGGATAACATCGGGAGCCCAGCCCAGTTTTTTAACGGTTTCTAATACTCCACGACAGAAGAATACCATACGGTCTTCATTGTCTTTGTGGAATTTTTTCTTCGCATCGCGGAAGATTGATTTTCGTTGGAAATACTCGTCATTATCGATAAAGTAAACCTGCATCCGCGCACTCTGGATAGAAGCAACTTTGATAATTAATGGATGATCTGAATCGTCGATGATAAGATTCATTCCTGAAAGACGAATTACTTCATGTAACTGATTTCTTCTTTCATTGATCAGTCCAAATCGTGGCATGAATGTTCTGATCTCTTTTCCTTTTTCCTGAATTCCTTGTGGAAGGAATCGGGCAATTTTCGAAATTTCAGTCAACTCAAGGAACGGTGTAATTTCCTGTGAAATAAATAAAACTTTCGCTTTCTTCATTCTTGAGATTGGATTTATAAATTTGACGCAAAGATAGTGAATATAGAGCAGTTCTTCAAATCTGCAAGTGGTTTTAACGGTAATCGCCGGCGAAGGTGACAGTTAAAATGAAGTGATGCTGTCTAAGTGGTTGATTACTAAGGAGGAATTCTTATCATTTTGTGCTTAATGATTATTAAAATTAAAATTGATTATAAAAGATGCTGACTTTTACTAAAACTCAGGAAATCGTTCGTTTTCTGGCAAAACAACGCGATAATGGACTCAAACTGGGTTTTGTTCCAACAATGGGAGCATTGCATGAAGGGCATATTTCTCTGGTAGAATTGGCTAAACGTGAAAACGATCTGGTAATTGTGAGCATTTTTGTTAATCCAACCCAGTTCAATAATCCGGAGGATCTGAAGAATTACCCAAGAACTCCTGAAGATGACCATCGAAAATTAATTGAAGCCGGAGCTGACCTGTTATTCGAACCTTCGGTTGACGAAATTTATACTCACGGTTTAAAGGAAGGGACTGAAATAGATCTCGGTAATCTTGAGCATGTATTAGACGGTGCCCATCGTCCGGGTCATTTCAAAGGGGTGGTGCAGGTCGTTTCCAGATTATTTGAAATAGTGCAACCGCACAAAGCCTATTTTGGAGAAAAGGATTATCAGCAGTTAGCGGTGATCAGGAAGATGACACGTGCGCTAGGTTATCCGATCGAAATCATCGGTTGTGAAACAAAGCGGGAAAAAAGTGGGTTGGCAATGAGCTCCCGGAATTTGAGATTGACAGATGAAGAAAGGGAAACAGCAACCGTCATCTATAAAGCGATGAAGTATGTTCGCGACAACCATAAGAAGTTAGGTGCAAGTGAAGCATTGAAAAATGCAATCGATATGATCAATTCTCATCCGCCAATGAAGGTCGAATATCTTGAGATGGCAGATGCATTAGATCTCCAGCCAGTTGTGGATCCTGACAACAATAGAAAGGTAAGAATTTTTGCAGCGGTATTTTGTGGAAAGGTTCGACTGATAGACAATATGGAAATTTAAAAAAGGTTGGTGTATCCAACTGTAACTCTTGTGATATCTGAGTTTTTAATGAGTGGAGAATTGAACCTTAATATTCACTACCCTTTGTAAACAGTAATTTGACTATCTTCACTTCAACAAATCCACAAACTATGTTCGAAAATCTCCTCAACCTCGTCAAAGAACACGCCGGTTCTGCAATCGTTGACAATCCCGCAATTCCGAATGAGCACAATGATGCTGCAATAAAAGAAGCAACTTCCGGAATCATGGATCAATTGAAATCATCAGTTGCCAGCGGTGGAATTGGTCAATTGACATCAATGTTTTCCGGTGGAAATACAGCAAGCAATCCGATGGTACAAAACATCAGCTCAGGTGTTGCAAAAAATCTCGCTTCTAAATTTGGAATCAGTCCGGAGCAGGCAAATGGAATCGTTCAGGCATTAATACCAAAGGTCATGGGCGCTTTTGTTTCTAAGACCAATGATCCGAATGATAAGAGTTTTGATATGAAAGACATTATTGGTTCTTTAAGCGGAGGCAAAGGTGTGGATGATCTGATGGGTGGTTTGAAGAAGATGTTTTGAAAGAGGTCAAAAGTCAAAGGTCAGAGGTCACGCTGTTTACTTGTAAGCACCGTGACCTCTGACCTCTGACCTCTGACCTAGTTAATCCACCATCTCCCACTTCCCTTCCGGCCCTATAGTATAAGCCAATCCATTGCTCATAGTATAAATTTCTTTTCCTGTCAATGGATCCGTGTGATTTGATTTTTCGTAGATGGTAATACCATTGTTCTCACGACTGAGGTAATTCAGTAGTGCGGGCATAGTTGGCGCTATATCGTGCAACCATTGTCCGTCTTCTTCCTTTACAAATGCCTGGCTCATGTTTTTGATATTAATGATGGTTTGAAAAGATACTATACAAAATCCAATCCTTTGGTTTTTATTTTTAATTCTTACTCTTAATGCATCAGTGAAGGGGCAGAATGTCGACAATGGAACTTCATTACGTTCTTCAGAAGCTAAGTACACAATAAGAACACGGAATACTTAGTGTTTAAAAAAATCAAGGCAAATAATTTGATTTAAAGACCTGAATTGTTTTTTCGCAATAACCGAGAAAGTACAATTAATAATATGGAAGGAATCCAGATAAAGACAAACTCACTCTTCAAAACCCTGATTCCCCATTCACTGAAAAAGCTGTGAACATTAACCGGCGACACTTGAACCGGATGCCATGGGAAAAAATACCGGGTTTGATCGAAGGGTGAAAAAAAAGCAACTCCTAAGCCGCCATTTGTCATTGCATCCAGCACACCATGGGAAACAGTTGCAATGAAAAAAAATGCAATCAACGAAAACCATGATTTGGAGAATATTTTTTCCCTTTTAAAGAACAATGAAGTTATCAGGATTGAAAAGAAAAAAGCAAAAGGAATGGAGTGAATGAACCCTCTGTGGCCCCAGAAAGAATTGTATGGTATTCCAAAATAAAAGCTCAGGACATCGATGTCAGGGAATATTGCACAGAGCATTCCAAGTAGTGCAATTTTAGCTGGATATTTTTTCAAAGTCGATTTACCGATTGCGAAAGCTGCAAAGGCGTGAGTGAAGGCTGATGCCATATGAGAATTAGTTTAACTAGGTTCAATTATAGGAAGAGCAACGCCTTAATCTAAAAAGTCAAGAACATGCGCTTTATCTTCATGATTACCTCCTCGATCTCTTCCCCCGTCGTAAACCTCCCCAGCGAAAAACGTATCGAAGCATACGCATCTTTCTCCTTCAACCCCATTGCAGTTAATACATGCGACGGCTCCGGTAATGCAGATGAACAGGCACTTCCTGTTGCCATTGCAATTTCTGGTAACGCTTTCATGATGTCATCTGCTTTTCTTCCATGAAAGTTAAGGTTAGAAGTATTTGGCAAACGATGCTTAATATTTCCGTTTATCGAAGCACCCAGATCACAGAGTTCCTGTTCGAGTCGTGTACGTAAAATGGAAATGGTTCCATTCATGTCCATCAATTCAGCTTTTGAAAGTTCACACGCTTTTGCAAAACCTACAATCCCCGGCACATTCAACGTTCCACTGCGGAGGTTGCGTTCATGTCCACCGCCATCCATCTGTGTAATCAAAGTCACCCGCGGATTTTTTCTTCTGACATAAAGCATACCGGTTCCTTTCGGTCCGTACATCTTATGAGCAGACAAACACAACAGATCCGCTTTCAGTTCGGAAACATTTACGCGGATCTTTCCACCGGCCTGAGTAGCGTCACAAAAAAGAACAGAGTTTTTAGCATGAACAATTTCTGCAATTTGGTCAATTGGTAAAAGTACACCGGTCTCATTGTTTGCAAGCATAGCACACACCAGGATCGTATCGGTGCGGATATTCGCATCGAGAATATTCAGGTCAATCGTTCCATCTTCAAGAACAGGAAGTATAGTGATATCAAATCCTTGTGCTTCCAGATGTTTGCAGGTGTCGAGTACAGCCTTATGTTCCGTCGCAATTGTCACAATGTGCTTGCCTTTCATAACATACGCTTCCGCTACACCTTTAATTGCGAGATTGATGGATTCCGTGGAACCTGAAGTAAATACTACTTCATTTTCTTCTGCTCCGATAAAATCTGAAATAATTGCCCGTGATCTTTTTACTGCTTCATCAGCGATCCAGCCAAAGGCATGAGAACGGCTGGCAGCATTGCCATAATGTTCACTGAAAAAAGGAAGCATTGCTTCCAGAACCGCAGGATCGACGCGGGTTGTGGAATTATTATCGAGATAAACAATAGAATCGCTCATTGGAATGAAACAAATTTCTTTACTTTGGACATATTTTCAAGCTAAATTCAATGCAAAGTACAACATCATCTCATCACCACCATCATCATAACGAAGAACATTTTGAGCAATCAGCAACTGTCCGTGACGTCGTCATTGGTATGGCTGACGGATTAACAGTTCCATTTGCATTAGCAGCGGGATTGAGCAGTGCTGTGGCCAGTAATGAAATTATCATTACGGCAGGTTTTGCGGAGATCATTGCCGGATCAATTGCTATGGGACTGGGTGGTTATATGGCGGGTAAGACAGAGATCGAACACTATGACTCCGAATTGAAACGGGAATACCGGGAAGTTGAAACTCATTATGAAGTGGAGCGAAAGGAAGTGAAAGATATTTTCGCCGGTTATGGTTTATCGCCTCAATCGCAGGAGATCATCATGAATGAAATGGAGAAAGACAAAGACAAATGGGTTGACTTCATGATGAAATTTGAACTGGGGTTAGAGAAACCGGATATTAACAGAGCAAGAATGAGTGCAAGGAATATCGGCGTAGCATATATTGTCGGTGGAACGGTTCCGTTGATGGCCTATATTTTTACGGATACTCCTGAACAAGGACTTGTTTATTCTTCAGTGATCACTGTGATCTGTCTTTTGTTTTTCGGTTACTTTAAAAGTAAAGCAACCGGACAGGATCCAAAGCAAGGTGCTTTCCGGACAACACTCATCGGAGTACTTGCAGCAGCAGCTGCATATTTTTTCGCTCACTTGTTTACAAATATCTGATCTATGAAAGCCTTAATCAGTATTGGAGCAAAGGAATATGCTGTTGATCTGAGTGTACCATTGGATCTTTCGATACCGATCATGTCCGGAGAGCAAAACGTGAATGCATTTTACATAGATCCGGTAACATTTATTCCTTTTCAAGCGGGAAGTTTTGTTGGCGATGTGAATCAAGGTGGTTCGTGTAATGTAAATACAATTACGATCAATCCGCATGGCAATGGGACACATACAGAAACGGTCGGACATATTTCAAAAGAAAAATTTCCGATCAGAAACAGTCTGAGCAGATTTTTCTTTTTTGCAAAAGTGATCACGATAACTCCTGTGAAGAACAACGATGATCTTGTGATGACACTTGACCTGATAAAAAAGGAACAACTTGAAAATGCGGAAGCATTGATCATCCGAACCTTGCCGAATTCATCAGAAAAAAAAACCAGACATTATTCCGGAACCAATCCGCCATATATGACTCCTGAAGCTGCTTTATATTTAAGAGAAGCAGGTATCAAGCATTTGTTACTTGATGTTCCAAGTATCGACAGGGAAGACGATGGCGGAAAATTGTCGGCTCATCATGCATTCTGGAATTATCCTTCAGCTCCGAGAAAAGATTGTACGATCACTGAGCTGATTTTTGTAGATGAAAAAATTGCTGATGGATTTTATTTGCTGGAATTGCAATATGCAGCATTTGATAATGATGCGAGTCCTTCGCGACCGATACTTTATGGATTGCGTTGAATTGTAAAAAATTTTTTTCCGCAGAATACGGAGATAACGCAGAAAATCCGCAGTGATTCCTGCGGAATCGTAATTGGTTAGGGAATATCTTGAAAAGCAATTTAAAACTCTGCGGTTATGCTGCGTTGTCTGCGTTGTCTGCGGGAAAATACCGATTCGAAACTCGATTTTTATTTAGAACCGTTCTTAATAGTCGTTTTTTTTCAATTTCACAACCTTTCTCCAGAATTTAAAAGGCGCCACCAAAGTGCTTAATTGTGAAACCGTTTCAAATGAAAAGTTAATAAGTGCTATATTATGTTGATAACCATTGCCATTAGTTTTTAAAATTTTTTGCCGAAAAACTTTTTAGAGTTGCCGATTGTGATAAATTTGCACCCGTTCGTGAAAAACTGACAATTTAATGACTGCTAGTGGTCGAAACCTTCATTTTCTGAACAGTATTCCTCCGTTTGTGCAACGGACTAACAAAATCAACATGAATTACCCTTACATCGCCCGGTACTTTGCGTTTCTAATTTCGATATTCTTCGTCACATTGTTCGGTGCCAATACGGCAAATGCGCAAGATGGAGAAGCTCTTTTTAAAGCAAATTGTACTTCTTGTCACGCCGTAAAAGATAAAGTAATCGGTCCAGCATTGGCCGGTGTTGAAACCCGTCGGTCGGAAGAATGGTTGATCAAATGGATCAAGAATTCTCAGGCAATGATCAAGGCGGGAGATCCGGATGCTGTAAAACTTTATAACGATTACAATAAGGTAGCGATGACATCTTTCAATTTGAAAGATGATGAGATCAAGGCAATTCTTGCTTATACAAAAAAAGTTGCTGAAACTCCGGATGCTGTACCTACTACTCCAGGCCCAGGCGCCGGACAACCTGTAGAAGAGAAACCGATCTGGCCATACTTATTAATAGCGATCGTTTTACTTTATTTAATAGCCGGAGTTTTAAGAAAAGTTCAGGAAACTCTTGCACATGCTGTACGCACAAAGAATAATGAACCACATCCGGTTCCACAACCTGCGAAAGTCCGTAACCGTGAGTGGATCCGTCAGAACAAAAAATTAATTGCAGTAGCACTTTTAGCTGTTACTTTAATAGGAAGTGTAAAAGGCTGGTATTCTCTACAGTCAATTGGTATTTCACAAGGCTACACTCCTGATCAACCGATCAAATATTCTCATCAGCTTCACGCAGGTAAATTACAGATCGCATGTGTGTATTGCCATGGTGGTGCTGAACGCGGAAAAACTGCCGGAGTACCATCTGCCAATGTTTGTATGAACTGTCACAAATACGTGAAGAAAGGTCCTGAAACAGGAACGGAAGAGATCGCAAAAATTTACAAGGCACTTGATTATGACGCTGACAAAGGAACTTATGGTCCGAATCAGAAACCGATCCAGTGGGTACGCGTTCACAACCTTCCTGATCTTGCATATTTCAATCACGCTCAGCACTATGTTGTAGGAAAGATTGCTTGTCAGACATGTCACGGTCCTGTTCAGGACAGTATGACTGTTGCCGGACAGTATTCGCCATTAACAATGGGCTGGTGTATTGATTGTCACAGAAAGACTGATGTGCAAATGGCAGGCAACGCTTATTACGATAACTTACACAAAGACTTAAAGGCGAAACATCCGAACGACTCTACATTTACTGTAGAACAGATCGGTGGTACTGAATGTGCCCGTTGTCACTATTAAGAGTATAAATATTAATTGCTTTATAAGAATTACCATTAATATCCAACAATGGAAAAGAAATACTGGAAAGGTGTAGAAGAACTTCGCAATGATGCAGAGTTCGTACGTTTAAAAAACGACGAGTTTTACGAACCTCTTCCTATCGATGAACTCATCAACAAAAAAGCAGACGATGTAACTGTTACACCGCGCCGTGACTTCCTGAAATTTTTAGGTTTCAGTGTTGCTGCTGCTTCTTTAGCTGCTTGTGAAGCTCCTGTCCGTAAAACAATACCATACGTTGTACGTCCGGAACAGATCACTCCCGGAATCGCTAACTATTATGCATCAAGTTATTTTGATGGATATGATTACGCAAGTATTGTAGTTAAAACACGTGAAGGTCGTCCGATCAAGATTGAAGGAAATACACTTAGTTCGATTTCAAAAGGAAAAGTAAATGCCCGTATTCAGGCATCTGTACTTTCTTTATATGACAATGTTCGTTTACGCGGACCATTGATGAACGGAAATGCAGCAAGCTGGTTTGATACAGACAAAGCGATCCGTGAAAAACTGACTGCAATTGCTGCCAAAGGCGGAAAGATCCGTATCCTTTCTTCAACAGTGATCAGTCCTTCGACATTAAAAGTGATCGGAGATTTTACAACTAAATATCCTACCACAAAACATATTCAGTACGATGCAGTTTCATTCTCTGCAATGCGTCAGTCGAACAACGAAAGTTTCGGAGTAAACGGAATTCCATCTTACATGTTCAATAAAGCAAACGTTATAGTTGGTATTGAATCTGATTTCTTAGTGAATGGAATTTCACCGGTTGAATACGCTGCTCAATATGCAGAAGGCCGTAAACTTGATGGTGGTAAAAAAGAAATGTCGCGTCACTTCCAGATGGAAGCTGCGCTTTCAGTAACAGGAAGTAATGCTGATGTTCGTATCGGTGTAAAACCATCACAACAGGGAGCTGCTGTCGTTACTTTATATAATGCCATTGCTTCCAAATCGGGTGCTGCTGCTATCGGTGGTGGTATCGAAGGAGAACTGGCAGGAAGAATTGAAAAAGTTGCTGAGGAATTATTGGCAAACAAAGGCAAATCACTTGTCGTTTGTGGTATCAACGATGTGGCTGTTCAGAATTTAGTGAATGCCATCAATGTAATGCTGAATAGTTACGGCAGTACAATTGACCTTACAACAACATGTAATTTACGCAAGGGAGATGATGCTGAATTAGCAACTCTTCTTGATGAAATGAATAAAGGTGAAGTGGCTGCTTTGTTGGTTTACAACTGCAATCCGGCTTACACATTACCAAATGGAAAAGCATTCGCTGATGGAATGAAGAAAGCTGAACTTTCAGTTTCATTCTCTGACCGTCCGGATGAAACATCTGTACTTTGTCAGTATGTTTGTCCTGATCACCATGCATTGGAAAGCTGGAATGATGCCGAGCCGAAAAAAGGATATTACTCCGTTTGTCAGCCAACGATTTCTCCGCTATTTAATACACGTCAGTTCCAGGAAACTTTACTTGCATGGACCGGCGCTCCGGCAGTATTCCATGATTATATGAAGGCAGCATGGGCTTCTATGTTGCCAATGGGTATGTCATGGGATAAATTCCTGCAGGATGGAGTTCTTGAAAACACGGGAACAACAGCAGGAACTTTCACATCAAAAGCATCACTTGTTGCTCCGGCAGCAGTTGCAGCTTCTGCATTTGAATTAGTAATTTATGAAAAAGTTGGATTAGGAAACGGACATCAGGCAAACAATCCATGGTTGCAGGAGTTACCGGATCCGATCTCAAAAATAACATGGGACAACTATTTAGCAGTATCTCCGAAAGATGCTCGCGAAAAAGGCTGGGCTCAGGGAAATATCGTTTCTATTAAGAGTGGAAATGTAAGTGCAAAGGTTCCTGTTGTTGTACAACCTGGACAAACACCCGGAACAGTTTCATTGGCTATAGGCTATGGAAGAACTTCAGCAGGTAAGACGGCTGATAAGATCGGTGTGAATGCATATCCTTTTGTTGCTATGACAGCAGGCGGACTTCGTTATTCATCTCCGGTTGAAATTTCGAAAACTGTTGATGAGGATTATCTTTTTGCAGCTACGCAGACACATCACACGATGATGGGTCGTGCAATTGTAAAGGAGACAACTCTTGAAGAGTACATCAAGAAACCGAATGCAGGTAATGAACCCGAGTTATTTGAAGTGAAAGCTGGTCATGACATCAAGAAAGAGAGAGGCGAGAACGTCACCCTCTGGAATGAGCATGAATTCGGCAATCACCACTGGGGAATGTCAATTGACTTAAACAGTTGTATCGGTTGCGGCGCCTGCGTTGTTGCTTGTACAGCAGAAAATAACGTGTCCGTTGTAGGTAAAGACGAAGTAAGACGCAGCCGTGAAATGCACTGGATGCGTATCGATCGTTACTACAGCAGTGATGCAGATCCGAAAGAGCACGAAAAAGGTGACATCAAATTGATGGAGATCCCAAGCGACATGCCAAAGGTAGTTTATCAGCCTGTAATGTGTCAGCATTGTAATCACGCTCCTTGCGAAACGGTTTGTCCGGTGATCGCAACAAGTCACAGTTCAGAAGGTTTGAACCAGATGACGTACAACCGTTGTGTTGGTACACGTTACTGTGCAAACAACTGTCCATACAAAGTTCGTCGCTTTAACTGGTTCCAGTATTCTGACAATAAAGATTTCGATTTCAATACTAACAATGACTTAGGTAAAATGGTATTGAATCCTGATGTAGTTGTTCGTTCACGTGGAGTAATGGAAAAATGCTCAATGTGTGTTCAGCGTATTCAGGAAGGTAAATTGACAGCGAAAAAAGAAGGACGTGAAGTGAAAGAAGGAGAAGTAAATATGGCATGTGCCCAGACTTGTCCTACGAACGCTATCACATTCGGTGATTACAATAAGAAAGACAGTGCAATCAATAAAATGTGGAAGCCGGAAGAGCGAAGCTATCATTTACTTAGCGAGTTGAACGTACAGCCAAATGTATTCTACCAGACGAAAGTCCGTAACGTAGAAGAAGCAGCGGTTGCACATTCCGGAGAAAAGAAACATTCATAAATAGTAACAGTTTTAGCTTGACTAATATAAGATCATGAGCGGTAATCATGAAGCGGTTGTTCGGGACCCCTTAATTCTCGGAAAGAAAACCTACCATCAGATGACAGAAGATATTTGTCGTCCGATTGAAGGAAAGGCAAACAAATGGTGGTGGATCTCCTTCGTAGTAGCATTCATTGCTATGATCTGGGGAATCACATGTCTTGCATACACAATAGGAACCGGTATCGGAACCTGGGGTGCAAACAAAACAGTTGGTTGGGCCTGGGATATCACCAATTTCGTTTGGTGGATCGGTATCGGTCACGCCGGCACCTTGATCTCGGCCATCTTATTATTATTCCGTCAGCGTTGGAGAATGTCGATCAACCGTTCCGCGGAGGCCATGACGATCTTCGCCGTGATCTGTGCCGGTTTGTTCCCGTTGTTTCACACAGGACGTCCATGGTTGGATTACTGGATGCTTCCACTGGCAAATCAGTTCGGTTCACTATGGGTGAATTTCAACTCGCCGTTGTTATGGGACGTATTCGCTATCTCAACTTATTTCTCAGTATCGTTAGTGTTCTGGTATCTTGGATTACTTCCTGACCTTGCGACTGTACGTGACCGTTGTGTAGATCCTACTAAGCGGTTTATCTACGGAATCATTTCATTCGGATGGAAAGGTACAGCACGCGACTGGCACCGTTTTGAAGAAGTATCACTCGTACTCGCAGGTTTATCGACGCCGCTCGTACTTTCTGTACATACCATTGTCTCCTTTGACTTCGCAACATCCATTGTACCGGGATGGCATACAACGATCTTCCCGCCGTATTTCGTGGCCGGTGCGATCTTCTCAGGTTTTGCCATGGTATTAACGCTGATGATCATTGCAAGAAAAGTTTTAAGTTTAGAAGAGTACATTACACTGCAGCACATTGAACTGATGAATAAGATCATCATTTTGACAGGTTCGATCGTAGGGGTTGCATATACAACAGAGTTCTTCATTGCCTGGTATTCCGGAGTATCATACGAATTGTATGCATTCCAGAACAGGGCATTCGGACCATACTGGTGGGCATACTGGAGTATGATGACATGTAACGTGATCACTCCTCAGCTTTTCTGGTTCAAAAAAATACGTACAAGCGTTATGGCAACCTTCATCATTTCGATCTTCGTGAATATCGGAATGTGGTTCGAGCGTTTTGTGATCATCGTAACATCGCTTCACCGTGACTATTTACCGTCAAGCTGGACGATGTATTCACCGACATTTGTTGAAGTAGGAATTTTCGTGGGACCGATCGGATTGTTCTTCGTGTTATTCTTAACCTTCTCCCGTTTATTCCCGGTTATCGCTCTGGCAGAGTTGAAATCGATCCTGAAGAAAACGGGTAATCAGTATAAGAAAAAAGGTATTCTCTAATCATGGCAAAAAGAATCTACGGAGTATTTGATGATGAGGAAGCATTAATGCATGCTATTCCGCATTTGAAAGAAAAAGGAGTAGTCTGCAAAGACGTTCAGAGTCCATTTCCTATTCACGGAATTGAGTCGCTGATCGGAGTTCCACGTACTCGAATTTCAATTGCATCATTCCTGTTCGGATTGACGGGAACGTCGTTCGCATTGTGGATGACATGGTACATGATGATCCACGACTGGCCGATCAACATCGGAGGAAAGCCGAACATGATGTTCTACATGAACCTTCCGGCATTCATTCCGGTCACGTTTGAGTTAACAGTTTTCTGTGCTGCTCACGGTATGGCAATTACATTTTTGCTGAGAAGTAAGTTATTGCCGGGAGTTACAGCGCCGATTCCGCATCCAAGAATTACAGATGATAAATTCGTTCTTCACGTTGATGTGAAGGATGAAAGCAAGGTGAATGATGTTGCAGCTTTGATCAAAAGCGAAGGTGCATCAGATGTTCTATTTAAGTCAATGCAATTTTCCTGAGCCGATCAATGAGAAAAATAGTAAGTATAATCGTTTCAGTTGCTGCAGTCGCTCAATTAGCTTCCTGCACAAATGATGACCCTAAAAATCCGGGATATGAATACATGCCAAACATGTATCGTTCGCCGAGTTATGAGACTTATTCTTCCAATCCGAATTTTGCCGATAGTATGACTTCACGTCAACCGGTAGAAGGAACGATTGCACGGGGAAATGAGATCTATAACGATTACGACCGTTTACCATATCCATATCCGAATACTCCGGAAGGATATGAAGCAGCAGGTTTGAATTTCCGTTCACCACTTCAGAAAAGTGATGCAACTCTTGCAGAAGGAAAAGTTCTTTACACCAATTACTGCGGACACTGTCATGGTGCTGCAGGAAAAGGTGATGGAGCGGTTGCCAAGAACAACGGACCAATTCCACCTGCATATGATTCGGAAACGATCAAGAACCTTCCTGAAGGAAAAATGTATCACTCCATTACCTGGGGTAAAAATATGATGGGATCGCATGCATCGCAACTGACACCTACACAGCGGTGGAAGATCGTGATGTACATCCAGACTTTGCAGAATCCTGCAGGTCAGACAGCAACAGCATCACCTGCAGATTCTACAAAGAATGCAGGAAGTACAACAAAAATGTAATTGAGTAAAAAATCTATTGCCAACGTTCTATAAGATGGACAGAAAATACGAGCTTACCCGGAATAATAAAATGATCCCATTAGTGATGATCGCTATTGGAGTTGTTGCAATCATAATGGGTTTCATGACTGATAAAACACGGACCTGGGCAGTATTGCTTCAGAACGGTTTTTATTTTACTGCCATTGCATTGGCAGGAACATTCTTCATTGCATTTAACTATGCAGCACAATCAGGCTGGACGGCAGGTTTCAAACGTGTACCGGAAGCTATGGGTGGATTTCTGAAATATGGAATGGTGGCTTTGATCCTCATTTTCATCTTCGGTCATCACGATCTTTATCACTGGACACATCATTCTTTTGAAGAAGTTTCTGATCCGACAAATCCGGTTTTCGATCCGGTACTGGCAGGTAAACTTGGCTTCCTGAATATTCCATTCTATCTGACACGCATAATATTATACGCTGTACTCTGGGTTGGATTTACTTATGTACTTCGCAGACATAGTTTACAGGAAGATCTTGATGGCGATATTTCGCATTATAAACGCAGCGTTACCTTGTCGGCTATTTTCCTTGTGATCTTTGCCGTTTCTTCTTCTACTGCAGCATGGGATATTCTGATGAGTCTTGATGCT
The DNA here is from genome assembly GCA_049363815.1 of Bacteroidota bacterium. Taxonomy (GTDB): domain Bacteria; phylum Bacteroidota; class Bacteroidia; order AKYH767-A; family 2013-40CM-41-45; genus JADKIH01. The sequence continues at coordinate 26,124 of JBMQEM010000059.1, forward strand.
CACTGGTTCTCAACATTGTTTGGCTGGTATATCTTTGCCGGACTTTTCGTAAGCGGACTTGCAATGATGGCAATGTTTGTTCTGTACCTTGATAAAAAAGGATACATGAATCATTTAACAGACAGTCATTTTCATGATATCGGAAAATTCATGTTTGCATTCTCAGTATTCTGGACATACTTATGGTTCTCACAATTTATGTTGATCTGGTATGCAAATCTTCCTGAAGAAGTGGTTTACTATCAGACACGCTGGAGATTATTCAGAGGACTTTGGATCGGGAACTTCTTCATCAATTTCATTGCACCATTCCTTGTCTTTATGACACGTGATGCAAAACGCAAAAAGAAAATATTATTCTTCGGCGGACTGATCATCCTTGTCGGTCACTGGATCGATGTATTCGTAATGGTCATGCCGGGAGTAGTTGGTGCACACTGGCACATTGGCTTCATTGAGATAGGAACAGCGGTTGGATTTTTGGGTGCATTCATATTGAGTACACTTACAGAACTTTCAAAAGCTTCATTGGTTCCGAAGAATCACCCGATGTTACAGGAAAGTTTACATCACCACATTTAATTATTCAAGAATATTATTACAGATAAAAGAAAAGATTATCCATGATAAATTTATTAACGCTCCTGACAATTGTACTGGCACTGATCACCGGCTGGAGACTGATGCGTGTTCTGGAATTGGTCCGTGACTTACGCGATGAAGATGACCACATCACAGCAAAGGATAATAGCTTCAATGGACGGGCTTTTCTGATCTTTTTGATATTAGGATTTGCCGGCATGATCTACTTTACGATCGATGCCAAAAAATATCTGTTACCTGTAGCTGCATCTAAGCACGGTGCATTGACTGATGCTTACTTGTATCAGAATTTTGCACTGATCATATTCGTATTCTTCATCACACAATTCCTCTTGTTTTATTATGCATGGAAATATCAGTATAAGAAAGACCGTAAAGCTTTGTTCTATCCTGATAACCATAAACTGGAATTCTGGTGGACGGTAATTCCTGCAGTAGTATTGATGGGATTGATCGTTTACGGATTGAAATTATGGATCAGCATAACAAATCCTGCTCCGGCAAGTGCAATGGTAATTGAAGTGTATGGAAAACAGTTTGACTGGACAGTTCGTTATTCAGGAGAAGACAATAAACTTGCTAAATCGAATTTCAAACTGATCACTGACGAGAATCCACTCGGTATTGATACAACGGATGCAGCAGGTGCTGATGATAAGATCACTCAGGAACTTCATTTACCGATTGGAAGAACGATCAATTTCAAGTTTCACTCACGTGATATCATTCACAGTGCTTATTTCCCGCACCTTCGCGCGCAGATGAACTGTGTACCGGGAATGACAACAGAAATCGTAGTTGATCCGACGATAACAACTGACAGTATGCGGTTGATCACAAAGAATCCGAAATTTGATTATGTTCTTTTGTGTAATAAGATCTGTGGTGTTGCCCATTACAATATGAAAATGAAATTAGTGGTTGAAAGCGAAGCTGAATTCAAGAAATGGTATGCCACTCAAAATTTTGCTATAGCACGTCCTGAAGTTGCTGTTCCGGCAACCGGCACAGATACAGTTAAAACGGCTGAAGCAAAAGTACAGGAAGGCAAAGTTGTAGCTACAATAAAATAGTTTTTTAAAAAGTATTACCCAAGTAAAAAAATAAAGGTCTGATGTCAACTAATTCTCACGATCATGCAGTAGATGCTAACGATGGCCACGACCATCATGAACATCATGATACTTTCTGGACCAAGTATGTGTTCAGTCAGGATCATAAAATGATCTCAAAGCAATTCTTAGTAACGGCAATTGCCATGGCAGTACTTGCCATGATCATGTCGTTGATCTTCCGTCTACAGTTAGGATGGCCTGATCAGAAATTTCCGATCATTGAAAAACTGATCGGTCACTGGGGTAAAGATGGTAAGCTGGATCCGAGTTTTTATCTGGCTTTAGTAACGATCCATGGAACGATCATGGTGTTCTTTGTACTTACCGGCGGACTTTCGGGAACGTTCAGTAATTTATTGATACCATTCCAGATCGGAGCCCGTGATATGGCTTCCGGATTTCTGAATATGTTGTCATATTGGTTCTTCTTTGGTTCTTGTGCGGTAATGACAATGTCTTTATTTGTAGAAGCAGGACCGGCCTCGGCAGGATGGACAGTGTATCCGCCTTTATCCGCCTTACCACAAGCCATACCCGGGTCAGGGTTAGGTATGACCCTGTGGCTGATCAGTATGGTGATGTTCATTGCATCCGCTTTATTGGGAGGTATCAATTACGTTGTAACGATCCTTAACTTACGTACAAAAGGTATGAGCATGACTCGTCTTCCATTGACGATCTGGGCATTCTTTATTACTGCTATTCTTGGTATCCTTTCATTCCCTGTACTTGTTGCAGCGGCTTTGCTCTTATTATTCGACAGAAGTTTTGGTACAAGTTTCTACTTGTCAGATATCTTCATTAACGGAGCTCCATTACACCATTCAGGTGGTAGCCCGATCTTATTCCAGCATTTATTCTGGTTCCTGGGTCACCCGGAGGTGTATATCGTACTTCTTCCTGCCCTAGGACTTGCATCGGAAGTGATCTCAACACAGGCACGTAAACCGATCTTCGGTTACAAAGCCATGATCGGATCCATGCTAGTGATTGCCTTCCTTTCATTCATCGTTTGGGGTCACCATATGTTTGTGACAGGAATGAATCCTTTCTTAGGATCTGTATTCGTATTCACAACATTACTTGTAGCGATTCCATCAGCTGTAAAGGTGTTCAACTACCTTGCTACTCTTTGGAAAGCGAACATTGTTTTATCTCCGGCCATGTTGTTTGCAATCGGTCTGGTTTCATTCTTCATTTCCGGTGGATTAACAGGGATCATCTTAGGTGATTCAGCATTGGATATTAATCTTCACGATACATATTTCGTTGTAGCCCATTTCCACATTGTAATGGGAAGTTCGGCGATCTTCGGAATGTTTGCCGGTGTGTATCACTGGTTCCCGAGAATGTTCGGAAGAATGATGAACAAAGGACTGGGTTATTTACACTTCTGGTTAACGATCGTTTGTGTATACGGAACATTCTTCCCAATGCACTTTGTAGGTTTATCAGGAGCGCCACGTCGTTATTATGCATATACTTCTTATGAAGGCTTTGATGCAGCATTAAACATTAATGCATTGATCTCAATATTTGCCATCCTTGGTGGACTAGCTCAGTTGATCTTCGTATTCAACTTCTTCTACAGTATGTACCGCGGAAGAAAAGCATCTCAGAATCCATGGAAATCAAATACGATCGAATGGACTGCACCGGTTGAGCACATTCACGGTAACTGGCCGGGAGAAATTCCAACTGTTTACAGATGGCCTTATGATTATGGTAAGCCAAATGCAGATGATGATTTCATTCCGCAGACAACACCTTATTCAGCGACAACAAAGTCGAATCTGCCGGGTGAAGTTGATAAATAAGAAAACATTTAATTGATTCACTTTAATAAAAAAGGAGAGAAGATTTAACTTCTCTCCTTTTTTATTGAAAATATTTAGGATTGTATATTATGTTGGAGT
>JBMQEM010000060.1:0-8088 GCA_049363815.1 Bacteroidota bacterium
CAAGAAAAAACTTTTGGATATGATCAGGGAACGGAAACAAGAACGCAGGAATAACTGATACCGTATTACTAATAAAGAAAAACGGGCAGTTTGGATTTACTTACCAAACTGCCCGTTTTTTTGTTATTGATTTCTTATTAAGAATTTTTGACCTCTACTGAGTAGAGTTCCCTCAATTTTTCAACGACAACATCGATCTCTTCTTTCGTATTATATTTACTGAATGAAAAGCGAATCGAAGGGCGATCTGCATTTCCGTACAAAGCTTTTAGCACGTGTGAGCCTGCATTACTTCCGCTACTACAGGCAGAACCTCCGGAACAGGCAATTCCTGCGATATCCATATTGAATAATAACATCTCAGAATTTTCAGTTGGCGGAAAGCAAACATTTAATACGGTGTACAGACTATTTCCAATTGTATCGCCGTTGAATTCCAGTCCGGGAATATTTTTTTTCAGTTGATCAGCCATGTAGGTTTTCAGATCCTGAATATGTTTTTGATGTGCTTCCAGATCTCTGAAGGCAATTTCCAGCGCCTTTGACAATCCGACGATACCATAAACGTTTTCAGTTCCACCTCGCATATTACGCTCCTGAGCTCCACCGAAAATAAATGGATTGATCTTGACTTTATTATTGATGTAAAGAAAACCTACACCTTTGGGTCCATGAAATTTATGGGCAGCGCAGGTAATAAAATGCACCTTAATATCTTTCAGATCGAAGGCATAATGTGCCATGGTCTGTACAGTATCAGAATGAAAAATAGCATTATACTTTTCACAGATCTCTCCTACTTCTTTTATCGGTAAAAGATTTCCAAGTTCGTTATTAGCATGCATCAAACTGACCAGAGTCTTCTCTTTTGATTCCTGAAGCAGTTGCTCAAGATGTTTCAGATCAACATGTCCTTTGTCAGTCAGGTTCACAAAACTTAACCTGATCTTGCCTTCTTTAGCAAGTTCTTCCAAAGTATGCAGAACAGCATGATGTTCGATCCTTGAAGTAATGGCATGCTTTACTCCAAGATCCCGTACTGAACAAAAGATAGCAGTGTTATTCGCTTCTGTTCCACCACTGGTGAAGAAGATCTCTGCAGGTGCTACATTGAGGCATTTGGCAACATTTTTTCTCGCATTCTCAATAGCAGTTTTTACCTCGCGACCCCAGGAATGAATAGATGAAGGATTACCGAATTGATTTTTCATCACCGGGATCATGGCATCAACAACTTCCGGATCCATGGGAGTTGTAGCAGCATTATCAAGATAAATTTTCATGACTGATTTTTGTTGCAATTAATTTTTCATCATTTTTTCGTTGATCATGTCCTTGATATCAAAGATGATCTTCTCTGCCAGATTTTGTGCAGTGGTCTGTGACTGACTTTCTGCGTAGATCCGGATGATAGGTTCTGTATTACTTTTACGTAAGTGAACCCATTCACGATCGAATTCGATCTTAACACCATCAATGGTGTTGATAGGCTGACGCTGATATTTCGTCTGAATTCCTTCCAGAATTTTGTCAACATTGATCTCAGAAGTCAGTTCAATTTTGTTTTTAGAAATATAATAATTCGGATAAGTTGCTCTTAACATCGAAGCATTCTTTCCATATTTTGCAAGATGAGTCAGGAACAAGGCAATTCCGACCAGAGCATCACGACCATAATGAAGTTCAGGGTAAATGATCCCGCCATTTCCTTCACCGCCGATGACAGCATTATTCGCTTTCATGGCTTCCACTACATTCACTTCACCAACAGCGGCAGCGAAATATTTTCCGCCTGCTTTTTCAGTGACATCACGAAGTGCTCTTGTTGAAGAAAGGTTAGAGACTGTATTTCCTTTTTTATTTTTCAGAACATAATCAGCAACTGCAACTAAAGTATACTCTTCACCGAACATTTCTCCGTCTTCACAAACCAGAGCCAAACGGTCAACATCAGGATCTACAACAATTCCCAGGTGAGCATTTCTTTTCTTCACTTCCTTAGCGATATCACCAAGATGTTCCGGTAACGGCTCAGGATTATGCGGGAATTGACCATTCGGTTCACAGTACAATTCGATTATGTCTTCCACCCCTAAGGCACGAAGCAATGCCGGAACAACAATTCCTCCTGAAGAATTTACACAGTCAATTACGATCTTGAAATTTTTTGCTTTGATCGCATTTACATCAACCAATGGTAAAGCAAGAATTTTATCGATGTGCTTATGATGATAGTTAGGTTCACTAACGAATTTACCCAGCTTACTTACTTCCGCAAATTGAAAATCGTCTTCATTTGCCAAACGAAGAACTTCAGCTCCATCAGCAGCAGAAATAAATTCGCCTTTTTCATTCAACAATTTCAAAGCATTCCATTGCTTAGGATTATGTGAAGCCGTTAAAATGATTCCGCCATCAGCATTCATATCGGTAACTGCCATTTCAACGGTTGGCGTTGTTGATAATCCCAGGTAGATAACATCGATCCCAAGACCTTTTAAGGTTCCTGCTACAAGATTCTGTACCATTTCGCCGGAAATCCGCGCGTCACGGCCGATCGCTACAACAGGTTTTTTTGCAAATGTTTTCCTGCGTAACATCCAGGTTCCGTATGCCGCAGTATATTTTACGATGTCAACCGGAGTTAATCCATCGCCGGGTTTTCCGCCTATAGTTCCTCTTATTCCGGAAATTGATTTTATTAGTGCCAAAGCTTATTTTTTATTTGCGGCAAAGATAAGCGTTTTTTCAGCATTAAAGCCCGTTTTCAGAGGTATACACATAGATTTATTAACCGAATAATAAAACGATTTTTATTCTGAAAATCAACGTTTTGGTCCTATTGGACAGTACTGTGATCAAATTAACGATCCAGCCACATCTTAAAATCCCCTACACGTTCCCGGCTGACAATTCCATCTTCATCATTCAAATGGTTAGCATAAATTTTCAATCTGCTGTTAAGGTGTGAAACGATCTTGCTAATGCTATCAAAATTAATGATCAGTTTTCGACTGATCCTGAAAAATTGCTCCGGATTCAATAGAATTTCATTCGCATCCAGACTCTGATCCAGGGCAAAACGACTTCCGGTTTTAGTGACAAGAATTACAATTCCGTCTTCAGAAACTAAAAATGAAATCTCTTCAACCGGAATGGACTGGATCTGTTCTCCGCTACGGACCATAAAACGATTTTTGTACCGGCGGTTTATTATATTAAAAGTTTCTTCCAGTTTTTCCGACTGATCTGCCATGACTTTTTCATGTATCATCTTAAACTTGTCAAGCGAGGCTCTCAACTCCGTTTTGCCAATAGGTTTTAACAAGTAATCAACACTGTTAACTTTAAATGCTCTTATGGCATATTCATCAAATGCTGTTGTGAAAATAATTGGCGCTGTCTTTTTTACCCTATCAAAAACATCAAAACTGATTCCATCAGCCAGATGAATATCCATGAAGATAAGATCAACTTTCATTCCTGATTCAAGAAAAGCAATTGTGCGTTTCACAGATTCAGATATATGCACTACTTCATAAGCCGGTTCTAATCTCGAAAGCAACAATGTCAGATGTTCCGCGGACAATTTTTCGTCTTCTACAATTAGTACTTTCATTTAATTATAAGATTAAGTAAATTAATGATTTGCCAATGCACAAGTAGCGACTACTTCTGTTTCTTCACCCATTCAATGAGTGATCTGATTCCTTCCTGAGGCGTTGTTGCAAAAATCCCAAATCGTTTTTCAAATTTAGTGCTGTCAAAAATGTAATCCTGTTCATACTGATACATCATTTCCGGAAACTCTTTCATTATTGGAATAAAGAATCCAAGTATTTTGATAAACCATAAAGGTAATGTCTGGACTTTTGCATCCACTTTTAACTCATTTGCTATTAATTGTATCCATTGCAAATTTGTAAATTTTTCTTTTGTTGTCGGGACATGCCATACCTGATTGAAAGCATCATTAGTATTTCCAAGTAATGCAGTTGCTTTAGCCGCATCCGGAGTAAAAGTATAAGTATGAATTTTGTTAATATTACCAAACGCTTGTGCTTTTTTTCCTTTCAAAAAATTATCAACAACCATTAAATTCAATGCACTTCTTTTATTATCCGGACCATAAAAATCAGCTGACCTGACTATCAAGGCTGTTAGTGTCTTTTTATCAACTTCATCCATGATCATCTCGTGAAGCTTCTGCCTCACCTCTCCTTTTTTACTCGGAGCTTGTATTGGTGAAGTTTCAATCATATGCGGAATTGCTAATTTATCATACAAATATACATTGTCAAAAAAAACAAGTTTGGCGTTATGGGCTTTACAACTATTAATAACTTCCTTCATAAATGAAGGCCATACTTTTTGCCATACTTTTAATTTATATTCAAATCCAATAACAACATAAACTACTTCGCTCCCGGCGATAGCATTTTCGATTTGACTTAGATCATTTAAATCAACAGGATAAAGTTCATCAGTTTCATTTACCTTTTTCGGATTTCTGCTGACCAATCTGATATGGTCTGTAAATTTTTTTAATTCTTTGGCTAAAGGTATTCCAATCGCTCCGCCGGATCCTAGAATTGTTTGCATAGATTTTTTCAATTAAGTATCATGTTCTTTTTAAGCTATCTGCTTACAATCAGTTAAAATCCATATCAAGAATAGGAATTTTAACAACAAACTCATTAGTAGTACTATCAATAATTATAGACTCTTTTGTAAAATACGAGTAACGGGTAATAATATTTTTCAAACCCGTCTTTGAACTATCTACATATCCCTTTCTTAACTGAATCGGATTAGAGACTACAAGAAACTTACCGTCAACAAATATTTTTACTACTAAAGGTAACTCTTCTGAAATTTCATTGTGTTTAATAGCATTCTCAATCAGTAATTGTAACGCCATTGGTGCAATGAACTTTTCTGAATCCAAAGAAGAAACTTTGATATCAAATCTAATATTTTCGCCAAAACGAATTTTCAAGAGAAAACAATATGATTCAATAAATTTCAACTCGGATCTTAAATCGACTAGTTCTTTTTCCTTGTTCTCCAGAACATATCGATAAACTTTCGAAAGTTGGTCGATGAAATCAACAGCTTTATCCTGGTCTTTATAAACAAGTGAGGAAAGAACCGATAAATTATTAAATAAAAAATGCGGATTGATCTGGTTTCTCAGATTTTCCAATTGAGCCTGCAAACTTTCCTTTTTGTGTATTTCAATCTCAACTAATGAGGTTTTTAGCCTATGGAAAAAATGAACACTTACCTGCACCGTCACAAGCACCAAGGTCACAAGTACACCGATAATAAGTGAAGCAGACACCATTGCATCCGATTTACTTGCCGGTACTTTGCAAAGAACATAATTATAGAACAGAAGCAATATGTAGATCGTCCCTGCACTATAGACCAGACTGAAAAATGCCTGAAGTATCACACGACGTATAGCTGATGCTTCCCATGGCAGTTTTCTGTTCAGGTATCTGTCAATCTGGAAACTTCCTTCCCAGACAACCACGGTAATGAAAATAGAGGTAAAAGTCCCTATCAGCCGGTCATTCCATTCTTCAGCTGCAGAGAGTTGTTCCAGCAAGAGATGGATAATTACCCCTACTATGATCATATAAAAGAAACGGCTACTCAAGATCTTTTTCAAGAGATGCAGATTAACGCACTGTTAAAATAATATTCTATAAGTCATCATTGGAAAAAAGCCAAGTTGATATTCTGTTTGAATACTTCTGGTTGTAGGATTATAGACTTTCTGAAAAACATTTTTCTTGCCTAAAATGTTCTGAATATCAAATGCCCATTCCTGAGTAACTTTTTTACCATTCAATTTGAAACCGATTTTAGCATCCAGTCGTGAATAGTCGCTATACTTATTTGAGTATGCTTCATCATAATTGTATTCAGCTTCATTATTAGAAATAGACCGATCCAGATCAATAGGAACATATCGTTTACCGCCGGCGAGCGTAAATTTTCCGTTCAATGTAAGAACTTTCCTTTTATCCGGATCAAGGTTGAATTCTGCACCGGCCAGTAAATTTGCAGTATAATTTCCATTGAATGCTGTATTTCTTTCTACACCGTCACTGCCTTTATATTTAGAATCAAAAACTGAGGTTGTGAGAAGGAAGTAATAGTTTTTGGAAAAGAATTTTTCAAGCGTGAACTCTACACCCAAGTTTCTCCCTGTACCGTTGTTGACCAGGCTATCTTCGTTTGGTGTGACGTAATCCGCTCCGATGTTCAATGTTGAATAGGTACTTGAATTTATTTCTACCGGTACATTGCTTAACTCCTGATAGTAAGATTCAATTTTTATACGCCAGTTCTGTGAAAGCTGATTGTCGTATGCAATTACATAGTGATTACTATGTGTCATGTCCATTTCTTTGTTTGTACTGATATAATTATTGCCAGGTAATTCCGTTTCAAAAAAGTACAAACTCATCATTTGAATCTGACTATGCATCCCCGCTGCAGCACTTAATGACTGGTTCTCCTTAAAATTCCATTTCAATCCTAAGCGAGGTTCAACTGCATAAGAATTATTATAAAGAAATTGCTGGTAATGGATCCCTGAATTCAAAACAAATTTGTCTGAAAATCTGTGTTGCCATTTTGCAAATCCCTGAATCAATGCACTTGTCCCGGTAATATTCGTAAGCTTTCTATAATAGGTAGAATGCTCCAGAAGACTGTCTGAATAATTGAAATGAATCACATCGGAAATAAACCCGAAACTGATAGTGTTTTTAGAGCTGAATTTTTTATTGATGTTATACGATAACGAATATTTTGCTTCTGAAGAGTTGTTTCCATATCGTAGGATTTTACTTTCTTTATTACTGTACAAACTATCAACGGAAACAATATTTTCTGTTCCCGATACTGAAACATTAATTGTCTGACTTGTATTCTCGTTGAAAAACAATTTGTGCGATACCCCAATTACGCCCATGTTAGAGCGAAAATACGTGTCTTCCGCAAAACCACTGACAGTAAAGTCACCTTCCTTTTTATCTTTATCCAATAATTCAATGTAGCTTTTACCACCTATTCCAAAGATCGAAAAACGGCCATACTTAATTCCTGTGGGAATATCAATTTTGAATGAAAGATCCTGATACTGCGGAATGGAACTGTAACCGAATTTAATTCCCAGGTCATTCAACAAACCTAATGTTGAATATCTGTAGTTAGCGAGATAAGAAGATTTTTTCTTTTTTCCGATCGGGCCTTCGGCACCAACTTCAAAGCCATTGAAACCGATCTGTCCCATGAATTCATTTTTCTCACTATTTCCTCTGCGCATTTTGAGATCGAAAGCACCGCTCAATGCATTTCCATACTCTGCCGGAAAAGCACCTGTCATAAAATCAGAATTGTCGAGCAGATTATTATTTAAAATACTTACCGGACCACCTGTTGTACCTAAAGATCCAAAATGATTAGGGTTAGGAATGTTTACTCCATCAAGACGCCATAATAAACCTGTCGGACTATTACCTCTGATCACCACATCATTCCTGGAATCTCCGGCAACTGATACACCGGCAAAGTTAGCCGCCATTCTGGATGGATCTCCTAAAGAACCTGCATACCGGTTTGTTTCTTCAACAGAAAAGGAGCGGGCACTGACGGTAGCCATTTCATTGATTGCAACTCGTTTATCCTGACCGGCAGAGATCACAACTTCTTTCAGGTCTGAAACCTGTTCTTCCATTTCAAAATTTACAACTAACTCTTTCCCTGAATCAAGAATGAGATTTCTCAAGACTACAGGAGAGTAACCCATTAAGATTGCCTTGATAGAAATTCTTCCAATAGAAAGATCTTTAAAGAGAAACTGTCCATTGACATCTGTAGTAGTTCCGATATTTTTCGTTGAATCAAGCACGATCACTGTAACACCGGGAATCGGAGATTGAGATTGCTTATCGACAATTACTCCACGTAAATTTTGTTTACTGATCTGTGCATTTAAGAAAAATGCTGTCGTTATTAAAAGAAGTCCCGTGATGAAAATATTTTTCATTGCTTTAATTTTGATACAAG
>JBMQEM010000061.1:0-8075 GCA_049363815.1 Bacteroidota bacterium
ATGTGTTGTAGCTTACGGCGGAACAATTATTGGTGGTCCTTCGCTCTCAGACAGAAATATTTTTGGAAGTAACGCAATAATGATTCTCGGACCGGGAGTAAGAGTTGAGAATAATTATTTTGGAATAGATAGCTCAGGCACGATTAATTTCCCTATAAATGGAAGCGCAGTAGAGTGCTTGTCGGATTCGAATGAGATTAAAAATAACGTAATCAGGAATTGTGAATCCGGAATAGCACTGAGTAGTCGTCACAATGTTGTCATTGGTAATAGCATCAGCGAATGCTATAATGGGATTAACTGCAATGCCAATTTTAATTTGTACACGCATAACAGTATTTTCAACAATTCAAATTTGGGAATTTATCATTTCAATAATGCCAATAATAATTTACTGCCGCCTGTAATTGCAATTTTTAACCAGAACGGGGCATCAGGAAGTTCAGAACCGAATGCTGTTATCGAATTGTATTACAGCGAGTCTCAGAACGGAACTCCACAAGGTAAAACATATATTACAACAGTCACTGCTGATGCAGCAGGAATATGGTCTTATATAGGCTCACTGATCGATACATTGAATATTACTGCGACTCAGACGATAAATGGTAACAGTACTTCCGTGTTTGCTGATTTTCCGTTATCGTCGCATATTGATTCTGATCCGGATATGAATATTTCAATATATCCGAATCCGGCAAATTCTTATTTTATTCTGGAAACTTCAAGAGAAATTTTACAGACAAGTATTTCTGATCTTCTCGGAAAAACTCTTTTAACAATTAACACTTATTCTGTAGACAAAGTCTTCAATACTTCCTGGCTTGAAAATGGTTTTTATATCATCAGAATTAAAACAACGAATGGAGAATATTTTACAAGAATTCAGATAGTCCATTAAAAAAACGTCTTCAATTTAGATTTCGTTTCTCGTCTTTCATTAATTTTTAATTAGTTTGATTGTTTGAAAATCTATATTCGATTTTATTTTACTAAAGTAAGTCGCACTATTCAGATCAGACAGATCAAGATTTATTTTATTTTTACCCGGCACCGTGTTTTTTAGTGAAATGTTCTTAAGCCCTCTGCCTTGTTATTATGGTTGAATGAGAAAAAATGATGATTGAAACAGAAAAAGGGTTACTGCTTTATTAATTTAATGAAGTTTTGGCTGTTATTATTTCTGATGACGCAGAAATACATTCCGTCAGAAAGGGCATTGCCATCAAGTAAAAATTCGCCGGCTCGCTTTTCAATCATATTTGCTAACATTATTTCATTTCCCAAGATGTCATAAAGAAAAAATTGTGTCTGAGAATTGATTTCTTCCATATGAATAACCGTATTTGTAGTAAATGGATTTGGGAATGCTGAAAGATAAATTTCGTTCTCTATTTCGGAACTTTCTGTCGTAGAGCAATGAATAATTTGCGGAAGAGTCTGATTGGTTACAATAAAATTTGCAATTGATCCTGTAACCGAAATAGACATTGTATCAAAAACTAATGTATCAGTAATCTGAATAAATGCCGAAGCAATATTCCCGCTGATAGAATTACAACTGCCTGTTCCACTTGTGTCTGTTCTGATAATGTACATATCACTTGCACCATTTCCCAGACTTTCAGAATAGCCACCGATAAGGAAATCATTATTGCTGATACTCTTAATTGAAAGTCCGTGATCATATGAATTTCCTCCAAATGTTCTTTGAGTGATCAGGTTTCCGGCAGTATCTGTAATTGCAAATAAAACGTCAGTCTGGCCATTTGTATTGTAGTTTGTTGCACCGGTAAAACAGATCCTTCCGTCGTTCATGATTTCTAAGTCCCGGATGTCTTCATACTCGCTGCTGCCGAAAGCAATCGCTTTTATAATGCTTCCATTTGGATTAAGTCTGATGATCAATCCATCCGGTGAATTCGGACTGCTGTTAAAAGCCTGATTGTAACTCAGACAACCAACGATGATCTCGCTTGAAGTTACCTGTATAGCATAACCAAGATCCCAATTGAAAAAATCGGATGTTGCATATTTTTTTGACCATTCTACATTCCCGTTCTTATCAGTTTTTATAACAAATAAATCTGATGGACCACCGGCTTGTACCTGGGTTATTCCTGTCACTAATGCACCTTCATCTTCTGTTACCGTTATTTTTCTGCCTTCATTAATATTTAAGTCACCAATTGCTTTCGCCCAGATAACATTTCCTGATGAATCACATTTTGTGAGCAGTACATTGTAATCAAGAGTAGAAACATAACCTGTAAAATAAAAATCACCGTTGGGTAATGTAGCAATGTCTTCTCCCCAACCCGGTACGTTATAATATTTTGACCAGATCACATTTCCCAAAGAATCATATTTCATTGCAAATGGTTTTTCCATTCCCAGACTATTTGTGTAACCGGTAAGGATAAATTCGTTTTTGTTTGTCACTGCAGCTGAAAGTGCAATGTCTTCACCAGCTAATCCGGCGATAGTGCTGCCGATTAAATTACCATTTCCATCCAGTCTGGTGAACACGATATCATAACTTCCGGAACCAATAGAAGTGGTATGGCCTGCGATATAAATTTTACCATTGCTATAAATTGATTTGGAACTTACCTCTTCACCGCTGCCACCAATAGTTGTTTCAAATGTTGATTGAGAAAATACATTGTAAGAAACAAATTGAATCGGAATAAGAAAAAGTAAAAACAAGTTTTTCATTGCTATTTTATAAGTGACCATCGATAAGTGCCTCGAATGCAATTGCTATATCCTGCAATTTAAAAAATATTCACTCCGTATCCGTCAACCCATCACCTACATTTAAATGCAGTAAAATTTATTTCACTTCAAAAAAATCTTTTAAGGTACACCCTATTAATTATCTCAATGAAACCTAAATATCTGCACCAGATCATTATTCCCACTTGCAGAGTGACATGAAATACATTCTCCACCTTTTTCTGAAGCAGAATACTCCGGTGTGCCGTCGGGATTATATTCAGCCCAAACCCAACCGGATCCACTATTTGCTGCTCCGGGAAGTTTGTACATTATTGAATATTCTAATAATGGACCACCACTAGGCCCATATATTTCTTTTACAATTAATGATTCATCAGGAAAAAAAGTTTTTGTAAGTCGTGTTGCAGAATCGTTCATAGCAGAAATTGCTTTCTGATTAAACCGGACTCTGATATGACCACCATGCGGGCTATTACCTGAGACACCAAGCGTATCCAGACTTTTGTTCAGATATGTGAATGAAGACACTGTCTGTGTAAGACTAAAGAGCGTTGCATCGCTAATGATAACACCTTCTTCTTTTTTTGAAGAACATGATGCTATCAACACTACAAATAAAAGTTGGAGGAGATGCTTCATGCACTAAAGGTAGCGATTTACTTTAAAAAATTAAAGTCAAAAAAAAAGGGTCAAAAGGAAAGAGCGCTAACCCTTTACCTTTGACCCTTGAACTGAAGATCAGAGATGATCAATAAAACTTCGCTCTGTTATCTTCTATGCTTGCTTTTTCTTTTAGTGTATTCAATACTTCGTATTCGCTACGTGACTTACGCTGATCAGCAAGTTGTTTAGCATTTGCAGAATAATCTTTTGTTTCTGCAGGTGTTGTAAACGATTTAACCATGATTACTGCAACTGAATTTTCTCCTTTGATTGCTTTACTTGTTTGTCCGGCTTTCATTGCGAAAACAGTACCCACCATTGCAGGTTCGTTACCCATTCCCGGAATGTAACTGTTTGCGAAATTTACATTATCAGCATCAGTAGCTGTCACATTCAGTTTCTGAGCTATTGCATCAATATTTCCTGAACCGGCTGCATTGAATTTCTCTATAAGCATTTGTGCTTTTTTGATCTTACGTGCTTCAAGAGTTACAGCATCTTTCACTTCATCTAATGGAAGTGTTCCTTTTTCTTTTATACCAACTAAGTGAGCCATTACATATTTATCGCCAAATGTGTAGATCTTACTGATGTCACCTTTTTTAGCACTATATGCCCAACGTACAAGTTCACGTGGTTGATCTAATCCGGGAATGTTTTTGTCGTTCTCACGGATGTTATCTGCTATACGTTTGTTCAAACCTTGTTTCACAATTGCTGAATCAAATGCTTCTCCTGAAGAATTCTTTGATGCAAATTCCTGAGCTTTGTTATAAGCAGCATCGTAAGTTTTTTGAGAAGGTTCAATTTTACGTTCAAGTGTTAACACCTGAATTTGTTTTGACCCTGCACTTTTATCCATGATCTCGATAAGGTGAATTCCAAATTGAGAAGTGACAATTGGCATATCGCCTTTCTTTCCATTGAAACATGCATCATTGAAAGTCGGTACCATCTGTCCTGCACGGAACCATCCAAGATCTCCGCCTTTTATTGCTGAACCCTGATCTTTAGAGAATAACATTGCAAGGTCAGCAAATTTTGAACCTTTCTTAATTGCATTTTTTAAACTGTCAGCAGTTGCCATTGCCTTGGCAGAATCTCCATCAATGATGTTGATCAGGATGTGACGAGCCTTTACTGAATCAGAAACTATTTTTTCTCCTGTTAATTTTGCAACTTTAACAGTGCTTCCATCTTCAAATGGACCTACGATCTTTCCTATTGGTGCACCAAATAATGCAGTGTCAATCGCTACTGGCAAAGTTCCTTTTGCATGGTAAGTTGAATCAACTGCTCCGTCTGTATTCTGACTAACGAAAACAATGTTGTCTGTAGTGTTTGCATATTCAGCAGCAAGACTTGAAATATTTGTCATTACAGCTGATCTGTCTTCCGGTGATGGAGCAACATCAAATGTTATGTATTCAATTTTGCGGATTGTTTCTGCTTGCTTGTATTTCTGTGTATTTGCATTATAGTAACTCGATAGATCTCCATCGTCAACTTTTACTGACGAATCAGGAATAGTATTAAAGTCAAGACGAGCAAAACGAATTGATGCATTTTTTTGAGCCTCTTCGTAATTACGTTTCGCTTCTTCTGTCGTTACAAAAAGTCCTACCTTAAGAAGGTCTTTGTATTTTGTGCTGATACGCTCTTCGGTAATTGCATCTTCAAAAGTTTTCCATTGACGTTGAGTATTCTCATCGCGATTAGGAAGGTCTTTTAAAAACTTCACAACATTCGACGGATCAAATGAATTTGTTTTTGGATCAGTAAATGCCTGCTTGATCTGCGGATGAGGATTAGCACCAGTACACATGTCAAACAATTCACCCGAACTGCAAGACAGTCCAAGTTTTTTGTATTCTTTTCCCAGTGTGTTATCAGTGACAAACATTCCCCATGCCTGCTCGCGCAACATGTCCTGCGTGTTCTGATCAACAGTTTCATTCTTTGTGTTGATCTTATAATTCTCAGTCAGCGTTTCAATGCGTCTCTCGTATTCCTGGAAGTGAACTTTCTCACCACCGATCGCACCGACTACATCAGAATTTCCGTTCAGAAGCCCGGAATTTGACGTTAACACATCTCCTAAAATGAATAGTATCATTGATACCCCTACGAAACCTATCAGTAGCCCTACGCGCTTTCTGATTCTTGTAATTACAGCCATAGCCGTTGAATTTGTTTTATGTGATTAATTAGATAATTTTTCGTTATTCAAGAAGCGCAATTATCATTTATATGTAATTGATAATCAGCAATTTGATTCGTTTTGGAGCTACCTCCCCCAAAATGAGGGGCGAATATACAATTCCCCACATGGAAATCCTAATTTTTCGTCGGAGGAATTCTAGGGCGGTCCCCGAGCGAAGTCGAGGGGCAATAATTTCGAACAACGGGTTAATTAGAAATTAGAACAAAGTTCCATCCCCATTTTTCATTTTTCACTATTAGTTAAAATCTAAAAGTTAGTCATCATTAACCTTAAATCTAACCTGTTCAATCCGGTTATTTTTTACTTTCAAAGCTACAATTGTAAAAGGAGGGATAATGATCTCTTCATTCTGCTCAGGAATGTTTTCATGGTGCTGGAAAATAAATCCGCCTAGTGTTTCATACTCTTCTGATTCAGGAATATTCAGATCATATTTTTTATTCAGATAGTCAATTTCCAATCGCCCTGAAAAAAGATACTCTGTATCAGATAATTTTTTTTCTGTTTCTTCAGGAACATCATGTTCATCCTGAATCTCACCGAAGATCTCTTCAATGATATCTTCAATGGTCACCATGCCTGAAGTGCCACCGTATTCGTCTACAACAATTGCAACACTTCTATGTTGATTTGTAAATTGTTTTAAAAGGTCATTCGCATTCATCACTTCAGGAACGATCGTTACCGGTAAAAGAATCTGATTTAAATTCTGCGGACGTTTAAACATTTCGGAAGAATGTACAAAGCCGATTATGTTATCAATGTTGTCGCGGTAAATCAGGATCTTCGAAAGTTTCGTTTCTATGAATAATTTTTGCAACTCCTCAATTGTTCCTGTTACATTCATTGCAACAATTTCATTTCTGGGGATCATACATTCACGCACTTTCACTTCCTTAAAATCAAGTGCATTCTGAAAGATACGGATCTCTGTATCCATTTCTTCTGCCTGATTATTTCTTGTGGTAAGTTCACGTACATACATATCCAGATCAACTCTTCCAAATACAGGCCGCTCTTCAACGATCTGGATCCGGAATAATGTCTGCATGAAAAATGATGACAATTTCAGTACAACCCAGACGATAGGATAGAGGATAAGGTATAAAATCCTTATCGGTACAGCCAGTAGGTCGAGTGTAGCATTCGGGTTTATTCTGAATAAAACTTTAGGAATAAATTCGGCTGCTATCAGGATGATCAATGTACTGCAAATGGTTTGTATGATCAACAATGTTCCATGGCCATGCAATTGCAATGGTAAATATGATTTCAGTAATTCAGTCTGAAGAATTTCTTTTTCCATCACTATACCGTAGATGACTAAAGAAATATTATTTGCAATGAGCATACTTGCAATAAAGCGTGAAGGAGATTTTACAAAATTCCAGATGATCTTTGCTGAAAAGCTTCCCTGACTTCTGTCTAATTCAATACGCAGTTTATTAGATGACAGGAAAGCAATTTCGCTACCTGAAGAAAATGCAGAAAAAAGTAATGTTATTATGATTATAGTCCAGTCAGACACAGTTCAAAAGTAAATTTTAGCCGACGAAGATAATTATTTGAAGGGAAAATCGGGATTATTTTCAATGATAAAGTTCCTTTTCGTCCTTCTGTTCAAATTTGATCCTTTGTTTGCGCCGAACGGTGTACATCGCCGATGCAATTGCTGTAATTGCCAGCATAAATAATCCGGACTGAATGCCTTCTTTAAAAAACTGAAAGATCGTTAGTCCAAAACTTATGATCGTGATACACAACCATGCGATTTCTAATGTCCTAATCATTTTTCGGGTTATTTATAGATATGGTGCCTTTGATATTAAATATTTTGTACTTCGTGAAATCCTCATTTGCCTCGAAGCCTTTGCCAAAAATTATTTCATCTTTTGTAGTGATCTTCACATCTTCATTGCTCAATAGCTTTTGTTTCTTTTCGTCCCATATCAAATGTTCTGTATTCAATTTATCACCTTTCTCATTGGTAACGATCACATTTTTCTTCGCCTCCATCTTTTGATCTTTTTCATAGCGAATCCCATAATCGGCGACCAATCTGCTTTTTACCTCCATTTTTTCATTGTAAAAAATGGCATGCAGTCCATTGGGCATTTCAATATACGGATTTTCTGTTGAATAATGGTCTAATATGGGTGCAGTTATTTCAACCTGAACTTTTGCTGAATCACTATAAATGATCTTGATACTCTTTGCTGTTTCTGTCGGAATTACCTGGCCTTTGCTGTATAATTTAACTTTATCGAGGTCATTTTCACAGGAATACAAGGAAATAAGAACAAAAAGCGAAATCAGTTTTGGCCAAAAGAGGTTCTTCATATTACAAAACTAAGAAATTATACTGATTTCGATATTCCATTAAATCATACTATAATATCTGCCCTAATAATCCATTAATTCATTAATCCCGGTAATCCATTAATCC
>JBMQEM010000062.1:0-7966 GCA_049363815.1 Bacteroidota bacterium
GGGTGTTTACACGCTGCAGCAATTGAAGTGATAGATAGCGAAGAAGTATTTGAAGCAATAATGCAATCATCAGAAACGATCGATTCAATTTCTGCAAAAACACTTTGCTTCACTGCAAGGTCTTCAACAATTGCTTCAATGATCAGATCACATTTGCCAAAATCCATCAAGGCAGATGAAAATTTTATTCTTTTGATTATTTCAGAAGCCTGCTCAGTTGTATATTTCCCTTTTTCAACCAATTTTACAAAAGTCGCCTTCAGTGAATCTTCTGCCTTTTTAAGTACAGTCGAATTGGTGTCAAGCAGAATCGTGGAATGACCTGAAGTGGCGGCAACCTGAGCAATTCCGGCACCCATGGTTCCGGCACCAATAACGCCTATAATTGAGTTTTTTGAGAGTTCTTTCATAAATGTGAGGTCACAAAAGTAGCAATTATTTGCACCGTGTTACGAATTAAAATCAATGACTTTTTGCATATAATACTGTATTTCAACCACTTACAAAATGACCGTTTCTCACAAAAACATCTTTATAAATATTGCATTATTCATCTTTTTACGTATATTTGCATCCCCAAAAATGAATACGGGTCAGCAAAATACGTCTAGCTGATAAGAACTTAAAAGAAACCAAATTTACAATGGCAAATCATAAATCGTCAATCAAACGCATCCGCAGTAACGAAGCTAAAAGAGATACCAACCGTTATCAGGCTAAAACACTTCGTAATGCAATTAAAAATTTCCGTGCAGTAACAAGTAAGAAAGATGCTACAGAGCAACTTCCAAAACTTGCTTCCATGCTTGACCGTCTTGCCAAAAAGAGTGTGATCCACAAGAACAAAGCTTCTAACTTAAAAAGTGAGTTAGCAATACACTTAACGCATTTAAAATAATCGGTTTTCATAGTAAAAAAAAAGGGACTCTCGCGGGTCCCTTTTTTTGTGCGATAAAATCTGCCTCATTTCTCCGCTTTTATTGGATGCAGAATTGCCTGTTACTTCATTTCTTGCATGATGGAAAACCATTTAAGTATAAAATCATGGTCAGAGGAAGATCGGCCAAGGGAAAAATTAATGCTGAAAGGCCGGCATACATTAACGGACGCAGAGTTGATTGCCATACTCATTTCAACAGGAAACCAGAACGAGAGTGCAGTTGAACTTGCCAGGAAGATCCTTCAGGAATGCGATAATAACCTGAATAAACTCAGCCGTCTGAATGTACAGGAACTGATGCGTCTCAAAGGCATTGGCAAGGCAAAGGCAATTACCATTCTGGCGGCACTGGAACTAGGTAAAAGACGGAAAGACGTTCAGGATACGAAGGCAATTCAGATAACAGGCAGCAAAGATGCTGTTGATATTTTCCAGCCTTTACTGGGCGATCTGTTGCATGAAGAATTCTGGGTACTTTTTCTCAATCGTGCGAACCGGATCATCAGCAAACAACAGATCAGTACCGGCGGAATGAGTGGTACAGTTGCTGATCCCAGAATGATCTTCAAAGCAGCCCTGGATCAGAAGGCACTATCGATCATTCTATGCCATAATCATCCTTCAGGAAATACTCAACCAAGCACAGCAGATATACAATTAACAAAGAATATTGTTGAGGCCGGGAAGGTATTAGAGATCTCGGTATTGGATCATGTTATCATTACTCAGAATGGATATTATAGTTTTGCGGATGAAGGAGTCATTTGAGGACAGCGAATAGATTTTTAAAGAGGGAAATCATCACAAGAACACAAAGTTCACAAAAGTACACGGAACAATTCCGTGCTCTTTTGTGAACTTTGTGTTCTCGTGTTGAACTATTTTTTGAGAAACATTTTCATACCTTAGCGCAACATTTAAAATCACAATTGGTCCTAGTTTATACGACATCTACAACCCCTCGCCTGAGGTATATTTTTGATCTGATGCTGACCGATCTGGTGGGCATTGAATTCGAAATTACTCACGACGTAGATAAATTTATTTTCTATAACGGACCGAAATTCAATTACAGTGAAAAACAATTCGGAGAAGAGCTGTTTTTCTTTGCCACGCAATTTCTATTTGAAAAAAAGATCAAGCAACAGGATTTGTCCGTTCTGGACTGGCAAGACACCAAAGCATTTTTTGCAACGCATCCCAAGTATGTTTTACCATTCGATCCTTTTGCTGCATCATTTTATATGGTCAGCCGGTATGAAGAATACCTGCCATTTACAAAGGACAAGCACGAACGTTTTGATGCAGCCCAAAGCATGGCATTCCAGAAAGGTTTTTTGCATAAACCTATCGTAAATATTTACGCAAAAAAGATCCGCGAGATACTGTCAGAAGCTTTCCCTAAATTAAATTTCAGGGAACAAAGTT
This sequence comes from Bacteroidota bacterium, assembly GCA_049363815.1. GTDB lineage: Bacteria > Bacteroidota > Bacteroidia > AKYH767-A > 2013-40CM-41-45 > JADKIH01. The sequence goes on from JBMQEM010000062.1 coordinate 2,369, forward strand.
ATCAATACGTTTCAACAATAGACATCGATAATGCCTGGGCATTTAAAGAGAAAGGCTTTCTCAGGACTACGGGCGCCTTTTTACGTTCATTGAGCCGATTTGATTTTACTGCTGTTGTTGAAAGACTTTCTGTTATACTTAACAAGAAGCCTGATCCATATTATACTTACGATCATTTATTTGAGATCCAGAATAAATATAAAATTGATACGATCTATTTTTTCTTATTGGGAGATTATGCAGAGAATGATAAAAATGTTTCCGGGAGCCGCAAGAAATTTCAGTCGCTTATAAAACAGATCGCAGACTATTGCGAGATCGGTATCCACCCTTCCTATGCATCCAATCAGGATGTAGCGAAATTGTTTCTGGAAAAAAAACGTCTGGAAAAAATTGTCCGGAGAAATATTACAAAGAGCCGCCAGCACTTTCTTAAAATGAAGTTGCCTGACACTTATCATAACCTGATCGAATACGACATCACAGATGATTACACGATGGGATTTTCAGGTGAGATCGGTTTCCGTGCAGGAATTTGTTCTCCGTTTTATTTTTATGACCTGAGCAGGGACACACCAACCAGATTGCGAATACATCCTTTTGCAGTAATGGATGCAACATTACGTTTTTATATGAAAGTTCAACCTGCAGAAGTCATGAGTTATGTCGGTCCGTTAATAAAGGAAGTAAAAGCGGTAAACGGAACGTTCATGTCTTTGTGGCACAATGAATCAATTTCAGATATCAAACCATGGGAAGGCTGGAAAGAAGTTTACGAAGACATTGTAAAAGCAGCGCATAAAAATTGATCCGTTATATACGTCATACTGAAATAGACAAGGTCAAATGGGATGATTGCATCAGTTCGTCACCGGCCGGCATTGTGTATGCTGCATCCTGGTATCTTGACATTGTTTCTCCGGGATGGGAAGCATTGATTGAAGATGATTATTCGGCTGTCTTTCCGCTGACTTCGCGAAAGAAGTATGGGTTCCATTATTTGTTTCAGCCTTTTTTCACACAGCAAGGTGGAATATTTATGAGGAACAAAATAGTTTCTGCAGAGATAACAAGAGTGTTTTTGGAAAGCATCCCTTCCAAATTCAAACTTATCGAGATCAATTTGAACTCTTCAAACCAAATTGAATCATTTGGAAATTATAAAATCTCAAAACGCAGGACACATCATCTATCGCTGAAAAATTCTGCAGATGAGCTCCGGAAAAATTATTCGGATAATTTAAAACGTAATCTGAAAAAAGCCAGGCACACTGATCAAAAGATCGAATCCGGAAATGAACTTCGAACGATAACAGAAATATTCCGGCAGGAACGAGGAGCCGATATTGCAGCTTTGGGCGATAGCGAGTACGACCTTCTTGAAAAAATTGTGCAGCAGGCTTACCTCAGAAAAGAAATTGAAATCCTTTTTACAAGAAATCAAGCAGGTGAAATAACTGCCGGAGCTGTCTTTCTTTCCTCTTATTCTTCCTACATCTTTCTGTTTTCAGCAACTTCAAAAGAAGCCCGCGAATCCGGTTCCATGAGCTTGATCATAGATCATTTTATTGAAAAACATCAAAGCGAAGATAAAGTGCTTGATTTTGAAGGTTCCATGAATGATGATCTTTCACGGTATTATCGCAGCTATGGTTCACAAGAAATTGTATATTTACAAATCATAAAAAACATCCTGCCAATACCTTTCCGTTGGTTTAAATAATCTGCCCTATGGTCCGTAATTTAAGTTTGAACAATTCCATAATCAATCAGTTCGTCGCTGAATTAAGAGATGTCAATATCCAGGGCGACAGAATGCGCTTTCGGAAAAATCTTGAGCGGATCGGAGAAATTTTTGCTTACGAAATTTCCAAGACCTTAAATTTTGAATTAAAGGATGTAACTACACCACTTGGAATTGCAAATGTTCCGGTGTTATCTGAGCAACCAATTGTAGGTACTATTCTTCGTGCAGGGTTACCTTTGCATTATGGGTTATTAAATTATTTTGATGCAGCTGACAATGCCTTCATCAGTGCATACAGGAAACACCATAAAGACGGCTCGTTTGATATTAAACTTGAGTATGTAGGAAGTCCTTCTCTTGAAGGAAGGATCCTGGTCCTATGCGACCCGATGCTTGCTACCGGTTCGTCGATGGTAATGACCTACAAAGCCCTGATGGATAAAGGAACTCCTAAACACACCCACATTGTGTGTGCACTTGCCAGTCTGGAAGGTATTGAATATGTGAAACGCAACATGCCTGAAAACGTAACCATCTGGGCCGCGGCGATTGATGAAGAACTTACAGCACAATCGTACATCGTTCCTGGGCTTGGTGATGCCGGTGATCTTGCTTTTGGAAGCAAGATGTAACGATTTGGATTTTCATACTATTTAGTTTTTCTCTTTCGTCAGAGAATACAGGCAACATGGAAGGCTTTCTGAAGATATTAACATTGATTTTAATAAGCAGCGTGAAGTTTGCTTTCGGACCTTCATTTGCTTATCTGAATGAAAAATATGATTTCACATGGCTTGAAACTAACATCTATGCCATTATGGGCGGAATGATGGGTGTAGTTATTTTTATGCATGTCTCTGACTGGTTGATCGGACTCTGGGAAAAAGTGAGACAATATATCTTTAAAAGAAAAAGAAGAAGAAACACAATGTTCTCCCCACCGGTTGCGGATACACCGGAATTACTGGAAATACATTATCAGTATGTTGAAAGCATGGTACCGCCCCAGAAAAAAATATTTACATCCAGAACAAGAAAGATCGTTCGGATCTGGAGAAAATACGGACTGGTTGGGCTAGCAGCTCTTACGCCCGTAATATTTTCAATTCCACTGGGCACTTTTTTCATGAGCAGACTTGAGAAAAATAAAAAGAAGATAATTTTTTACATGTTTGTTTCCATTACTTCATGGTCGCTGATCATAACAACGATCTTCCAGTTAACTCAGACTAGAACGATCCACGAAATATTAAAGTAAAAACAGAATAAATCGCTTGAAAAAATACAACCATATCTTTTTTGATCTGGATCACACCCTATGGGACTTTGATAAAAATTCAAGTGAGACCTTGCTGGAGTTATATCAGACTCACAACCTTCTGAGTCTGGGTGTAAAATCATTTGAAAGTTTTCATCATGCATACAAACAAAGGAATGCAATGATGTGGGATGAATACCGGCTAGGTAAAATCGACAAGGCAACCTTACGGGACAAGAGATTTGTTTTTACTTTCTGGGATCTTGGATTAGATCCTGATACTACCCCAAAAGCACTCTCAGAAGATTACATCAGACTGAGTCCGGCGAGAAATCATTTGTTTCCACACTCACATGAAGTTCTTACCTATCTCAAAACGAAATACAAACTTCACATCATCACAAATGGTTTTGAAGAAGCTCAGCACATTAAACTTGAGGCTTCCGACCTAAAAAAATATTTTGAAGAAATTATTATCAGCGAACACACCGGGTTCAAGAAGCCGGATATCCGCATTTTTGAATTTGCTGAAAAATTAACCGGAGCTACACCGAATGATTCTATTATGATTGGTGATGGACTTGAGGTAGATGTACTGGGAGCAATAGCAGCCGGCTGGGATGCAGTTTTTTTTAATCCGAATGGTTTACCGCATCAGGAAAAACTAAAACATGAGATTGTGTCACTTGATCAGTTACAGATGATTCTGTAAAAAAATTTGCAAAAAAAAGGCGGATGAATAATGATCATCCGCCTTTTTAATTCTCTTAAAATATTATTTTGATTCTGATTTCGGAGCCGGGCTTGTTGATGCTTTAGCTTCGTGCGTACAAGCAGCTTTTTGTTCAGGAGTACAAGCTTTAGCTGATGCATTGTTTTTACAGCAAGCCTTTGTAGCTTTCGTACAACAAGATGCTTTTTCAGTTGCAGCAGGTGTTTTTTTATCAGATACAGCCTTTGTCTCTTGAGCAAAAGTATTTACTGAAAGGAAAGCAGCGAATGCTACCAGGGCGATTACTTTTTTCATTTTTCTATTTTATGATTAGTGAGTTAATTTTCTTTGATTCAAAAATAAACAATTTTGTACAATTATACGCTGATTTTAACCCTTTAACGGACTGATTTACTGCATATTCTTGCATTTAACAATGTTTAACGGCTTTTTTAGATAGAAATTGAATGCATTTCCTACTTTCACATCGGTTTTTGTATGGAATATTCGGAAAATTTAAAAGTAGCCTTTCAAAGCGTCAGAAGTCAGCTTCTGCGGACGGTTCTGACTGCCCTCATTATCGGAATCGGAATAATGGCACTTGTTGGAATCCTGACAGCTATTGATGCAATTAATGGCTCTATCAGTGAGAATTTCCAGAGTATGGGCTCTAATTCTTTTACCATTCAGAACCGGGGAATGAACATTCGGATTGGAAACAAGGGACGAAAAGCCAAGCGATTCAAACCGATCGATTATTATCAGGCTACCCGTTTTGCAGATGACTTTAAATTTCCGGCCACTGTCAGTATCAGTACCTACGCTACACATGCTTCAACAGTAAAATGGAACGATAAGAAGACCAACCCGAACGTGAGTATTCTGGGCGGGAATGAGAACTATGTCAATACAGCAGGCTACAACATTGACAGAGGAAGAAATTTTTCCATTCATGAAATTCAGAATGGCGACAACGTTGTTATTCTTGGAAAAGATATAACAGACAAACTTTTTCTCACATCAGATCCTATTGATAAAATTGTTTCTCTTGGCAGCAATAAATACCGGGTGATCGGAACACTGAAAGAAAAAGGTTCTGCAATAGGTTTTGGAGGAGACAAAGTTTGTCTGATACCTCTATTCAATGTCAAACAAAATTATCACCGTGAAGGGATGTCGTTTTCCATTAACGTAAGTGTTCCCGATGTTTCGATGATGGAACCTGCAATCGGCGAAGCAACAGGATTACTCCGGACGATCAGAGGAGTACGAATCGGTGAAGAAGAAACTTTTGAGATCACAAAGAGCGATAGTATTGCCCAACTGTTCATTGAGCAGATCGGTTTTGTGAGGTTAATTGCATATGTGATTGCCTTTATCACTTTATTGGGTGCGGCCATTGGACTTATGAATATCATGCTTGTTTCGGTGACAGAACGTACACGAGAAATTGGCATCAGGAAAGCACTTGGAGCAACTCCATCTATTATCCGGAGACAATTTTTATTTGAGGCAATTCTGATCTGCCAGATGGGTGGACTTATCGGAGTATTTTTAGGAATTTTAGTCGGCAATATTATGAGTCTCATCCTTGACAGTGGATTTATCATTCCTTGGAACTGGATCATGCTGGGATTATTCATCTGTTTCATAGTCGGAATTATTTCCGGATTTTATCCTGCAGCAAAAGCTGCGAAGCTCGATCCGATTGAAGCATTGAGGTATGAGTAACGGATCCAGGATTCATTTTTCAGAATCCTTTCGTTATTAGTTATTAGTTATTCGTTATTAGTTATTCGTTATTCGTTATTCGTTATCAGTTATTCGTTATTAGTTATTATATTTGTTCGAAGACTTGCCATCTATAAAACAAATATGAAA
>JBMQEM010000063.1:0-7847 GCA_049363815.1 Bacteroidota bacterium
CACAGATTGAAACCGTTTGAGTTGATGTTGTATTTGGAATTACTGTCAAATTCGTCGTGATAGTTGAATCACAGCCATTCGAATTTAATAAATGACTGAAATAAGTTCCGGAAGTGGTTACGTTTACTCCATCAGGTAAGGTAACGGTTGTTCCATCACAAACTGATAAGGTCTGACTTCCAGTCGATGCAGCATTCAATGTTACTGTTACACTTCCTGCACCATTACTCCAACATGAAGTCAGGTCGTTTTGTGAACGCAAAAAATATGTTCCTGATGTGGAAACATATTTATTCATTCCTGATTCTGAAATTGAAGTCCCGGATGGACTCGCCTGCCAATACCATGTCTCTCCTCCAGGTGATGTCAGCCTGGTTAAGGTGACCGTTGAGTCAATACATTGTGGACTACTTGCAGTAGGATCCGGTGGAATTGCGGGTAAAGTATTTACATTAACAGTTGCTACCGTTGAATACGAATCTGCACAAACCCCACTCTGAACCAGTACCCTGAAATAAGTTGTAACTAATAGGTTTGAATAATTATGCGAACCGGTAGTATTTGAAATAATATTCCCAGCAGTTGCAAAATTGTCAGTCGACCATTCCCATTGAATCACCGATTCGGTATTGGAAGATAAGTTCAAAGTACCGGTCGCATTTCCAATACAAAAAGTATCAGAACCAGACAAAGTTCCTCCTACCGTTTCTGGATCAACTACAAGTGAAACCAAATTCGAATTTACATCTGCAAAACACGCACTTCCGATCACAACTCTGTAAGCGGAAGAAGCATCTGCTGCATTTGCATTGGTTATCGTAAGTGTTGAAGTATTCACTCCGCTGATGTTTCCTCCATCTACCAGATCAACACCATTCTTTTGCCATTTATAAGTAATTCCAAACCCACTTGCAGCTACGCTGAAAACAGCAGTACTTCCTGTACAGATCTGCTGCGAAACCGGCTGTGTTCCGATAACCGGTGTTGCACTCACAGTCATTATTACTGAAGACGAAGTTCCTCCACCGGGAGTTGGATTAAATGCAGTTATTGATTTTATTGCGTCAACATTCATATCTGCCGCAAGAATCGTTGCCTGCACTGAAGTTGCCGAAACATAAGTTGTCGCTCTTGAAACTCCATCAATATTGATGACAGTCGAAGAATTAAAATTGGTACCTGTAACGGTCAATGTAAAATCAGAAGAACCGGTTGTTTTACAAGGTGCAGAGATGCTTGAAACTGTCGGTACTGGATTTTCAACAACAAAAGTATTACTTGTACCTGTTTGACTGGAAGCTGTTCTGGTTACAGTGATCGTATGATTTCCTGAATTGCTGATATTGACAACTTTTCCTGTAAGTACTCCTGCCACAAATGATGCACTGGTTCCACCGCCTGTTGTCAAAGTTCCTGTAGAAGTTAAATTAACAGTACCTGTAAAAACATTTGTACCGGAACTACATGTATTATTCTCAATATCTCTTGCAGTTAACTGTAAATTAAAAGGAACTCCGGCAATTTGCGTTCCGATGTTTCCTCCTCCATTTGCTTCCACGAGAAAATTATTATGGGTCCCCGGTTGAACGGTAAAATTCACACTTGTTAAACCACTCACTGTTCCGTCTGTGACTGTCAGATTAGTAACCTCTGCTTTGGTGAGAATTGTTGTCAGCGTAGTAGAAGAACGGCCACTGGTAAAAGTTACTGCAGTGGTATAAGTTGGTGCATTGACAGCTGTTCCCGGACCTGAATATGAAATTGTTTTAGCCCCGGAATAAGTTGTTACCCTGTTGTAAAACTGATCGCATGCAGTTATTCGTGAAATTGAAAAGGAAGTACTTGAAGTACGAGTTGATGGAGTCCCGGTAAAACCACTTCCGGCAAATGTCGTCGCATCTGTCAGAGTTTGTCCAGGCAAGGTTAACACAAGCTTAGGTGCGCCAACTGTCGTTGCAAGTGTACCAAGATTTACTCCCGCTGCACAACCGGCGATTGTTGCTGTTCCACCTGATGTAATATTTTCATTGACCGCTTGTTTTGCACCATCAAGTGCCCAGACCTGGACACCTGAAATAGTCAAAACGTCAGCAAGATTTGTTCCTGTGACATTGAATTGAACTGTGATAACAGTGGCTGTTTTTGAAAGAATGGTCTGTCCGGTAATATTTCGGCCTGCCGTTGCAGAAACAGTAATATTTGCAGCTGGATTAAAATTCCATCCTGCTGGTGAGTTTAGAGTAAAAGTTAGGTTGGTGCCTGTAGCAAAGTCAGAAGTCGCCCCTTCAGTCAGGCGAATCATACCAAGGGTAGTATAGGCTGGCGAGATAGCATTTGCGGCCTTATCGGCGGAAATCGAACCTCCTGTAGCTCTGGTTATGGTTACATTCGCTCTGACAGAATTTGCGAAAATCGTTAAGCAGAAAAATAGCAGTAGCAATGTGGTGTTGCTACTGCTTAGTCTGCCTTGCTTTGTGTGGGTAAGCGTGGCATTCATTGGAGTGTGGTGTGGAAAAACGACCCGGGGATGTGTGTGGTGTGTGTGGATAATTGGATACAGGTCGCTTTCCGAAGTAGTCTAACGGTCATGTTTGACTTAGTATTCCTATACATCTATCAGAACATGTCTCATGTAAGTTTTTATCCTTTTCTGAAAAATTGCCCTTACAAAGCTTAAACAGGCCATTTTATATGTAAATGAGTACTTTATAATGAGTTTCCGAGTGTTTTGGATTTGCTACATAAACAGGCAAAAAATGCCATCTGAAAGTTCCAAAAGCCGCACTGACCGGGCCTTTGCAGGGTTTTTGAAAAAAAATAAAAAATGAATTTTCATTACCAAAAAAACTGTAAGATTTAAATCATCAGATGCCAATTTCACCGTTGGATTTAATTAAAAATGAAAAATTTGAAATTACTTACTTTGTATTATTCGGGTATTTTTTGGACTTGATTTACAAATCGCCTCAATAAGGAAAATCTGAAGAGTTTTTATTAAAAAAACAAGACCCAGATTTACCTTCTGACTGCTTGTCAAAAGAAGATGAAATGTTAAATAAATCCGGTTAAGATCCTGTTTACATCCCCTGAATGCCGAAAAGGTGTGATTACTTCTTTGGCTTTATCAATGGTATCCGGCTCCTCGCCACTTTTAACATATCCAAAACCCCGGTAAAATCCCTCTTCAATAAGGATCACTGATCTTTCCCCGAAAGAACGACCTTCATCAATGATGATCCTGGATTCCGATTCCGTCAGACTTCTGAGCGCCTTTTCTACTCTATTATTATAAGAAGAAACTTCTTCTTCACCAACGCAAACTCCCCTGCACTTTTTCAGATGATAATTATAACAGGCACCTTGTGTAGATTGCAATCCACTGAACCGTGTGCACAATTCAAATTCTTCCGACAAATTCCGCATCGCTTCACAGGCTTCATCATATGTATTAAAATTCTTTAGCGAACGAATCAGTTTATGAGCCTTAGAAAAATTCAACTGTCGAATTCCCTTTTGGTTTGTGTATTCTGATAAAACAAAAAATGTCCTATCAAATTTCTGAACCCTGTTATACATCGGAAAATGTTTCTTGATCTCATCCGATTCCAGTAACAATGCAATGAGTTCCGTTCCGCAAAGCTGATAAGTAATATCTGCAATGGCATCCATAAACGAAAGCCGGTTCTTTCCTTTACCCGTGAAGTGGGAATAGATCCGTTTCTTTATATTAATTGCTTTACCAACATAAATGATCTTTCCATTGGTATCATGAAAATAATAAACTCCGATACTTTCAGGGAGATCATTGAATTTTTCAGCAGGCAATGACGGTGGCAAAACAGTTTGTATTGGGTTTCGCTTGAGAAGGGCATTGAGATGTTTTTCTTCATCTACCTGAATACACTTCTCAAATAATTTCACTGTTGCCTCTGCATCTCCCATTGCCCTATGACGATCGTTGATCTTAATTCCAAGCTGATTACAAATAGTTCCGAGACTATAGGAAGCATGGCCAGGAAAAGCTGCACGACTTAATCGCACTGTACATAATTTCTTTCTTTTGAAATCTGCACCCAGTTGCTTGAATTCTTCCCTGATAAATGAATAGTCGAAGTTTACATTATGAGCAACGAATACTGCATCGTCTGTCATTTCCCAGATCTTCTTTGCCACTTCATGAAAAGGTGGCGCTGACCTTAACATTTCATTGGTGATTCCGGTAAGCCTGGTTATAAAGGGAGCAAGTGATGTACCCGGATTGATCAGAGTCGAATACTTCTCAATTACTTTCTCTCCATCATGCAAGAGAATTGCAATTTCAGTTATACTATGCGCAGCAGCATAGGTACCTGTTGTTTCAATATCGACAATTGCGTATTTGGTATTCACTTTTCAAAAATACAGAAAAGGATTTCAAATATGCGGTTATTAAATAAATATTGAAATTTGATTGCAATATGATCGAAGGAGCAGTCTTCAGTTTAGTATTATTCAAGATGGTCTTTCTACTTTCTACTGTACCATTAATTGACTCTTAGCCTATTAAATGTTTGAAAAATCAGTCCGATAAAAAAGCCCAGACCACGCAACCAAACCATGAGAGAAACGATTGTGTGATCTGAGCTTACAGTTCATAAAAATGAATTTTAAAAATAGCAGCAAAACATACACGCTATAGAATTGCTGCCGGTAATGAACCCACACTAACGATTCCGGCTGTATTTTTATTTCACACACGGAATTCGTTACCTGGACGTTATGTTAGGGTTTTGGGTCGGATATTATTTGACTATTTTTTTAACGGATGATTTATTATCGGCAGATACTTCCAGAATATAAATTCCTTTAGGCAATTCAGAAGTATCTATTGTCAAATCACCATTGATTGTTCTGGATAGAATTTTATGTCCTAAAATATCATACAAATCAGCGATCGCTACACCTTTATGCGCTGAAGCATTCAGCTTAACTTTTATTTCATTGATAAAAGGATTGGGATAAACCAGCAATTCTTCATCTGTGAAATTCAAATCGCTCACATTATTTATTTCTCCTTGACAATATTTGATTATCCAGAAATCATTACTGAAGCCGCCCCAGGCATCCTGAGTTTTATCGCCACCGATCAAACCGTTGTCACCGGTAAATACAACATAACATTTCGGATCAAGGGTCTGCTTTATCTGTAGTCCTTCATTATGGCCCAATGAGAAAATTGTTTTGTCCCACTGTCTATTCCCGAATGAGTCGATTTTCAACACCCAATTTTGCTCAACACCTAAATTATCATCCGATTTATCAGCACCGGTATTTGAATAAGAGACTGCAGCTATAAGAAAGCCATGATCTGCCGTTTCATAAAAGTGATTGAACTCATCCTCAATTCCTGTTCCACCATAATCTTTGTCCCAGAGAATTGTCCCCGCTGAATTGAGTTTTAATACCCAAAGATCATATTGACCGTTTGTAGGTTGAGTTTTATCTCCACTGACATCTGTCAACGACCACCCTCCTATCAACATATTTTCACCGGGTGTCAGAATCATGTTATGAAAATTATCATCAGCATTTCCACCATAAGAATTATCCCAGAGTATTACACCCATAGAGTCTGTCCTTACTAACCAGTAATCAATTCCACCCATGGTAGGATCTGTTTTATTTCCACCAACTCCGGACGAAGAAGCTCCTCCATGAATAAAGCCATGATCAGCGGTTTGAACCGAAACACGGTATTGTTCATAGCCGGGTCCACCGTAAACTTTATCCCATTGCTTAACCCCCTGAGCATCCGTTTTCACAACCCAGTAATCGTTGATACCAAATTTCGGTTCGGTTTTATCACCGCTAACATTTGATCTTGAATCACCACCAACAAGAAAACCACCATCAGCAGTTTCCATGATGAATTTGAAATCCTCATCACCGGAACCACCATAGACCTGATCCCACAAAACATTACCCAGTGAATCAAGTTTAACGATCCAGTAATCTGTTCCGCCTCTTGATGCATGCATTTTGTCACCACCGAAAGGTGAATCAGAAGTTCCTCCAAGAATATATCCTCCATCTGAGGTCACATCCATACACCACAACATATCATTGCCTGAAGCACGAATACTCTTTTCCCATTGCATTATCCCTGCTGAATTAACTTTCACCACCCAATAATCAAATGCTCCGTTTCCAAACATGTGTGAATACTTATTTCCTGATGAATCAGAAGAAGTTCTTCCTGACAATAAATATCCACCGTCCCTTGTCTTTTCAAAAGTAGCTTGATAATCGCCTGACGTACCGCCATAACGATAATCCCAGATCCTGTTCCAGGTGAATTGCGCATTGACAAATCCAATACTCATTACTGAGAAATAAAACAGAAGAGTAAGTTTTTTCATGAATCTCATTTTAGGACGACCTGATTGGTTAAAAATCCGGTAATCGGGATAGACTGTCATTCCTTGAATCAAAGATTGAAAATCAGGTCTGGTTTTCCAAGAGAAGATGTACAGGCGTGTGAAATTGGTTATCAGGCGTTGAAAAAGGCAGGAAATCGGCGTTTAAAGCTGAAAAAAACACCTTCATAATCACCCAATCACTTAATACTTTTCTCAAGAAATTGGATCAAAGCATCCTTTTTTCTGTTGGCAAGAGGGATCACAGACCCGTCTTTCAACACTACAGTCATCTTATGTTTCTCAATTCTGGAAATATATTCAAGATTAAAAAGATGTGAATGATGCGCACGGAAAAATCCTGAGGGAGTTAATGTTTCATCGTAATCTATCAAGGAACCGGAAACAAGGATCGTCCTGTTATCGGTGAGATAAAACCTGGTATAGTTTCGATCCGCTTCACATCGGATGATCTCTGATAAATTCACGATATACACTGTCTCCTGTGTCTTCAATAGGATCTTCTTTGGCTCATGAGAAAAGTTTTCCATATTCGCCAGCAAAGTTTCTATCTTGAAAGCGAGATCCTTCTTGTCAAGGAGCGTGGACGCTTTTTGCATGGCTGCAACCAGTTCATCCGGACTAACAGGTTTTAACAAATAATCAATTGCAGAAAACTTGAAAGCCTGAATAGCATACTGATTAAATGCCGTAACAAAAATAATCTTGAAATTGATGGGAACAAGTTTCTTAAGCAAATCAAACCCTGATCTCCCGGAAAGTTGTATATCCAGCAATACAACATCGGGAGAAAATTTATTGATCTCAGTAAAAGCTGTTTCCACATCACCAGCTTCCGAAACCACAAGCGCATTCGGACAATACATCGTAACCAGATGTCTTAGTGAAGTCCTTACACGTTTTTCGTCGTCAACAATAATAACTTTTAGAGTCTCCATTATTCTGTAATGATACTAAATTAAATTTCTTCTAGATCAGTGGAATGGTGAATAAAACCATAGTTCCTGAATCAGGACTTCCGTGTACGGAAATATCGGAAATTTCGAATGTTACTTTCTCCTTCTTTGATTTATTCAAAACTTGCAATCGTTCTTTAGTAATATTAATAGCCATTGATTTATGCTTCGCTTTGCTTTCACTCTTCTTGCTTGTTTCATTGCCAATCCCAATTCCATTGTCAGTGACTTTAATCTGTAATATGGAATCGTCCAGATTTGTGAATTCAATATCGATATTTCCCATTTTGGTACTGTTCCTGAATCCATGTTCAATTGCATTTTCTATGAAGGGTTGAGTCAGCATGGGCGGAATATGTACATTATTTATATCTTCTATTCCATCAGTTATGATCCGGTATGTCAGATTATTTTCTAGTCGTAATCTCTGTAACAAGAGATAGTATTCAAGAGTTTTTATTTCTTTACTAAGTGG
>JBMQEM010000064.1:0-28853 GCA_049363815.1 Bacteroidota bacterium
GAACTGTGGACGTTAGGCTGCGCAAGATCTGTGATCCTGCGCAACCGAGCTGTGGATTTTCAATCCACACCCACAACTCCATTTCCCTTAATTTATAATGTATCTTAAAAGCTGTATCTCCACCTTCCATGTTTTTCTAAAATAAAGACAAATTAATTTTGCAGGATAAAACAAATCAATCATGCAAACCGGACATCGATACAACATAAAAAAGATAAATCATATTTTCTCACCATGACAGTGGTAGAGTGGATTGATTTATTCACAAGACCTGCTTTAATGGAAGTCATAACAGACTCGTTAAACTATTGCATTGAAAACAAAGGACTACATTGTTATGGTTGGTGCTTAATGCCTAGTCACCTTCATTTATTGACTAATACGGATGAAGGAATTCAACTGTCAGACGTAGTTCGGGATTTTAAAAAATTTACTAGTAAGAAGTGTATTGATGTCATACTAAATGAAAAAGAAAGTAGGCGTAAATGGCTAATTGATAAATTTGGTTTTGCTGCAAGAACGCATCCCAAGACAAAATTTTTTAAAGTATGGCAAGATGGAAATCATGCTATCGAAGTTTATTCGGAAAAATTTACATGGCAGAAGTTAAATTACATTCATAATAATCCGGTCGCTGCAAAAATTGTTTGTAATGAACAGGATTATCTTCATAGTTCAGCCAGGGATTATTACGGGCTTTCTTCTTTAGTTAAAGTGGAATGTCTTACACCACCTGTAATTACTAGTTCGGATTATAATTTTTTCAGAACGTGAAAGGGAGTGGATTGAAAATCTTCGGCTTGGTTGTGTTGGATCAGAGATACTGCGCAGCAGGTGTGGATTGAAAATCCACGGCTCGGTTGCACAGGATCACAGATCCTGCGCAGCAGGGATCCTGTGCAGCCGAGCAGCGGAGTTCACAACCTTATCAAAGTCGCATCAATCGAATCTCTCAGCTTCGGGTCAACACCAACTTCAGCTGCATACTTTTTCCATTCACTTACAACGTCGCAGATCTCATCGATCACTTCCTCCGCTTTTTTGTTCTTAATGGATTCGCCTATGACCAACAGGTCTTCCATCGTAATATTTTCCCTCTTGCCGTTCATGCTCAAGGCATGCTGACTCACCCATTTATGCTCGGGCTTATATGCATGGCAAAGATCATAGGCCGGAGCGAGCTCCCATTTTCCATTTTGTTTTAATCTGAAAGCGAAATTTTTTGTGTGATCATCGCAGTTGCGTGCAGCTACATTAAAGACCATTCTCCTGAACATTTGTTCTGCTGCCGGATAGTCGAGTTTCAGTTCACGCATCGTCTGAAAAAGTTGCTCATAGCTAAAACTTGTCACCTGATTATAATCAAAATGTTTCATTGCACAGAAGGTCTGAATATGATGACGGGTCGATGCTCCTTCCCTGTCGAATCGCTTTGTCATAAAATGTGCCCGGCCGTTTTCTTCAAGCAATCTGCTTGGCATCATTTCAATTCCACATGCAAGTGCCATATTATAATATGCCATTTCAACTCTGCCGTATCCGAGACTCTGACCGAGTTGAACGTCACTCACTCCATCCAGCTTGATCAGATAGTGTTCAAAATTTAGCGGGACCTTGCTTTGTCCGGATCTCACTTCACCTGTCTTCTCATTGTATGCAATGACTGCCTTCGGTCGTGCTCCTCCTGCTGAAGTTCCTATACGCAAAATTTCAAGCATGGCTTTTTCATCGTCGGCTTTGAGGTTGGTTGAGAACGATTCTTTTTGAGAAAGTAATTTTCTTGCAGTATCAACCAGACTATCGATTTCAATTGCAAAAGTCCTTTTGGTTTCATTCAATGTTGTTGGCTCGAACTGCAAGGCACCCATTCCTCTTGTGCCAATAAAGCATAATAATTCAACCGGATTCATGCTGTTCTGTGGACGGCCTTGCTGAGCGAGCCACAAATTGATCAATTCATTTCCATATCGATCAGGTAAAACATCTGCTAACAGACCAGGAAGTCCTTTGAAAGTGTCTGAATAATCATCCGATTTTTTCTTTAGTGCAGGAAAACTGAAAATACTTTTTTCTGAATTCACCGGCATTTGCAAAGGCGAAAGATCCCAACCGAGAATTTTAAATTTTTTATCGTATTCAAAAGTTGCAATACCTGTTGCTTCATTCCATGCAACAGCTCCTACAAGTTCATCCCATATTTTAACAAACGCTGTATTCATTTCTTACCAATCAGAATTTTTCTGTTCATCAGAATTTTTACTTCTGGCTCTCTGCCTTTTTCCTTGTTCAATTTTCGCAAGTGCAAGCGGACTTATTTTTTCTTCAATTACAAATGCATCCATTATCTGCAATTGATCGAGCACTCGGATCACTTGTATCAAGGTTGACAGAGTAACTGTTTCTCCTTTTTCCAGCAAACTCAGAGTCGAACGACTGATCCCTGCAGAATGCGAAAGTTCTTCCTGAGTCTTGTTCTGCTCCAGCCGGTGATGACGGACAAATTCACCAATCTGCTCTGCAATAGCCCGGTCACTCATTGTAGACCAATTCTTGTATGAAACATCAGACATAATCGATATTTATTTAATTATTGAATTGTATTTCATACAAATATACCAAAATAGAAATGAAATGTCAAGATAATAATGTCCTGATTATCATACATTATGCTGCTTTTTTTACTTAATGAATGCTTTATCATACATTCATTTAGCGTTAAATGGAAATTTTCAAGTTTCCGAACCAGTCAATAGATTTTTTCCAAAAGCCATATCTGCAGATTTCTTCAGGAATCGAAACTTTGAAATTTATTCCTGCAAGATCATTTCATATCGCTGTTCGACAACGGCTTCCTAAAAGTTGTCGATTCAATTTCTTCAGATAACTTAAAATCATGCTTTTTATAAAGAGCAGCCGCAACAGGTGAATCCTGAAAATTTTCGTCAGTCGATTAATAGATGAAGATCCATCATTGCAAGTGTTTTATTTATCACATTCTTCAATGAATCCTGACAAACATTCCATTTCAGTAGCAGCTGCTAAATTTTTCGCTACCATAAAGTCTTTACACGCTAATTCTCTTTGATCCAATTTTAATTCGATCTGACCTCTGGTTATATAGGCTTTGATATGTTTTGGATTTACCTCAATGGCCCGGTTTGAATAACTGAGTGCATCGTTCAGGTTCAGGTTTTGCAATTCAATTTCTGCCAATGTATAAAGGGAAATAATATCCTTCGGATGATCGATCAGCAATGCAATAAAATCTCCTTTCGCACCTTTCAAATCCTTATTCTCAAATTTTAATATTGCAAGGTTTTGCCTTGCTCCTCTATGTTTTGGATTGACCTGTAAAAGACTTTTCAGATCTGCAAATGCTGCACCTGCATTCTTCAAATGATTGTACACTCTTGATCTTAGCAATAAAGTTGTCTCGTTGAATGATGATTTTTGATTTGCAATATTCAACAGATACAAGGCTCCTTCATAATCTTTTTTATTAGCCAGGATCGTGGCTTTATTATTTAAAGCAAAAACATCGTCAGGCACCTGATCCAGTACTTTATTATAAAATATCAGTGCGGTATCCGGTTCGTTAAGATTTTGATATACTACACCAAGATTATTCAAAACAAATTGATCTGTTGAATCCATGTTGTATGCTTTTCTCAATGCTTCTTTTGCACATAAAAAATCCTTTTCATCAAAACACTCCTGGGACTTGTATAATAATCTTTCCCTTTTCTGACCAAACGAAATAATCGATAGCATGAAAAATAAAAGAAAAGGAAAACGCTTTTTCATATTTGCAAAGATATCAGGTCAGTGATCTTTCAGTACTGCAACTGAACAAATATATATAAAATACGGTACCGCCAACCTTATCAATAGAAGATAGGTTTTTTCAAAAATTACCCGGAGATTTTTAACCTCGGCCTTCCCAGATAATTACTTTAAAGGGTAAGCATCTTCAAGAATTCAAACCTATAATTTCATTTTTTTATATTCCAAAAAGAACTCTTGAATCAATAGCAAAGTCATTCTTATACTTTATACACAAAAAAAATGAGTTGCCTGAAAAGTTCAGGCAACTCATTTTATAACTAAACATTAATTGGATTTCTTTATTCTTCCATTCCCAATTGGCCGGACATATCCATCAAAGTTCCTGTATAGGAATAATTAGTGTACTGTCCGTTATCGGAAATTTTTACAGTCCCGTTGATATTGTTTCCGGAAACCGTTCCTGTCCATTCAACACTCGAAGTTGTCGCAGAATTCATTTTTGATTCGGAACTTTCCTTACTATTGGGTGAAGTAGCTGTCGACCCCGAAGAATTTGTTGAGCTCATGTCACCGGAAGATTTCATTGACTTATCTCCGGTATTCATATCATTGCTGCAAGAAGCAGTAAAAGAGATTGCATCAGTTGCGGCTGCAGACGAAGTTGTAGTATAAGCACAATCTTTGGCTTTTACTCCGCCGGTAAACGATGACTTCAGCATTCCGTCCTTGAATTTTAAGGTTGCTGTCTTTGCAGATGCATTTTTATCTGCTCCGGCCTGATCAGTTCCTGTTCTTTTATCCATAGTAGCCTGATCTTTTGTTCCCATCTCATTCGGCTTGTTATTCGGATTCATCTGGGAATTGTCCTTTGTCGGAGTGTTCATATTCATATCGCTCAAATTGGTCAATGTGATCTTGTAGGATTTTCCATCCAGCGAAGCAGTTCCCTTCGACATAGTACTACCTGCATTCTGAGCCATTGATACAGTTAAGATCAATGCTGCAGGAATTAACAAAAATAATTTTTTCATGGCTATAGTTTTTTGGTTTACATAACACAATAAAATAAAATGCCAATGCACTGACATGTCAAACAATTTAACTCTTGAGAAAGCGGGGTAACACTTTAAAAAAAAGGCGGCAAATTTTTCCCTTACTGGTGATTAGTTTAATATTAAAAAACCGAATAGTCTTATTCCGCAAAACAAATCAATTTAACGGAGACAATAACCGAGGGAAACTCCTGCTGTAAAACACCTCTTCCGCTCTTGCGAATCGGGTGAAAGTGGGGTTGTTTGTTGGGGTGATGCACGTCATTTCCGATGGGGTGCATTATTGGTGTTACTTCGGGTCATTTCGATGGGAGTTGCCAGTCGCTGAAGAATATCGCGCCTTCAGCGATATATTGTTTATTGAGCTCTGAAAGGACGATGTTCATCACTACAGGATAAAGCCCGGTCTATTTTATGGACATAAAAAGAACTTCATATTTGTTTAATTATCGATTCCTTTTGCGAAGTGCTCTGTCGGCGCATTCTAAGAGGGGCTCTTTTCTTAGTGGAACTTTTAATTCTCGCTGGTGTATTTCATAATTGCAGATCAATCCGTCTTCCTAAAATATCATTCAATCAGTCCGCTGATAAGTAACCCCTTCTTTCACCGCCCCACTCTTCATATCAACATTCAAACTTGCATTGTCCTTTTCTCTAATAAAAATCCATGCAAGCCGATCATTGGATATTCTATATTTCTCCTGCTCATTAATAAATCCTGCTGCTTTAGCTAAAACGATTGCTTGTTCTTTGTTGATCTTGTAACCTCCATCAGCCGCCTCTTGACAATCAGGAATATTAACAGGAAGTCGAACCTGAAACTCACCGTTCTCAAGCTGAGTGAATGAGAATTGAATAAATATTTCCTCTTCACTCGATTTGCCATAAATGTAGGTTGGAAATTGTTGTGGAAGAACAAAGGCGTACCGAACACCAAATGACTTACCGGAACTTTTATAGCCGGTTGTGATACTTGTATTGACAATGTACTTGCAAAAGGCACAATGTCCGATTGCGGTAATCAGATACTGATTGCATCGTTCAACTATTGAATCAAAATTGATCTTCACATCCGGACCTGTTAACCATCCATATTGCTTTGGATAGACCGACTTACAACTACACGTGTCTCTATAATTCGCTTTGTTAGGAATATAATCGAAAGCGATCAGTTTCTTGTTTTCCGGCACAGGACTAAAATATTTTACCGTGTCAATTGCAATTTTCGATTTTGCTTTCTTCAAATTAAAATCAATAAACGTCACTTCATTCTCTAAAAGGCGCTTGTTAGAAACAACCTGCGAATTGTATCTATCAACCGAACAAACAATATCATAGTTAAAAGGCCGCATATTCTTGAGAAAATAGTATCCCGCCGAGTCCGCTTTCGTTGAATACCAAATCCCACATCTGTAATAAACAGAAACATCGGCAAATGGAATTGGCTTTTTTGATTTTACATTGACTACACGGCCACTTATATAGGCACCTTGCGAATAAGCAGTGTCGCTGAACAACAACGAAACCGTTGTAAAAAACAGAAGGAGATATCTTTTAGGGCTCAATTAGATTATTATGATTAAACATTCCATATTCAAATTTAGGATAATATTTGGAATGATGGCGAGAAAATTGACTGGTCAGTAACTTACGCCTATACCGGAAACACAGGTTCAAAAGTTCAATACCAGATCTGAGGAAATGAGTTATCCGGTTCTATTGGAGAAGAGAAAACAATTTAGAGATATTTTGACTTCTTTTCATCAACATTATCCTACTTCTCGTTCGTTTCAAAATAAGTCATAATTTTTTTTAAATGTCACAAGGAGGCGAAGGATTTTGAGAAATTTCAGATCTAACCTTATCTCCTTCTATTCCCCTTTTACGAATCTGAAATTACGACTAACATCAGTATCTGGCACAGAAAGAATATAAATGCCGGGAATCAGATCACTGATATC
Organism: Bacteroidota bacterium; assembly: GCA_049363815.1. GTDB lineage: Bacteria > Bacteroidota > Bacteroidia > AKYH767-A > 2013-40CM-41-45 > JADKIH01. The sequence continues at coordinate 6,800 of JBMQEM010000064.1, forward strand.
AACCGCCTTTTTCTTCTCGGCTAAAATCGATTTTACATATCGGCCATCAATTGAGTAGATGGAACAAAGTGCTTTCTGAATTCCATTCACATAAAAATAATCAGTTGCAGGATTCGGGAAAACAGAAACTGCAATTTCATCCTTCAAAGAAAACACATTCGTCGGATTGCACAATGTAGAATCAGAACAAGTGCCTATTGAAATTTCTACTTCAAAATTCCCTGGATATGGAGCTGCATAAATATTAAGTTCATCTCCCGATGCAACGATTGAATCGTTTGCACAATCGCGCCATGTATAAAGAGCTCCGGGAATAAAATTGGCTGAATGCAATGTACCATTGTGTGTAACTGACGGACTTATTTTATCACAAGGAAATAACTTATAGGTGTTCATCCAGTAACTGCTGCCATGGCCATTGCCTGTTACGTAAACTCCACCTGTCTTAGAAGAAGTAATACCATAAGGCTGATCTGTAAACATTCCTTGTTGAGTATCCATTAAATAATTCCATACGTTATTTCCAATGCTATCGAACATCAATGTATGTCCATCCCAATTACATCCGTTGCAAGTGTAAGAATTTCCCGTCATCACAATTCCTTTTCCGTAACGATCCATGTCAGTGATCGTAACATTAAAAAAAGGATTTGTATTATTAAAAACATAATTCCCATTGAGATCCATTTTACATGCGAGTGCTAATCCCATTCCTGTACCCGGATCAATGTTCCCTCCCATATAAATTTCATCTTCATACAAAATCATATTGACAATAATTGTTGGCGAATTATTCACTCGCTTTACCCATTGTCTCACACCGGTAGAATCATACTTAATTAATACGTTGATCTGATCGTCAACATTTGTAGTGAGTACGTAAGCATTCCCATATTGGTCGGTTTCAACCTGACGACCCTGGTCTTCCGTTGTCCACTGTCCACCATAGTAATGATAGTAACTGAACCGACGTGTCCAAACGGTATCACCATTTTGATCATAGCGAATCACGATCATATCGTTCGTCGTGCCATTCTCATAGACAAATCCGGTTGAATAAATAACGTTCGGACTGTATACAGCAATATCTTTTCCGAAATAAGGGTCCCATATCTGGCCCTGATCATAACTGTTTCCCCATTGAAACACTCCCGCTGAATTTACTTTAGCAGAGTAATATCTTCCGAAAAACTGATTCCCGTCCCAACCCGTAATATAGATATCATTGTTTTGATCGAAAGTCATTGAAGTTGGATATTCTTCATCTCCATTAGGTGTATTGATCGATGTAGCCCAAATCAGATTCCCGCTTGTATCAAATTTCTGTACTAAGATCACTTTCGAACCCGGGCTTTCATAATAGTTTCCAATAATAACAATATGATCTGTCGAATCAATAGCAATCGCAGCAGGAGTAAATCCCGATGCCGTATCCGTTATATAAAAAACAGTATCGCCGAAATGATCATACTTCCGAAGTCCGCCATTTCTCCCAAGCGAATAAACATTGTCATGTGAATCAGCAATGATCCATTGGCTTTCTTCCGGTGTATTTCCATCAAATTGCCATTGAAGTGAAACCTGAGCAAATGACCCTTTAAGAAAGATTGCCAGAAAAAAGAGCAGGTAGATTTTTTTCATCCTTTTTGAATTGCTTGTAAATGTAATAAATAGGATTATTTGTACAAAAATAAAACACTTACTCAACTAATGTCTCAGAATTTGAGTTAAGGATGATGCTTATGAATTGCATACTTTTCTTCGTAGGGCATCATTTGATATACTAAGGTATAAACTGTCAATATTTACTGATTGAAACCAATCAAGCAATTATTAAATCTCTGTATTCTATCCTCAATACCATTTAACCCTCCATTGATCCGTCTTGTTATTTGAATGAACTTTTTAAGAATCGGATCTGAATCATTATTATAAATCATTTTATATCCTTTGTCAACGAATATGAAATCAGCTAATTCATTGAGCCCATTGGCACTCCAAAACCAACAAGCAGAATCCAAAGAGTTTCTTAATTGCTCAGTCGTACATAACAAAGAATTCTTAGCACCTAACAATGTCGGATTACTAATCAAATCTAAACCCATTGCTTTGGATACTTTCTCATAATTGTGCCGACCGGTAATTTGAATCAGGCCTCTTCCTTTAAATTTAACTCCATCACCCGGATTAATGTTTCTAAGATCCTTTCTTCCCTCGTATTGAGATCCTGATGCAAGTTCTTCTGTGTAATATAATCCTCCACTCTCATGTGAAACCTGTGCTAGAAAACAAATTTGCTTAGAGCTGGTGTCTATACCAAATTTTTCAAAAGCATCGTTTAAAAATGGATAGTATAACTCCACAATTACAGACTTACCTACCTTACCGTTTAATAATTGCACTTTAGAGATCATTGTTGCGCTTGATTATAATTAAAATTTTTATTTTACTTGAGGATTACTATTGTCTGCACCAGAATATCCTACTTCGCCGCCAAAACCTGTTACACCTTTTCCAAGTACATATCCTGAAATCCCTGAAAGTATGGCCGCCAATTCACTTCCTCCTAAAATTCCAAGTATTCCAAAAAGTGTAATTGCAATAACCAACACAAATAGTGATATAAATTGCAATCCGGTTCCACCTAATAAGACCCGACCAATTCCTTTATCACCTCTTAGGTAAATCAAACTAAAGAATACAAATAATAAGACGCCGATAAGCAAAGAAAAAACTATACTCACTTCTTCTCTAAAGTTTTGCTGCCTGTATTCAGGTGCAAGTGCATAATCAATTGCATCATTAACATGCATTACAGCTGCCCTTTGAGTATCAAGGTTAGCTCTCAACTTCTTCAATTGAATTGCGCATCCTCTTAGGTTTTTCAATCTAAATTTTATTGTGCTCTGCAAACGATTAATTTCACTACTTGAAACTGATTTATTCTGGAAGCTGATAAGGTTAAACTCATTCATTTTCCTTGCTAATAAACTGAAAGCCTCTACGTTTGTCCCCATTTGTGAAAATGCAAGTGTATCTCCATTGCCTCTCATCATGTCCAAAAAACGCTCGAGCAACATTGAATCTGACTGCAATGACTCAACATGAGTCTCAATATGTTCGAATTTCTTGATTTCGTTTTCCAACATTTCTATCAAAGTCATTTTCTCGATTCGATATTGCCTTAGCTTTCTAAAATCAATCAGATCCCGCTTTGCAGAAAATGTCTCATAATAGTCGTCATTCAAAACCGTGTCCTTATATAGCTGGATGTTATAGTGAGCAAATGTCGACTTGTAATTATTGGTATCAAGAGGAATTGCCTCTCTCGACTGAGCAAAAACTATGTTGCACATTTGAAAACAAATTATCCAAATCACCAGGAAGCTCTTTATATTCAAATTATCCTTTCGATCGATCATTGCAAATACATTGCTTTTTTCCACCGGTCGATCGTTTCCCATCATGTTGTTTTTCGAATTATTGATCATAGAGGTCTTACTTTTTTTTAAATTTATTTTTCATGTTTTAGAGTTTACATATATATGCTGAAATGCCCATTTTATTACTATACTTAATTTTTACAAGATTTGGTTCTCCATGCTTAATATCCCTTCTTTCACCATTGCTGCTTGTCAATTGAAAATCCTTCTTCGTTTTGATTTGATACTCAAGCTCAATGTTTGTCGTGAGAACAAAAGATTTTACATATCGCAGCTCTTTGTGATGGGCGTTTGAGACCGATTGATTTACCTGATACTCGAAAATCTCAGGGTGAAACCATGGGCGCTCAATGGAAATTATACAGTATTGAAATTTTAAAAATGAATTAGTGATACTGTACTCATTTTGTGCATCCCTCCCTGGAGTTGGTAAATTATTTATTGGAACAATCGCTTGCTGCCATTTCATTTGTTCAAACTCGGGTTGATAACCGGTTGAATAATAATTCATAAAATAGGGATCACTCACATAATAAACCAGAAACGGATCAATGTCATTTAATGCTTCACTAAGAGATTTTAATTCGCTTTTGAAATCGATCATTTTTAAACTTGTAGTAGAGTCTTCATATGTCGTTTTGTTCCCAAAAAGAATCCAATCATCGTATGCTTTACTCGACAAGTGTTTGCCAATTTCTAATTGCATGGAGTCTTTTGCAAGCAAGCTTGACTGAATGTATTGTAATGAATTAAAATAAACTTCCCGGTACTTATTGTACAAAGCACTATTTCCCAATAAATATTTCCGCAAATTTTCTCTTCTCCCTGAATAATTTGATTGATCTTTTCTCAATCTGTCAATGTCAATTTTTTTAAGACACTCTCTGTAATTGTCCCATAACAAATCGCTTGATGTGCTCCAGTAATCAGACCTGTCCGGTATTCGGTTCATCAAATAAGCCATGTCCCTCTCCCAATTTGAATTCCCAATTGAATCAATAAAATAATAGTTCTCTTCGACACGGAACTTAATTGGCAACTCCTGAACTATTGATGTTCCAAAAACTATATAAAAGTCAGTTGACGAATTTTCACTTACACAATTCAGTTTTGTAATGCGTTTAAGTTCGTTTTGAAACTCTCCTTGAAAATTAAAATTACCCGCAGGGTCAAGAACTTTAACAGAACTACAACTCTCAAATAATACAAATAGTAAAGTAATTAAATATGTATTTCCTGTTTTCATTTTAAATTAAGTGTATCATTCATTTGATCATTGCCTCTGAAGGTAATTTTGGTCAATAATTATTTATAATAAGCGATAAAATCACCTCTTCAAAAACTATTTACATTCTTTGAAGAGGTGATTTCAGTATTGAATTATTTCCACTGATTTTCAGTAATTTCCGGATGTGGATTTGGCGATTTGTAATTCAGCTTCATACATTTGAAACCGATTAACTGCATGCCTTCAACAGAAATGCCACCACCGGATGCATTTGTCTTGATCGACCTATCACTGCGGCTGTTGTTGTAGTTTCCACGAACCTTAAATGGTCCCCAACCGACGCTTGCACTTGATTCGGTCGTTAAAGCTGAAAACGCATCAGATCCGTTTTCGTTTTTCATGTTGAGTGTAACATCCTTTACAAAAATTGCAAATGTTGTATAAGCCGGAAGAAATCCGTTGGGGTTACTTCCACCCGAAGATGCCATATCGCCCAAAGATGCTTTCCCTCCCGCTGTCAATCTCCAGGCTCTGCTTTTTAGAAAAGTCGGATCAAACCACGGTCTAACGATAGGGATTTGTGCAATTTGAAATGAAATTTGAAAATCATTCAAGTTCGAATTGTTTTCTGTTCGTGTCGATGTTCCGCTTGTTGATGCCGATGCACTCCACAAACCCCAATTCGCACCACCACTTGCGCCCCATGTATCAGTCGCTGCTTTTTGACTACTTGAAAATTCTGAGCTTCCAAATTGAAATTTTGTCCAACCACTGCTACGCTTAGCAAAATTTCCAGGAAGAAAAGATGTCCACAAATATGTATCAGATGAATCCAGGTCCGTGGTTCTACTCATTTCAATATTATTAACCAATCCTTGCTTCCAAAGAACCAGACTCCGGGAAGTTACTTGCTCAATAAAAGCCCTCATTCCATCAACTTCTTCTCTGTAACCATCATTCGCCCATTTCTCTCTGGCATTAGTTACCTTCTTTTTCAAAATGGATCCTACTGCTGCGAATTCTTTTGCTGCTCCCTTTACTCCATTTTGTGCTGAAATCCGAAGACGCGTAAAATCTGTAAGAGCATTTTCATATTCCGTCATACACGAATCATAAGCAGTCATAATAGGAGAGTATTCAATTCTCGTTTTTTGATCGCCCAATAAATTTGTGTAAGAAACTTCCTTAGGATTCAATAGATCACGATACTTAGCGATCTTTGCCAGGTCTGCTTCTGAAATCGGATTGTCTACTACTTGACTTTGCTTTAAGATCATGTCAAAGACCTTATCCAATTGAGATTGGTCAACGTCGTAAACAGGACTAACCTTCGGAATGGCATTGACCAATTTAGCCCACTCAAATTGTCTCTTCAATTGCTCAGTTTCCTTAGCACTTGAATCTACTTCGGAAGCACCATCATCAGGTGATGCGCCGAAATTAAAGTCGGCGGGATCATAAACAATACCCGCTCTTAACCATGTAATAAATGTGTTTTCATCACTAGCAACAGGAGAATCTTCGTCTTTACCTGTTAATACTTGCTGAAGATTTGCAAGTAACGTGAGCATTAATTCACTCGATTTAACTGCCATAATAAGTTGTTTTAATTGGTTAGATTTATATGAAATTGTTTGTGTTTTTTTATGACGCTCCCTTTATTATTTTCTTTATTAACCTCAGGCGTTTTTTTGGTTAGAGATAAAAAACTTTCACCAATATCCCTTCAAGACCTGCACGACAATAAAATCAATGAGGTAAGAGCATTTTGACTAATAAAGGTGGAAATGTCAGCGTCTGTGATGTTGTTTCCTCGTAATGCAAAAATTTCCACTCCATCCACATGTCCTGCTCTTCGCAAGCCGGTATTTACTATTCCTACACCAGCTGGAATTGTTCCATTGAATAATTCCTCGCATTCATCATCTGAAAGTGGGCTAAATGTTCCAAAACTTGTTGATGCATACTCCGGATAGGTCTTTGTATCTTTCATATAAGTTATTGCATCTTGAAAGGATAGGCTTTCACCGGATCTTGTAATGGTCCTTACATTTTTAATGGAAAATGTTCCTTGATTTCCCATTCCATGTGCGACTAAAATGATTTGTTTCATAATCGTTCTTGTTTATTGTTACGGTTTTTATTCAGTGCTTTGGGTATTTACCTGCAATTACTAATGCATTTTCCCTATGTCTGTTAAAATTGCTTGCACAAATATTCCAATGATTACGTGCTTATTTTAGAGCATTTTCCCCCTTTAAAAATATTAGGTGTTTTTACCTAATTTTATTATTATTGTAAAAACAATAAATTTTTACACTATGAAAAAAGAACCAAAAGACCTAGTTATCCCTCTTTCGAAAGCAATTGAAATGGTTGCAAATTGGCAAAGTTCGGAAGCGTTTCAAATGACCGGCGGATTCAAAGCATTTCGTATCCCTGCCGAAGAAATCAATCAGTTTAAAGAAAAGTACAACGATGAAGGCGTTGGAGTCCGTGCGTACATCGGACTTGAAGCCGTAGGAGAGGCCAATGAACTGGTACATAACCTCCGCCTAATTTTTGTTGCTACAAAAAAAGAGGAAACATTCCCTCCTTACTACTCAGACATTATTTCAATCATTGATGGAGAGAAAGTAGCCTTTGACCTCAGTTCGCCTTGTCCAACAGATTGCGATATGAGCAGCCCATTGTTTAATCCAAACATATTAGACATTTAGTTTAGATCCTAATTATTCAACCGCGCGTGCTAATTATCAGATACCTAAGCACCGGTATTGCATTGATACCTGTGGTCATAGGATTGAGACAATATAAATTTCTATCTCCGGGCCACAGAACTCTCTTTTTTTATTGTCTCTTGTCTCTAGCAGTAGAAACTGTTGTGCTACTGCTATGGACAAGAAGACTTAATAATCTACCTATATTTCATGCCTTTACTTGTCTTGAACTTTTACTATTTGCGAACTATTTCAAACAAGAAATCCATTCTAAATTTTTTAACCACTACCTGGTAGTTTCTCTTACAGCATTCTTTTGTTTTTTTGTCTTCAACATTTTATTCTTGCAAGGACTGAATCAGTTTAATACCTACTCAATTTCAGCAGAGTCATTTTTACTCTTAACATACGCTTCTATTTCACTTTTTATTCTATTAAAACAACCTCAGCTCGGAAATCCAATTACTTCTTCCTTGCTATTGGTCTGTAGCGCCATTTTAATTTTTAATTCCGGGAATCTTTTTCTTTTCATTATGGGCGATTATTTAGCTGCTCATTTCCGTTCATTATCAAAATTAAGCTGGGTCTTTCATTCTGTTCTCAATATTTTTTCATTCGTCATATTTGGAATTGCCTTATGGAAACAAAAGAAACCAGTATAATTCCTCTAACATTTTTTGTAGGTACGATCTCTCTGCTTTTATTATCGGGAGTGATTATTACCATATTTATTATATTCAGGAAAAATCTCCTGAATAAAGAAATTTTATTAAAAGCTAAAGAAAGTGAACACCGGCTTGAACTACTCAAAAACTCGATTGAAACCACGGAAAGAGAAAGAAGGCGCATCGCTGCTGATCTGCATGATGAAATAAATTCAAAGCTTTCAACATTGCGACTATACATTGGCTCTTTCAAGAATTCTATAAATCCGAATTTAGAGAACATTGAAGAGTGTAAAAACATAGTCGATCAAACTTCTAATTCAGTTAGAAATATCTCATATAATTTGTCACCTACAGGTTTAGAAACATTTGGTTTGAATTCCATCCTGACTGAAATGTGTAATAAGCTTTCGGAAAAAAGCAATATACGTTTTAATTGCACTACAACTAATGTTGATCTTAAGCCTTTCCCTGAAATTGAAATGGCTTTATATCGGATCTCACAAGAATTAATAACAAATAGTTTAAAACATGGCAACCCTTCTACTATAAACATTTGCATCCACCAAGGAACCGACAAGGTATATCTTGACTATCAAGACGACGGCATAGGAATTAGCTCCTTAGATAAATTAAAAAAACACGGACTTGGCCATAAGAACATTGAAAGTAGAACCGCCGTTTTTAGCGGTACTTTTATTTACTCTTCCGAAGCCGGCAAAGGATTTAATGCTAAAATTGAAATACCACTTACTAAATGAAAAATAATATTAAAATTGCAATTGTCGAAGATCAACTTATTTTTCGAAAAGCATTAATTCAACTTGTCAACTCATTTCAAAATTGCGACGTAATCTTTGATGCGGCAAACGGGAGAGAACTACTTTCCATGCTATCTGACAAGACCACTCGGCCCGACATAATTATTCTGGATCTTCAAATGCCGGAATTAAATGGTATAGAAACCACAAAAATTTTAAACAAAGATTTTCCTGATATTAAAATAATTATTCTCACGGTCTTTAATGAAGAACAATACATTCTTCATATGATAGAATGTGGAGCACATGCCTATCTGATCAAAAACTCTGAGCCGGAAGAATTTGAAAAAGCAATCAATTCGGTTTTCTCTGATGGATTCTATTTTACTGAAAGCATTCTAAAAGCTATCAAGAAAAACTCAGCAAGAGTAAATAAGGATAATGTGAACACTTCGGGTTTAACAGATTTTAGCGAACGAGAAATCCAGATTCTCCAGTTGATCTGCAATGAATTTACAGCTGAAGAGATTGGTCAAAAATTATTTATCAGCCCAAGAACGGTAGAAGGTCACCGCAACAGAATGTTCATAAAATCAGGTTGCAAAAACACAGCCGGCCTTGTCGTTTATGCTATCAAAAATAATTTGGTAGTGCTGATCTGAATAATTGCAAGATTGCTTATGTGCGATCTCCATAACAAAAATGCATAGGAGTCATAATAACCTCTGAATCATACAATTTTATAGTTTTAGTTTTTCTCCATGGTTTATCCTATTTGCGAAATTCCATTACAACTACAAAGGTTCTATCGTATAATAACTAAAAAAACAGGAAATAAAACTGTCCTGATCCAAATCATATATCTTAACTCCTTCTTCGTTACCAAATTGTACCCGGTCACTTATACCCCAATTATACAATTGGACCACCACACGGTTAGTTTGATTATTTACAACAGGCAATGACATTAGTCCAACAACATGATTTAAAACTGGTGGATTATTAATTGCACCTAGTACATCCAAAACACTTGAATCTATTCGTAGCGCTAATAAACCGGAGGTGCCTTTATATGCAGCTATTAAATCTAAATATGCATTGACCTTATCATTTTGCTTTACAGCAACAGAATTAATTGGCATAAATAATACCGTTGAATCCAGAAAGTCTGCTTCGTTTGTAACGGTGGTTCCAGCATTTAATAAAGCGAAACATTCATCATAATTTCTGATAGGATTCATATTACCCAAAATATTTGCACAAATGGTTCCGACAAATACAAAAAGAAAGGGTGAAACTCCGTCCCGCTGGTTTTGTTTAACCTTCATATAATCATAAAATCCCAAGTATTCAGTGCTTCTTAAATTATCTGCTGATATCACAACATTACCTATACTGCAAGTTCCGGTTTCAAACAGATTTATAGCTGCTTCTGTCATCTGTCTCGGATAAAAATTAAAGAGCGCATAAGTAACCAAAGTGGATCCACATAACCCCAATCCTTTTTGATTCAAAGAAAATGGCCACCGTACCATGTCATACAAGTCATTGCTATATTCTCTCGCAAAATCAATTGCAGGACCGTTGTAATTCCAAGCATGATTTCCAAATTCTGGAACTTTAATCCATTCAAGAATCCGCATTAAAGCTTGCTCCTTTTCGACAGTAGAAACTTGCGAAAGATCCTGAAACCCTTTTTTCAAAAGCGTTGCAAAATTAATTATTATTGGATTTGTTGTCCCCATTATAACTTCATTTTTAAGCAAACTATTCTGTTCAAACCATTAGAATTATTTGCTGGTACAGTGTTCTTAACTATCTGAAGCAGTTCGCGATTTCCATAATTGTGCATACGACAACCAATCCAATCTACATTATGGTTGCCATTATAATCGTCCTGATAGTAGGTAAACTTACTATCAAGAAAAACTACATGTGTACTGTTTGAAGTTGGGTTTATAAATTTTGCCGGAAGGATCAAAATGATTGCATTTCCCTGCTCCAACTTATCGTTTGTATTAAATCTTTCACCATCATATTTGCTTATCATTGGTGGTAAAAAGAAAGTCGTACATAGATTAAAAAGTTCATCCGTTTCTTCTACAAATGCATTAAACTTCATACCAATATTATTGTTTTCCGATCTCATGCCATTATAAATTATCCCTTCTCTTGATCTGAAAGAAGCTATTATTGTTGTCTGTAAAATCCAGTCTGTAAAATCAGGGTATTTCGGTTGCCCGCTATCTGTAGGGTTGTCATTTAACAAATCAGAAAGCCTTTTATTTCTCAGTATATCATTGGTTGTTGTCTGAAATCCTCCCAGATCCCCAGAACCATTATCAAATACATTCATGGCCCATCTTACAGTTTCAACAGGATAACATCTCAGACAAGCAAACAATAAGGATGTAAATGCACAACAATCCAGACAGCCCTGATTCAACTTATACGATGAAACAAGCTCCTTTAAACGTGAAGAAAAATTGCTACGACTATAATTCCAGATCGTTCCTGATGGCCCTCTATCCGCCAGCCATGTATCAATTAGATTACGCGCCTCCTGAATTTTATCAGTATCCATTCTAATGGCCGATCTGCCCGAACCGCCGGGTGCACTTGCCAATAACCATGAAGCAAAAGTTACAACAGGATTCATTTAGCGTTTTTAATTTGAAAAGCTTTGAGATTTAACTCCGCCTGTTTTCGCATATACTCCTCTGCCTTCTTATTATTCTTCAATATGGTTTCGGAAGAAACAGGCAAGATGGATTTTATTTTCTTTTTCTGAATGATCTCTTTACCTTTAATATTCTTCTTTACATCGACAGAAAAGCTAACTGATTTTTTCGGCTTCGTTTTTTTTACTACCAAAAGATTTTCACCCTTCAAATCAGGTAAACGAGGAGGTATTTTGTCTTTTACTCCCACAGGTTGATCTACTCTGTCACCTTTTACTTTTACGGCTTTTTCCTCAAAGCTGAATGATACTGATTTCTGATGACGATGCCCGCCTCTTTCAATAACAACTACGTTAAGTACATTCAAGCCTGTAATTAGTTCATTTGCCAATAATTTAAATGACACAAAAACCCCGGGCTCAAGTTCGCTGACAATTTTTCCTATTTGAACAGCGGTAAGATTTTTCCCTGGCCTCATATTTACAATAGTATGTTCTGTAATTGATCGTCCGTTTTTATCTTTCTTTAAATTTATTTTTGATTGTGTTGGTTTGCCTTCATTATTGATTTTCGTTTTTGAAAACGATGCTAAAGTCGTTTGGGATTCTTTGTACAAGTAGTTATTAAAGTACATTTTTTCAGATGAGGTTTTCGCTGGTGTAATTGATTTTGATCCAACCTGGTGTTCAGCCGTATTCATTACAATCGAAACTCTTTTATTACTGAAAATATTTTTTTCTGATTGAAAGCCCACCATTCGGTTCAGATCGTAATCGATTTTATGATTAGATGCTTTCTGTTCATCAATAGACTCTTCTACGATCAACGACTTCGGTATAATCAGTTTTGAATTTAAGTAGAACATTACAGTCATCATTTCGCCATTATTCAATCCAAGGTTTGATGGCGCTACTCCGCCTAAATGAATTTTTATTTCTGCTTCATTTTCAAAATGCATCATTTGCGTGGGTGATAGAATACAAATATCCTTCGGATTATTATTATGCTCATCGTCTAGTTTTTTTAGTTTATCATGACTTTCCTGATTTTTATCAAAAGTTAATTGATTTGCTAAGAGGTCGAGTTCCGCAGCAAGAAAATCCGCAAGTTTAAAACATGCTTCATTGAGTGCATTTAAATAAAATGTCAGTGCATTTATACCGGCCCTGATCAAGTCAATAAAAGTATCTAAGTTAATACTGATATTTCCAAGTGTAATATGAACGGATGCCGGCCTGCTATGAACCTTCAAATCCCAATCCAGATAATATTCTGTATAATCAAATCTCAGTGTAACCGGAATATGCGGCTTTGTACTTCCGAAATGGTCTATCAGTTTCTCTTCAATTTTATCCAATATAAGTTCCAATACTTTTGTTGTAAGGTTATCGGTTGAGGTAATTTTTCTGAAGTCCGGCAAAAGATCATCGAGTTCATTAGCAATTGCTGCGATCAGATCAAAGATCGGATTCACCACCGGATTGTCAAGTGCTCCTGACACCACGCCATTTACCGAATTCTCTATGCCATTTTTTAGCGGATCCGGCAGCCAATTGTAATAATCATTATCCTCAAGTGCAGAAAAGACTTTATTGATGAATTTGTTTTTGATGTCACTTTTAAGTCGTGTTCTCAATTCTGATGAACCCAGTGTATTAAAAAACGCATGCATGCTGGATTCAAGTGCACGTAGTGCGTCTATCATTATTCCATTCAAGGCAGCAATGTGTTTTCTCAGATTTCTCAAAAAATCGGCTAGCCCTCTTAATGTTTCAGCAAGATGAACTTCCCAATTCAGAATCAAATCGATTGCAGCAAGGATGAGTTCTTCCAGTTTCTCCAGAATATAATTGGCAATTGAACCTACAAACCGTGTAGCAAACAAAACAAATCTGTCCTTTGCAATATCGGCAAACTCATAGGCCAATTGCTGTAACTTTTGTCCATTCGGAATAAAAAATTGATCTGCAAGCTGATCAAGTATACTTACATCCGCTCCCGGTTTTAATGGTTCTATTGTATTATACAAAAGTTGACGAACTCTTGACCTTGTGTCAGCAGGAAAGGGACCAAGAACTTCACCTGCAATTGTCAGACAATCCGTTACAAGTCTTTTAAGGTCATTGTCTGTTATAAGATGAGCAATGGGAGCAATATTTCCTGTATTATTATTTATGTCAGAAGCCAGTTGATTACAGGTACCTTGAATTATTTCCTGCAGGTGAGTAAGGAAAGCATCTCCAATTACGATCACCGATCTTCCCATTAACAACATCAATATTCCGCTTAATGCTTCTGTAAAATCATTCTTGTTTGGAGCAATTTCATCCCATCGGATTATCGTTTTTAATCCCATGTCCTTCGCATAAACTACAGCACCGAACAATACTTCTTCAAAATACATTCTCATCAGCGGATCGCTGATTTGATTTAACAGTAATGGTAAGATCTGGTCTCTGAATTCAGTGGTTATGAAAGTATCGATTGAACTTACGATCAAGCGAAGCGTTTCTTTTGCATCTTTTTTTCCATTAGCCGTATCTACAAATGCTGCTGAATTTCTCAGAAAGGTTTTTAATAGATCTTTAAGAAGTACATTGCTAAAGTCGGCTTGAAAAATATTCATAAATGCTTCCAATGCCGGCACTTTGATCAAATTTGAAATGACAGCATCATCAATAATAAAATCCAACAGATCATCATAGGAAATTATAGATGCAGCCGCTGCGCCTTTTCTGTTATTGATAAACTTTTTTACCAGTTGTGGCGGCTGGGTGGCCAGGGGCCCGTTAAAAGATTGTGTTTGTGCTGTAACACTTCCCGTAACAATTGTTCCCGCATATGCAGATGCTGAATTCACCTTGGAACGCATCGCTTCAAAGAGTAGTGCGCTTGCACTATATAATAGAGAGATTCCTTCTGCAACACTATCGTCAACTTTAAATTCATTTTCATAAAGTTTCTCAGCGAAGGCAATTGCTTTTGAAATCAGATCACTCCAATAATCAATATTCTCCTGTACCGGTTGGAATGGTTCCTGTGGCATTTGTAAAAGGACATCAGCAAGATAATTTCTTTCACTGTATGAATTATCCCATGCAGCCTGTCCTAAAGCGCTTATATTTGCTTTTACGATTTCCATTATTTGTGTACAGGAAAAATTCACGATTTGCTGATATGTAAATCGCTGAATCTCCTCAAGAACAATTTTTGTACACTCATTACAAAATTGCTGGGTTTGTTTACCACTCCAATTTACATTTGAATTCGCTATAGTGCTTCCTAACTCGAATGCTGTACGTAATGCAATCTTAGCAACTGGCGCAAAAGCTCCCAGCATCGGATCGAATTGGCGGTAATTTGCAGGAAGAGAATCCTGCAAATATTCAATTGTGGAATCTACTGTCAGATCTGTTGCTCTACCATAAAATCTTCTGAAGTCTTTGAATTGTACTCCGGCAGTCATCGATTTTGCAACACCTTTTAATAGACCAACACCTGCACTCATACTATAAAAAAAACCGGGTGGTTGACCATTCACATCGATAACTCTTCCCGTTACATTAAAATTCGCATGGGCTTTTGCTGCAACAGAAACACTAATACCGAACCTAGCGCTTACATCTACTTCTTCCAGGAACATTATGATGAGTTTGATCGGAAGCCCTTGCATATTCGGATCTCTTTCGATGATTCGGATAAAATCGCCGACTGAAATTCCAATTCCTCCTTCCACACCGGCACCGGCTTCTGCAATTGCCTGAGCTTTTGCAATAAATCCAAAATCCCTGAACAAATTGAATGGCAATTGAAATTGAACTCCAGCAGATGCCTGGGCAAAAGCAGTTCCTTTAATACTGGCATTGATGAATTTTGAAAATGCAGCAGATGCTTCCGTAAAAGCGCCTATTCCTAATTCTGCTTTAAAACCACGGTTGAGTTCAATATTCCCATTGAATTCGACTCTTGCATTTGCTTGTGCATTTGCAAAATCGGTAGAAGCACGTGCCCCTGCACCCACTAAGCTCCTGTTAAAATCTAATCCGGCCATAAATTGTTTTAGGGTTTTATAAATAAATAAATCCGCAAACCTTCCGAATGTCCGGTATCTTCAAAAGATAATTGTACCTCTCACATCAACCGAATACGGATATAACTGATAATAATTATCCAACCAGTAATCACGATACAAATTTATTAGTCTATCAAATGAATATTATTTCTACAAAAAACTCTCGACCTTGTAACTGACAGACTGCGCCTTCAAAATTTAAATAGTCTCTCCCATGAGCGCTATACAATGATAGATAAATATCTTTAAATTGCAAATGAAATTAGATAATTGATGTTTCTTTTTTAATTAGATTTCACTGTTATTTTCTCGAATAATAAATTCAAATAATAAAATTACTGCTTGAATTTGGGAAATTTTAAAAATATTATAGTTTTGTCCAACAAGCGCCAGAACTTTAAACATGAAAAAACACCTGCTAATTCTATTATTTTTATTGCCATTTTTTTTAAATGCACAGCATAGAAGATGTTCCGGTTGCCCGCAACCCTGCGGAAATTGTTCTTCTCTTTCCCTTCAAAAACCAGATTCGGTTTTTATTATAAATATGCCGGCTTTACCAGCACCTACTCTAACAAATGAGGCTTCATCTGACAATAGAAAAGACGTACCGACATTGAAAGAAGAAAAATGGAAGCACGTTGGTGATATTGCTACATCCCTTGCAACTCTCGCAGCATTAATAGCGCTCTTGATTTCTATCCGAGCACTTAACAGAGGAAAGGTTTACAATGATCTTAGCTTTCTTTCCGAAGTGGATAAAATGCTGATCGAGTATCCCGAACTTAAACAATTTTATGATCACGAGAAGAAAGTTGAAAACATGAAAATCACTCCTGCCTCCGGAGAGGTAACTGTTTCTTATCTAAATAAAGAAAATAAAATAACAGAGGAAAAGATAAAGGATGTAAGTGACTTTGATTCAAGCAAGATAAAATCAATCAGTGGAAATGCTATCATTCAAATTGACAAGAAAGAAACAGGTCACTATACGCCATCCGAAAAGGAAAATACCGATCAGAAGATACATGGGTTCATTTACTACAAACTAAACAATTTCGAAATTGCACTAGAACGCCATCACGATCTTCAGTCAGAAGAAGCATGGGTAAAGTATATGGTACATAGCATGCTCCTTTCCACTGCCTTCCGTAATGTAGTGCAAAAGGAAAGCGAAGACATTATCTATAGTAAGAACTTTAAAAAGAAGTTAAAGGACTTGCTTGCAATTGTATCCGAAATACATCAAAACAAGTTGCAACCAGGACATCTATCCAAAGAAAAGTATTCTGAGAGTTATCTTTCAGAATTAAAAAACTACACTTCAGCCATCGAACCCATTATCGACAAGCATCGTAAAAAAATGTTCTATAAACAGGCGTGGTATAAGTGGATTTGGAGATGGGGCGCGATAAGGTATTATATGAATATCAAAGTTTAAACATGTGTGTCTTAACGCTTCTAAATAACAATTGAAATATGAATTTTTAGAAAGAGTGGGATTACCATAGTGTAATTAACTATTTCTTTGTAAAATATTTAGTGAAGAAAATATTTTGTGGTGATGCGAAGATGATGCTCGAAGAATTTTTATTGTAAAAAAAGAAAATGAAATTATTTGAAAGTAAATGAAAGAATAAATGTATGAAATTTATTTTAAGAAACAAAAAATGAAAGGAGGTGAAAGGAAATAAATCTAATATTCATTTGTCAGAATTTCATCTGTTGGATAAAGTAAATTGATTGTGTGATACCAATAAAAAAGTGCTTCCCCTTCTGCTAGAAATTTTAATCTCTTGTTCAAGTAATTATATTCCGGGTTTGTAATAATGTATTCTGTTAATGGAATATCTTTGCTGAATTTCTGTAATTCTTCCTTGTGGTCTGTCAAAATAATTGCAGCTAAGTATGCAACTTTTGCACTTGCTACCTGTGCTTCTAAAATTCCAAACTTTCCAAGAAAAACAAAGTGTCTGAATTGATCTATTCCTGTTTTTATCTCTCTATACTTGGATTTCTCATCATCACTTTTTAAAGTATCCTTTCTAGCAATTAATAAAGCGGTATCAATCGTGTCTCTTAGT
Source organism: Bacteroidota bacterium (assembly GCA_049363815.1). Classification (GTDB taxonomy): domain Bacteria; phylum Bacteroidota; class Bacteroidia; order AKYH767-A; family 2013-40CM-41-45; genus JADKIH01. Next base: position 24,454 of record JBMQEM010000064.1, read on the forward strand.
ACATGTTCAACTAATTCAATTTTTCTCTCCGGTCGATATGCAATTTCTCCTTTGGCCGATTCAGTAAATGATTTTTTAAACACTTCCACATCAGTTAGCAAATGAAATAAACATCCAACATCAAATAGTTGCTTCATTATTTCCTTTTCTTTATCCATGTTGTATGGAACACCAGTTGTATTGGGGGCAAATGCTGTGAGTTTATCGCCGGTAATTGAATTAATGTCAGGTGTTCTAACAAATACAGGTTTATCTGTTTGTAATAGCCATTCTGTTTCTATGGCTCTTTCGATAACTACAGGATAAGGGTTGTCTGCAAATAGAACATCAAGTAAAATCTCTCTTTCAGGATTGGAAACTACATTTCCTTCTCTATTTCTATTTGTGAAATTTGAATCAAAGATAAACTTGTAATGGGCTTTTGGAATATTGCCATTATAGCTTCTCTTTTCATCCAATTCAATTCTTGTGAATGCGCTTGTCTCAATAATTTTAGAAAGATATTCTTCTAACTCTTCTTTCTTGATCTTTGGACTAATCACAATATCTATGTCAACAGAAAATCTTTTAGGTTCTTCCATTAGAAGAATCAAACTTGTCCCACCCTTGAAAATAAAATCTAATCCCGTTAATTGTAACTGCTCCAATAGATACAAAGCATAAATCATGCTTTCCATCAAGTTAGGGTCTTTGCTGTATTTACTTCTTTTCTCAGCGATCCATTCTGCTGAAAGTGATTTAATGTCAATCATTCAATATACTTTTTGGAATATCAGTTTTATTTGAAAAGAATTCCAGAAGCTCGGTTTCTTTGGTTCTTCTTTTTGCATATTGAAAAAGTTTGGTGAAGTCAATCGAGTACCTCTTGAAAGCATTGTTAATTATGTGAACATATTCGCTTCCTTGAAAAGCTGCGAAAAGATTTTTATCGCAATACAAATCCACTATTAATTTTTCCAGAGTTGTTGTCGCAACACTATCTATTTTCTGAATTGGTGATTTTGAAATTAATGGGTGTAATACAATTGCTGTTTCAGTTTCAAAAATGTAGCGTTCAATTTCCTTTTTCTCCGGCTCAATAAAAACATTTCGAAAATCTTGGTCTTTAAGAAATCTATATACGGGTTCTATTGCATCTTTTTCAACTTCTAAAATCGAAATATATTTTCCGGGAATGTGTAACATGAACTCGTGGACAATTATGGTTGACCAAATGCAGAATTTAAGTGTCGGAAACTGATTATCAATTTTTGAAAATATTTTTCTCTCTGTGTTTTCTATAGTTGGTTTAAAAACCGGCTTGTAAGAAAGTGTGAAGAGTTTCCGTGAAATTGTATTGATTATCTGCTTGTTTTTGAGATCAAAAATTCTCCATCTAAAAGTTGTCTCTTTTAAATCAGGTTCATATTGCCGGTAAAAGTCATAGAGTTCTTCTCTGGAAAATGTCTCCCTTCCTTTGAAATCCTTTTTTAGTTGCTCTATTATGAAGTCTTTTGCCATTGCTTCTGAGTTCCCTTTTATGCAAATATATAGATAAATAACAAACAAAAGACACTAAATCGATAATTATGTCTATTGTTTGATTTCCAACAAAAGACGATAAAGCGAATTTACTGTCAAATGTTTAAAATTAGTGGTTTTAGTAAAATCCTCTACTAAGTTATGCGTTCCTCTAAAACACCTTTCCAAAGAATAAAACCCTTTCTATCATCTGAATAATCATGCATAACTTTGGAGAAATTCTCGGGATTTGTTTCTAGAAACACTTGCCGACCGTTATTTCTTATAATTTCTAGTTGTTTATCGATCTCACGCAATTTGTCTTTAATTAAGGAATTATTTTTGGCAATGCTCCAGATATAAGTAGCCTCTTCCGTGTCCAGTGTTTCTAATATTAAATGATAATTTTCATTCCCCGAAAGAAGAAACACAAATGAAAATGGACTCAACACAAATCTAATTTTCAAAATTTGCCTTTCATGGTGTTCTGCCAAATACTGAAGCTGCCTATAGTGCTTATACTTCTCATTCTGTAGCAATTCATTCAACAACTCTTCTCCTGAATTATATAATCCTGGCACGTCACTGTTTTGCAATTGTTCAATAGTCAATAAGTTTTCTTCAATTCCCGGGATTTTATTAAGTATGTTCTTCTTCACAAAAGAAAACTTAACACCTTCAATAATTTCATTGTTTATTCTTTCAATGTCTTTTGATGTCGCTAGTTGCGCAATTAATTTTTCATCTTCATACTCCGCATAAATATTTACCTTAAATTTTTTAATGCCTAACGCCTTTGAAAAATAAGCCTTCAAAACTTCAAACTCCGGCCTTATACCCAAATGCTCCATTTCAAAAGTCAAATCAGATTTACTTTCAACAGAATGCCATTTAAACGAAATTGTTCCGTATCCAAATTCCAGATTTTCTATTGGAACCATAATTTCCTTTTCAATAACAATTGTTTTCCTGGCTTGTATTGGAAGATCAAACGGTTCATCGAATAATGTTGTATGCCTCTCGATTTTTCTATAATATGCATTTCGTTTTAGAAATAACTTGTTCAGATATTCGATTTTATAATCTCTATAATCATAAATTGTAGGGACAACTTCCGATCGTTGAACCCTACCGATGTATTGTATTAATTTTCCTTCAAATGAAAAGGGATAAACCAGAAAAAGACAACTCACATTTTGAATATCCGTTCCTTCTCCAAAAAACTGTCCAGTGGTAATCAATACCTGAAAATTTCCGCTCTTTATTTGCTTCCATTTTTCATTTCTACTTGTATTTGAATCTTCTCCACTCAACAATATGACTTCAAATTTTTGTTTCAAAAACTGATGAAGTGAATCAATATGCTCCCTCCTTTCAGAAATAATTACAACTCTATTGCTGTTCTTAAGTTCCTTCAAAACATCTTCTAATATTTGCTTATTCCTTGTGGAATCATGAATTAAAATTTTCGAAAGGGTTTCAAACTTATCTGTTTTAATATCAAATGGAACTTCAAGTGAAGTGTTTCTCACTATTACTTTGGGACTCTTCCGATTCTCTATTGGTTTAATTTCTGCAATGATTTCTCCCAAATGAATGAAAATCAACTTCCCGTCATTATACTTCCTGAATGGAGTAGCAGTTAACCCATAGGTATAATACGATTCAAGTTTTGAAATTACATTACTGAAAGATGTTGCAGGAATGTGATGACACTCATCGACAATCACTATTCCAAATGAGGAAGTAATTTTATTTTCGTTTTCTGACTCAATTTGTTTTGTCAGACTCTGAATGGTTGCAATGGTAATTTTTTCACCAACTTTTAACTTCCCATCGCTTATTTTCCCGATTTCATTTTTAGGAATTCCAAGGAACGCCTCAATTCTTTCTATCCATTGTTCAAGTAATTGCTTTCTATGGACAATGATAAGTGCAGGTTGTTGTTTCTCCTTAATTATCTTTAGCGCAACGACCGTTTTACCTGAACCGGGTGGTGCAACGATCACTCCAATATCCTTCTTTACTGTTGCAGCAAGTATTGGAATTTGATTGTCTCTTAATTGGGTATTGAAATTAAAATATACTTCCTTAAGTTTCTTTCTGTTGTCCAAAAATTTAAAATTAATATTGTTTTCAGTACATTGACGAATGAGTTTACCAACAAAACCTTTAGGTATTAATAATTCATTATCAGTTTCAGTTATTAATTTAAAAAAGCGATTTGTCCCATATGTATTTGCGCCAATTTTGCTTTTAATTATAAATTCTGAACTTGAAAAATTTAAATGCTCCTTCAGGAAATTGACTAGCTCAATAGTTAGACCGGCTTTAGAAACCTTCACTACATTAGACAAGCTTATTGTTAAATTACTGCCTGAATCATCTTGAATAATTTTGCCATTGCCGTTTTCATATTCTTTAAACAAACTATTCAATTTCGAAATTCTAACAACCTCGATCCTTTTCAAAAAATCAAATTGACTACTGTATGGCACAAGTATTTCCGGATCAATAAAATATGAATTACCCTTTACCATTGCTTTTTCAAAAAAAGGAAGAGCTATTAAATTTCCAAGTCCTTTACCGGATAGAAAATCCTGATTCGGAAAAAGTCTATCAAAGCTTGAATTTTTATCAAATATTGAAAATGCGCCTGATTGTTCAAGAATCGTCTTAAATATCATTCTACTTCTATTCGCAGGATATGCATGATCAAAAAAAATCCAAACATGTCCGCCGTTTCCAGACCTCGACCTTTCCAGATAACAAGGAATGTTCTTCTCTTTGCATGCGTTTATAAACAACCGACATTCTTTGATCCAATTCTCTCCATCAAAATCAGCAGCGATAAAATGACTTGTATTGTCCTGGAGTAGCGGGTATATTCCGATTTGCTG
>JBMQEM010000065.1:0-7751 GCA_049363815.1 Bacteroidota bacterium
ACGGCGGTTTGGAAAGTATAAACTTTCCAAACCGCCGTTATTCGTTATTCGTTAAATTCAGGGTTTGCTGATTGAAATTCCTGCAGAGCGATTCTCCAGCAAACTGAAATCTGCTGATTCTACACATCCGTCGCCTGAAAGATCAGAAGGAATATAACCAACCTGAACAGGATTCAGATTTGAATTGATAATCGAGAAATCCGTATTATTAATTACATTATCCTGATTCACATCACCACTGTATATGGCGGCTTTCAGATCCGGGAAAACAAACTGATTACTACCGTGTGCTTTATTGGCGGCAGTTGAGAAATCATAATTTCCAAAAGTACCCGACAAACTCAATGGAGCAGCACTCCACGTTTGTAATGCATTTCTGTGCTTTATCACAACATAGTAACTATTTCCGGCTACAGACAATGGAAATAAAAATGTACCCACTCCTGAAATTGTTAATGTTCCTTTTATAGTATGTGCTATTGCATAAGGTGCGCTTGAATTGGCAAGCTGTATTTCAACTGTGTCGCAGATTCCCGGAAAAGATGTAGGATTTGCAACAGCTCGCATTGTGCTGCTTCCGATATAATAACCTTCGATAAGTGCTTTCACCTGTAGACTGAAATTTGTGATGACAGTAAACTGTGACGGAGAATTTACATTCCCGCAATTTGTCGTAACATTTATAAATCCATTTGTTGCTCCCACAGGAATAGTTGCTGTTATCTGCGTAGCTGAATTCACCGTATAGGTTATTGAATTGACACCATTGAATTTTACTGAAGTTACATTTATAAAATTAGTCCCGGTGATCACTACACTTGAGCCCACTATACCGGCACCCGGTAAAAACGAAGTTATTGTTGGCAATCCATTAACCTGAACTGTAGTTGCTGAAGAAGTGCTGCTGCAAGTCCCTGAAGTAACCTGAACAGTGTAATTTCCTGAAGCATTTACAGTCAATGTGGAGGCAGTTGCTCCGGCAATTGTATTTCCATTCAGTAACCACTGATACCCGGTTACTGCAATACTCGGATTAGCGGTCAGAAGTACATTTCCACCCGTACAGAAAGTCGTAGGACCGCCGGCTGTAATCGTTACAGAAGGTGTCGTACACAAAGTGGTGAACAAAGTCGATGCGGAAAATGATGAAGTGCCGGATGCACAAACTGTTTGTACCTGCCATTCATAATTACTTAATGCCGTTAACCCACTTGCAGGGAAAGAATTTGTAGCTGATGTTCCCGTTGACCATGTTGGCGCACCTACGATCCGGTACTGGATATTATAGCCGGTTGCTCCGGCAACAGTTGCCCAGTTAAATGTCGCAGTGGTGTTTGTGATCAGCGAAGTACTCAATGTCCCTGGTGTTGCGCATGTAACAACAGGAGTTGTACCGACAAACAAATTATAGCAGACAGAAGTACTGAAGACACTTTGAAAACCAAAGATCCTGAATACATAAGTACCTGCCGGTTGGTTATTGAGAGCGATCGATTCATTTGTAGTACCTCCATTTGTACTTGAACCTAATGATGTTCCTCCCGAATTATACATTTGAATATCATAATCAAATGGCAGGTTTGTTAGTGTAACAAGGAAATTAACCACTCCCGTTGTCGTAACTTTAAAATAATCTATATCAGTTGCAGTATTAATACCTGCTGATACTGTTGTATTCTCACTCACCAAAACAGCTGTTGCCAGTGTTTCATTTGGCTCATATGCTGTAATACATACAGGACTCGTTGTGAACTGTGCCTGCGTGTATGCACTGTTTCCGGAAGCACAGTTAGAACGGATCCGGTAATCATAAAGCAAGCCTGCTGTCAATCCTGTAAGGTTATATGATGTCGTTGCGTGTGATGAACTTGCAACGATCCATGTACCTGATGAATTTAATTTGTATTCCACATTATAAGTTAAAGCACTACCTACTCCACCCCAGCTTATTGTTGCTGTAGTACCGGTAATACTGCTCGCAGCCAATCCTGTCGGGGCAATACAACCTGCTGTTGCTGTTACCGCTACATTCAGATCGTAACAATCAATATTACTGTTTGCTCCGCCATAACCGTATACAAAAAAGTAGTATGTACCGGCAGCAAGAGAAGTTAAAGAAATGGTTTCACTGGAAGTACCACCATTTTCACTTAAGCCGATTGATGTTCCTGCAGGATTGAACATTTCAAGATCATAATCGTCAGGCAGGCTTGAAAGTGTTACAACAATATCAGATGTGACTGCTGTAGTTAATTTGTAATAATCAAGATCACTGGTGCTGCCAATGGTTGCAGAGATAAGAGTATTGGCAGGGATTGTAGCTGCTGTAGGACGGGTTTCATTGGGTTCATAATTACTGTTACAGGCAGCAGGAGTTATTGTTGAAAACTGTCCCTGAAAATATGCACTGCTTCCACTACTGCAATTCGTTTTTATTCTGTAATCATACAAACTTGCACTCGTAAGTCCGGCCAGATAATATGAATTCGTATTGCTGATCGTAGAAGACGCAACTATCCAGGTTCCTGAGCTATTTAATTTGTATTCCAATGTATAGGTTACTGCTCCAACTACCGCTGTCCAGTTAACCGTTGCAAACGTAACACCAATTGTAGTTACGTTAACTCCCGTTGGTGTATTACAGGTAACAGGGCAAGCCGGACAAGATCCACCGCCACAATCAATTCCTGTTTCTGTACCATTCATAAATCCATCGGAGCAACTTGTAAATCCGCAAACATCAAGACAAGTTGCATTCAACACGGTATTCCGGATAACATTTCCGGGTTGAGGACCAAAGCCAAGACTGAAATTCATTCCTACTCCTTGTAGATGGCAATAACTCATAATAGTCCCACCACCTGCGGGGTTAGCAGGAAGTGCACAACCGCCTTCCGTTGCTCCTGAACAACCATCGATCGCTGTATTATTCCCATTCCATACACAGGCATGAGTATGTCTGGATCCAATCAAGTGACCCATTTCATGTGTGACAACATTCACAGGCCAGGAATATGTTGGAACATTCGAATAAGTAGAATAAATTTTGCTGACACATTTGCTCTGGTCAACATTGGAATTACAGATTCCCGAAAATCCGGCTGCTTGTCCACCACCACCTTTGTAGGTGATAAGATGAGAAAGATCGCCATTGAAAGTTCCCGTGTTCGCCTGATAAGCGCTCAACAATGCCGAAGTGGTTGTGATCGATGCATAAGGAGAAGTTGTGGTCCAGCAAAAAATCTGTGTAATTGCCATTGACAATGTCTCATTGGCATACAAAACAAATGACTGATTGAATAAACCTGTTACATAATTCGTAGCGTTAACAGCACCGCCTTTATCTGTTACAACATCACTGTCAATTTCAATGTAAATATTAATGCAATCACCTAAACTGGAAGTAGTATTTCCTCCGTTTCGCTGGATCTGATTTGGTGTATATCCAATTCCATCGTCTTCGGTCGAACACTCAAATGGATTCGGAACCTGGAGATCATTGTCATTATATAAAATATGCGTGTCTGTATTTTCATCCTGTATCTTTCCGATAACCTTATTACCTAATCTGTTAGAGATCATTGCAACGATTTCATTCTCGAAAAAACTAAATGCAACAATTGAACCCTGATCACTCTGGATCACACCTTTGTAATGAACACCACCCTTGTATGAGATTGGTGAATTAGGTTCTTTATTCTCAGAAACAAAAAAGCCTTCTGCAAAGATCTGGTGCTTCAGCAAGTCAACCTTGATATTCGATGTTGCAGAGACCGGGATTACAAGCGTTACAAATTCCGGCTGGTTCTGCAAAATCTCGGTCAATACTTTCGAATTGATCTTTAACAAAACTCCTTCCTTCAAAACCTCAGGATCTACTTTTTCAGTTCTGAGATCTTCTGAAAGAAATTTGAAAACAGAATACTGTTTAAACTGATGTCCGTTTTTTTTTGCTGATTGAACCTGGTTGTAAACGACTTGTTGCGAAAGCGCAACAAATGGCATAAACATTACCAGAATGAGTAGTTGTTTTAATTTCATAACAAATGTAACTTGATTAGCGTGGATCGGCCTATGCTGTTCTATACGCAGACTGATGGAATAAGTGTGGTTTTTTCCTAATTCAAAGATAAAATAAATGAGGCTATTTAAAAAGGAAATAAACCCATATTGAACTGGAAATCAATCTAAAAATCCACTTTAATCGGGTAGTTTAAATAAATAATTCAATAATTAATTGAAAAATCCTGTTTTAAACCTGAATCGTCTTCCATTTTCCTTTTCTGAAAAAATACCAGGCTACTAAGGCAATCAGGGTCTCAGCAATTGGGATCGCTAAAAAAGCTCCTGTTGATTTCAGATCCAGTGTTTGAGCCAGAAAATAGGCAAGCGGGATCTGGAAGAGCCAGAAGCAAACAAAATTTATCATTGTCGGAGTTTTTGTATCTCCTGCTCCGTTCAGCGCCTGCGTCATGACCATGCTTATTCCATAAAAAATATACGCGCTTCCGATTATCTGCAATGCCTGAACGCCATATGCAATTACAGCTTCATCGGATGTATAAAAACGAATGATCGGTCCGGAACAAAAAAGAAATAGCAGCATTACAAAACTCATAAAGGCAGCATTGTATTTTGCAGTCAGCATTACACTTTTCACTGCACGATCAACTTTCTTCGCGCCAAGATTCTGTCCTACGAGTGTTGCAGCAGCATTACTCAATCCCCATGCAGGTAAAATAAAAAATACCACGTTCCGGATAGCGATCTGATACCCGGCTGAAGCTGTAGTGCCTCCTGTCTCTGCAATTAATCGTGCAAGTATGATCCAGCTTCCACTCGCTATGATGAATTGAAATGTCGCCGGCCAGCCGATATTGACAATCGATTTTATGATCGGACTATCAATTGTAAAATGCTTTCTGTAAAATTTAAGGATGCCACTGCCTTTAAAAAGATGGTAGCACTGATAGATCACTCCGGAGCATCGTCCTATTACAGTTGCAATGGCAGCTCCCTTCAATCCGAAAAAATGAATAAGCACAGGGCATAAAATGATATTGATTACACTTGCCAGCCATAGACTTTTCATTGCCATTGCCGCATCACCTGCCCCACGGAATATTCCGTTTATCAGAAATAAAAAGATCACACCTGCGCTTCCTGCAAACATGATCCGCGTAAAGGTCGTTCCTTCCGCCACTACTTCATTACTTGCACCCATCAATCGCAGGATATCAGAAGCGAAAATTGCTCCAACGATACTAAGTACCACTGTAATTACCAATGCGATTAATATCGCCTGTGCACCTGCATGCGCTGCTGCTTCCGGATTCTTTTCGCCGATCCTTCTGGCAACTATGGCTGTTGCTGCAGTACTTAATCCAATAGCGATCGAATATACAATTGTTATTACCGACTCCGTCAAACCAACAGTTGCAATTGCGTTCTGCCCCAACTTACTCACAAAAAACATGTCGACAATTGCAAATACACTTTCCAGACTTAATTCCAGGATCATCGGAATGGCAAGAAGAAATACCGCTTTCGGAATACTCCCCTCTGTATAATCCTGCTGCTCTCCATTCAGCGATAGCCGGATAATAGTATAAGCGCGTTGCAGAAAATTTTTCTTTGTTATTTCAGTCATACCTTTTAAAAGCTTTGCAATGATAATTGAACAAAATATGAAATTCAAATAAATTCTATAATTATTGCTCCTTAATTTTACCAATGATTTTTATAGAAGCATTCCTTGCCACAATTTCATCTTCTAATACTTCTGCAAAAAAATTATTGTACTTCAACAAGTAAATAATATGATCGTTCTGAATTGTCTCAGATCCGGATTCAATTCTCAGTATCCTGTCACAATCTTCCAGATCAAAACTCGCAGAATAATAAGGAAAAGATTTCTGAATCTGCCTTACCAATAATTCTGCATCCATCAGAAAATTAACATTTGTTTTAAAAATCTCTACATTCATTTCCAGATCATCTTATCCGTTAACAAAACTAAAGCATTTGCCATAGACACAAAGCCCAAAAAACGACCAATTCGGGGGTTGATTCCGACATATTTGATGACTACATTTACCATCAAAAGAAGCACTGTAATTATGAAACACATCTCTATTCTGGTTCCAAAAGGCGCTATACTTGGTAGCGTTGAAGGTCCCCGTTTGCTTTTATCGCAGGTGAATAATTTTCTTACAATGAAAGGCGCGCCTCCATTGTTTACAATTCAATTGATAGGTCTTACAAAAGAAACTCCATTGAGCGGTGGATTATTCACTGCCCATAGTGACTTTACGATCGACCAGATAAGGAAAACAGATTTGATCATTATACCGGCCATAGATGGCGATTTAAAAACCGGAATTGAAGAGAACAAAGCATTTATCCCCTGGATCGTTGACCAGTACAGAAACGGAACCGAAATCGCAAGTCTTTGTCTGGGAGCATTTCTTCTTGCTTCAACCGGATTGCTCAATGGAAAAAAATGTGCAACACATTGGGCTTTCGAAAATCAATTTAAAGAAATGTTTCCTGATGTAAATCTCGTTCCTGAAAAAGTGATCATTGACGAAAAAAGTATTTACTCCAGTGGTGGGGCTTATTCCTACCTGAATCTAATCCTATACCTTATTGAAAAATATGCCGGCCGTGAACTTGCCATTCTCTGCTCGAAGATCTTTGCAATAGAAATTGAAAGGAACAGCCAATCTGCTTTTAATATTTTCCAGGGACAAAAAGAACATGGCGATGAACCGATCAGGATTGCCCAGGAATTTATCGAAAGTAATTTCAGTGAAAAGATCACCGTTGACCAGTTGGCTTCACGACTTGCACTTGGCCGCAGAAATATGGAACGGAGATTCAAAAAAGCAACTTCAAATACAGTTGTCGAATATATTCAACGAGTAAAAGTAGAAGCGGTAAAAAAAAGGATTCGAAACCAGTAGAAAAAACATCAATGAAGTTATGATGGAAGTTGGCTACTCAGACATTAAGGCCTTCAGAACAGTCTTCAAAAAGATCACAGGGCTTTCACCGGTTGAGTATAAAAATAAATACAACTATAATTGATATATGAAAGTGAAGAGTGAAAAGTGAAACATTTGCTCCAAAGGAAACAGGATTCATACCTGAAATTATCTTCTTACGATACCAGTTATTCACTTTTCACTTTTCGTCATTCATAATTACTTAATCAGACAATTTTTCTTTTGCTCCATAATAAACCCCAGACAATCAAACATTCTTTTATACACGAGTTTATTCTTCATTCTTCCAGTCTTAGGTCGCCAGCCAAAAAGATTTGTGGTGCCTGTTGTTCCTAACTGAATACTGAAACATTTTTCTACTATCCCCGATCCTGTTCTGAACTTCACTCCTATGACTGACCAGCCGGGATAAATTAAAATTTTATTCTGACACTTATCCTGAAATGCATCTTCTACACAAGGAAATCCTTTGAACCATTGTGTTAAACTCTCAATATTCTCATCCATCCGGGGTTCGAATATAAGTGTATCTGTGTAATCCCTGGATTCCGGAATTTCTTTGATCATACGTTTTAATATCCGTTCAACCTTACGAAAATTCTCCTTCTGAACCGCTTTGCAAAAAGAAGAATTATCCTGACCATACGACACATTCATACAAATTACTAATATCAAAAATAAGGTACTCTTCATTGCTCCTTTAAATGCTCCTTCCATTTTCTTAAAACAGTCTGATAATTGGTT
>JBMQEM010000066.1:0-28497 GCA_049363815.1 Bacteroidota bacterium
ACCTTTGCCTCTATCTCGTCCGACATATTCGCACTCGTGAGATAAACCAGGTGAGTTGCATATTTCGGTATGGAAAAATCGTGGCTCAGATCACGCAACAAGTTCAGATAATCTTTCAGCTTTACAAATTCCACAAACCGGTTTCTGATCTTTCGTGCAGCATACCAACCCCACATCTGGAAGATCAGGGCACTTGCAATTAAAATTGTCAGCCAGCCGCCATGAGGGAATTTATCAAGATTGGCAACAAGAAATGAAAGTTCGACTGTCAGGAATAAAACAAGTACGAAAATAATAAAGAAGATAGATACTCTTCGCAGATACAAATAGTAGGATAGAAGTGTCGTTGTGCTCAACATCGTTATGATGATCGCTAAACCATAGGCCGCTTCCATCCCACTCGACTCCTTGAAAAATAATGTTATTCCAATACAGCCCGCCAGTAAGACCCAATTTACTGAAGGGACATAAAGTTGTCCGCGCATATCAGTAGGATAAACAACTCTGACCTTCGGCCAGAAATTCAGACGGATCGCTTCGTTGATCAGTGTGAATGATCCGCTGATCAAGGCCTGACTGGCAACGATCGCAGCTGCAGTTGCAATGACGATTCCGGGTATGAGAAACCACTGCGGCATCATTTCAAAGAATGGATTTTTATCCTTCAGCAAAGAACCTTCTCTTTCAAGTAACCACGCCGCTTGCCCGAAATAATTCAGAAGCAACGATGTCTTTACAAATACCCATGTGATGCGAATGTTCTTTCTTCCACAATGTCCGAGATCACTATACAGCGCCTCCGCTCCCGTCGTACAAAGAAAAACTGCACCGAGTAGCCAGAAGCCGCCCGGATATTGTGTAATGAGATGTATTGCGTAATACGGATTCAGCGCTTTCAATACATATGGATGCGCTGACATATTGTAGACACCCACAACGGCTATAGTCGAAAACCAGATCAACATCATCGGACCAAAAAACTGTCCGACAAACTTTGTCCCGAATTGCTGAATGAAAAATAATGCCGTAAGGATTGCAATGACAATAGGCACTGTCGGAATTTCCGGATTGTAGATCCGGAGACCTTCAATTGCCGATGAAATTGAAATAGGCGGCGTGATGATTCCGTCAGCTAACAGTGCAGATCCACCAATGACGGCAGGCCAGATCAGCCACTTTACTTTCGTACGACGAATCAATGCATACAAAGAAAAAATTCCACCCTCACCTTTGTTATCTGCTCTCAATGTGAGCATGACATACTTGAAAGTAGTTTGAATGGTTAAGGTCCAGAAGATACACGAGATCCCACCTAAGACAACTTCCGGATTGATCGGTTGTTTACCTACAATGGCTTTCATTACGTACAAAGGCGATGTACCAATGTCTCCGTAAATGATTCCAAGCGTAACAAGCAGCATGGCTGCTGATACTTTATGGTCGTAGTGCTTACTCAAGCAAAAATTTATTGGGCGAGCAAAAGTAAAAAGATTTTTAAAGGTTCATGCGTTTTGATGCGAATAAACTAGTGGGCGTTATAGTCTTTCACTTTCATCTTTCGCCTTTCACAAGTGCCTGAACGAAAGACGAAATTCGAAAAACGAAAGACCAAATCCACAGACGAAAATTCACTAGCTTTGCATGATGCAAGGTCATTACGATGTAATTGTTGTTGGTGCCGGTCATGCCGGTTGCGAAGCTGCTGCTGCTGCTGCGAATATGGGATCAAAAGTTTTACTGATCACCATGAATATGCAGACAATAGCGCAAATGTCGTGTAATCCTGCTATGGGTGGTATTGCTAAAGGTCAGATTGTCAGGGAAATAGATGCAATGGGCGGATACAGTGGTATCGTTTCAGATCTTTCTATGATCCAGTTCCGCATGCTCAACCGATCCAAAGGTCAGGCGATGTGGAGTCCGCGTACGCAAAACGACAGAATGGTCTTTGCAACTGAATGGCGGAATATGCTGGAACAAACTCCTAATGTGGATTTCTGGCAAGACATGGTTAATTCGTTGATTATCAATGATGGACGTATTGCCGGTGTGAAGACAAGCATGGGAATTGAGTTCGGTGCAAAGTCTGTTGTCCTTACTAACGGCACATTCCTGAACGGAATCATCCATATTGGCGAGAAGAATTTTGGCGGAGGCCGGACTGGTGAAAAAGCTGCTACCGGTATCACCGAACAATTAGTTTCAATTGGTTTTCAAAGTGGTAGAATGAAAACCGGTACACCTCCGCGTATCGATGGCCGTTCTCTTGATTATTCAAAAATGGAAGTTCAGGAGGGAGATTCTATTCCTGGACGTTTTTCTTATCTCAATACTCCTATTCCTGAAAAGCAACGGTGTTGCTGGATTACCTATACAAATGATGCTGTTCACAATATTCTCAAAGAGGGTTTTGAACAATCTCCGATGTTTACCGGCAGAATACAGGGAATCGGACCAAGGTATTGTCCTTCGATTGAAGACAAGATCAATCGCTTCGCCGATAAAGAACGTCACCAGTTATTTGTTGAACCGGAAGGCTGGAATACAGTAGAGATCTATCTGAATGGGTTTTCTACTTCCCTACCTGAAGATGTTCAGATGCGGGCCCTGAAAATGATTCCCGGATTTGAAAAAGCTAAAATGTTTCGCCCGGGCTACGCTATAGAATACGATTACTTTCCTCCGCAACAACTTGGACTGACCCTGGAAACTAAGTTGGTCAAGAATTTATTCTTTGCAGGACAGATCAATGGCACTACCGGATACGAAGAAGCGGCCTGTCAGGGTTTAATGGCCGGGATGAATGCGCATCTAAGTATCAATGAAAAAGATCCTTTTGTTCTGAAACGTTCTGAGGCTTATATTGGTGTTTTGATCGATGACCTCGTTACAAAAGGCACAGACGAACCATATCGGATGTTTACCTCTCGGGCAGAATTCAGAACCCTCCTGAGACAAGATAATGCTGATGTGCGTCTGACTCCCATTAGCAATCGGCTAGGACTTGCTTCAAACGAAAGATTGGCTAGAGTTGAAAAAAAGGTCGCTTATTGTGATGAATTAGTCGATTTTATAAAGAATTATTCTGTTTCGCCGGAAGAGGTAAATGAAATGATGGTAGAAGCCGGAACCGATGAATTACGTCAAAAAGTGAAGCTTTCCGGTGTTTTACTAAGACCTCAATTGAATATGGAATTAATTGCGGGGGCTGTTAAACCTCTGAGTAACTTCATTGATACGATTCCCGAGGATTTCAGAGCAGATGCCATTGAACAAGCCGAAATTTCGATGAAATATGAGGGTTATATTGGAAAAGAGAATGAAATAGTTCAAAAATTCAGTAAAATGGAAGAAATCTTCCTGAAAGAGGACTTTGATTACCATTCTTTGAATTCTTTATCAATGGAGGCCCGAATTAAGCTTACTGCAATCAAACCTTCAACTCTTGGACAGGCATCCAGAATCAGCGGAATTTCGCCTTCGGACATTTCCGTATTAATGGTGTTTTTAAGCAGATAATCCTGTTTATCGTTCAATATGTTTCACGTGGAACAATAATATATGCAAAATCTATCAAATTGTCCACTTTGTGGTGGAACCGGTTTTAAGAAAATAATGGATTGTCTGGACTACACTGTTTCACGTGAAACCTTTTCCATAGTGCAATGTCCTAATTGCAACTTCAAATTCACAAATCCAAGGCCTTCTGAATTGGAGATCGGAAAATACTACGAGAGCGAAGAATATGTGAGTCATAGCAACTCTAAGAAAGGAATAATAAACACGATCTATCATTGGGTAAGGTCCTATTCCCTGAATAAAAAAGTCAAGCTGATCAATCAGGAATTCTACGACACGAAGGACAAAAACGCTAACACAAAAGCATTGCTGGATATTGGTTGCGGCACAGGAGAATTTCTTGCTGCAGCAGTATCTAATGGCTGGAGCGGAAAAGGAATTGAACCAAATGACAAAGCCCGGGCACAGGCTATTTCAAATTACAGGTTAGATGTTTCCAATCAAAACGGAATTGGGGATTTGCACAAAGAATCGTTTGATGTAATAACGATGTGGCACGTACTTGAACATGTGCATACTTTAAACGAAAGGGTAGGGGAGATCTACCATCTTTTAAAAACCGGTGGTAAAGCAATTATAGCCGTCCCGAATTGTATTTCTTTTGACGCAGAAACATATGGTGAGAATTGGGCTGCATATGATGTACCGCGCCACCTTTATCACTTTACACCTGATACAATGAAGGCCCTCTTTTCTAAAAACGGATTTAAGTTTAGTAAGGCTTTCCCAATGAAATTTGATAGTTTTTATGTGTCAATGCTTACTGAGAAAAATGTGCATGGTAAAAATAATTTACCGGGTGCGTTCTGGACCGGACTACGTTCTAATCTGAAAGCAAAAAATGACGCTGAAAAATTTTCGAGCGTCATTTACGTGTTTGTTAAGTAAAAAAATTATTTCATAGCTATTGCTGTGATTTTATCCAGGTAAACTTAAAGCAGGATCCTTCTCCGATTTTAGAAGTAACGGTTACTTCTCCGCCTTGTTGTTCCACTATTTTTTTAACGATCGTCAGACCGATACCGGTACTCTCCACTTTATCCTTAGGAACAAGCGTTTGAAATATTCCGAAGATTTTTACTAAGTGCTCTTCTTTGATTCCAATACCGTTGTCAGTTACACAAAACTCAAAATGAGTAGGGTAGTCCTGGTAACCAACTTTTATTACTGCATCTTCTTTCGTATTGTATTTTATACTGTTTGAAATCAGATTCTGAAAAACCTCGTGAAGCTTAATTTTTTCGGCAGTGATCTCCGGTAAATTGTCCGAAACCTCAAATCTGAAATTTGAAGGAGGACTGAGCAAGTCTATTATACTGATAACCAACTCCTTAGTCGAAAACGTCTCCTTTGTATCTGTCACATTACCCATTCGGCTATAATGAAGGATTCCATCAATCAACCCCTGTAGGCGGCTGGTACGACTTTTCATCATATTAAGAATATCGATCGCTTCCTGACGGGGCTTTTCACCTAATTCTTCCTCAAGGAAGGTCGCCAGACTGGAAAGCCCGCGTAGAGGTGCTTTTAAGTCATGTGAGACCACGTAGACAAACTCGTCGAGTTGTTTGTTGGTCCGTTGCAACTTATCGTTAGCGGCCTTTAATTCCTTCTGCTGAAGAAACAGTCGCTCAAATACATTCACCTTGGCTAAAACTATATTATAATCTAATGGCTTGTGCAAGTAATCTACTGCACCTTCTTCGTATCCCTGAATAGTAAACTTTTCATCTTTACTGAGAGCTGTTACGAAAATGATGGAGATATCTTTTGTCCTGGAATTCTCCTTTAATAATCGCGCAACTTCAAATCCATCCATATCCGGCATCTGAACATCGAGAAGAATAAGTGCGATCTCATTCTCCAGCGCAAGTTTAAGTGCCTCGTTTCCGGAATTCGCTTTTATGATTGTTCGACATCCATTCTCCAGCATACTCTCTAAAGAAATGAGATTCTCAGGCCGGTCATCGACCAACAAAATTTTAATAGGGTGCAACATACTAAGACCATCTTTGGTGTCAGCAGTCGAAACTGTGGGTGTTAACATATCGATAATTGTGTGTCTTCCAATATTACTTCATCTTAAAGCCCGAATGGTGCTTTTCGGGGCTAAATCTTACAATTGGTATACTAAGTAGTATTTCCATTTTTTAATCTTCCTTAAATAACCATAACCTCATCATGGAGAATAAGCTTTCCATATTTACCGGCTTGGAAATGTAATCTGATGCGCCGCATTGAATGCATTTCTCTTTATCTCCAACCATTGCTTTAGCTGTTAAAGCAAGGATAGGAGTGGACTTATATCTTTCCATTTTTCTGATGTTCTGCATCGCTTCAAATCCATCCATCTCAGGCATCATGATATCCATAAGAATAATGTCTACGTCTTTATATTTTGCCAGCTTCTCCAATGCATCACGACCATTTGAGGCCGGGATCACCCTCATTTTATTATTCTCAAGCATATTGGTCAATGCATAAATGTTCCGCATATCATCATCTACCAGCAACACTTGTTTTCCGGCAAGCATCTCTTCCATATACTGTGGAATGATTGGCTTTATCACTTCTTTTGTCTTCTCAATGGAAGAAAGGAAATTACTCGTCTCTTTCATTAACTTATCAAGCGACTCACCATCTTTTGAAACAATTGCATCAGACAAACCAATCAGCGTTTCATCATTCATAGAATTAATATCTGTTCCTGTAAAAACGATCACAGGTGTCAGCATTGTTCCGGGTGTCTCCTTGATTGACTTCAGCAATGCGCATCCTTCTTCTGATCCGTTTCCGAGATCCAGATCCAGAATGATGCAGTCAAATGTAACGTTCGATAAAAGATTCTGCGCTTCCGCAACGGTCTTTGCAAGATGAACATCTGTATCATTGTAATGTGATGCAAGCAAATTCCTGATGATCTCCTGATGCAAACTCATGTCTTCTACTATGAGAACATTTTTAATGGCATTGCTCAGGTTCTTGTTCAATGAAGAAAAAGCATCATCAAGGTCTCTTTTATCCAGCGGCTTCCGCAGGTAAGCAGTCGCTCCAACATCTTTAGCAGAAGTAATTCTGTTGAACTCTGAAAGAATGTGCATTGGAATCTTTTCGAAATTTTTATTCGAACGGATCTTCTCGATAATCGTATTCGATGTTACTCCTGAGATCTTTTCATCAATAATAATTGCAGCAGGATTATATTTCTCTGCATATTCCATAACTTCACATTCTTCTATTGCCAGAATTGCCTTGTACTTTTTATCGTGCGCCATATCAAGCAACACATTGGCATAGGTCAGGTCACTTTCAACGATGAGCAAAAGTTTGTCTGAATCACGGATCGAATCTCTGTCGTCCATCGGACGATAATTTGTCTTCGTGATTCCTTTTTGTTTTACGTCATTCTTCTGATCCGTCTGCTCTTCTGAAACATAATTCTCAGGTAAATAAACATAGAAGGTACTTCCAACATTTTGTTCACTTATCAATTGCATTTCACCGCCAAGCATTGAAACCAGCATTTTACTGATCGACAATCCCAATCCGGTTCCTCCATATTTTCGGCTCGTACTTCCATCGGCCTGTTGAAAGGCTTCAAAGATCAACGCTTGCTTCTCCGCAGGAATTCCGATTCCAGTATCTGTTACCGAAAATTCTATAATGTCTTTTTGTCCGCGTAAAGATGCATTTGAAAAAAGTGTACCTCTGTCAGGTCGTTTTATTCTCAAAACTATTTTCCCTTTTGCAGGAGTAAACTTAAACGCATTTGCCAGAAGATTCTTAATGATCTGCTCCAACCTTACTTTATCGGTAAACATTGTTTCCGGAAGATCACTGTGATTCTCAATTTCAAAATCTATCTCTCTTTCATTGGCCAGTTCTGTGAACAGAGATCGCAGATCTGATTTGATCAGCTGAATGCTTGCCTGCTCGGGAATCAATTCGATCTTCCCGGCTTCGATCTTTGAAAGATCAAGAATGTCGTTGATCAGGACCAGCAAGTCGTTCCCCGACTTATGAATGACACGGGCATATTCTGCCTGCTTATCACTAAGATTCTTGTCTTTATTCTCCGAAAGCAATTTTGCAAGGATTAAAACACTGTTCAAAGGTGTCCGTAATTCATGTGACATATTCGCTAAGAACTCCGATTTATATCTGTTGTTCAGTTCCAGCTCCTTCGCTTTAATACTTATCGCTTCACGCGCCTGTTCAAGAATTTCATTCTTATGTTCAAGTTCGCGTGCCTTTATTTTCATTTCAATATTTCCCTGTTTCAGTTCTTCTTCAGATGCCTGCAACAACCTCGACTGATTGGAAAGTTCTTCGTTGGTGCGAAGTAATTCTTCCTCCTGGGCCTTTAATCGGGCAGCCTGTAATCTCGTTTCTTCCAGTAATCTTTTTGTGAGTGTATTTGAAATTACGGATGAAAGAGTAGAGCCGATCGTTTCACCGATACTTTTAACAAACCCTATTTCAAATGACTGGAATGCGTTGAATCCTGCTAATTCTACTGCACCATAAACTTTATCATGGTGTTTCAAAGGAATAATCAGAACATGCGAGGCCGGCATACTTCCCAGCCCACTGCCAATTATAGTATAAGAACTTGGTACGTCATGCAAATAGATCACTTCGCCGTCTTTGATTGCCTGACCGATCAACCCTTCACCATATTCCAGAATATTTCTTGCCTTTACTTTTTCGTGCATTCCATAACTTCCATGGAGAACGATCTTACTCTCCTTACCGGCATTTATGTCTTCCAATAAATATAGTCCACCATGAAAAGCGTTAAGATATTTTACCATCGTAGAAATTATGGCATCTGAAAGCTGGTTGATATCATCTGTATTCTCCCTGAGCACCTCATTGATCTTTTCTGATCGCGATGAGACCCAGTTGCGCTGACGGTTGTCCTCGTCAGCAATACGTAAATTTGCCTGCATATGGATCAGGGCATTTCCCAATTCATCATTCTCACTGAGCGGTTGATAATCGGTTCCCAGATTTCCGTCACCGATTGCATGGGCAAAATGTGTGGTCTTTTTCAAACTTCCTGCAAGTGTACTCACAGCTTCAGTCATTTGTCCCACAGCATTGGAACGCTGCGTCAACTTTACCTCGGGAATTTCTCCCCTTGCCATCTGCACAATAATATTTTTCAGCTTCATCGTTGGGACGATGATATGGTTTGACATATAAAAAGCTGCGATCAGAATTACTACAACAATGAGAATGGCGATTCCAAGTACGCTCCACATCAATGTACGTGAACTTGACAACATTTCTGTATGCATCAGGTCTGCGCTTGATTTCTTTTTCTGGATCAAACGATTCAGCTGACTTATAATATTTGTTGTCTGTGGTAAGATCTGGTTCTCGATAATTCCCTCTGCCTGAAATTTCTTTACAGGGTCTTCGTAATCATCAAAGTTGACAAGTGTCCGCATAAGTTCACCTTGCGCCACCATACACTTTTCAAATTCGGCGAAAACATATTTCATCGAATCGATATCTTCTTTGCTTTTCCAGTTTGTCATCAGGCTGCTGATCTCGCCTTTAAGGGTCGGGTATTCCACTTCATGAACCATACGGAGTTTCCCTTTGTCCTCTTTATTGCTCTGTAAATAGACCCAGTTTGTAGAGTACATTTTCGACTTCGTGATCAGAAGGTTCATATTCTCCAGCGATTGAAGCGAAGGCACATCCACAACCATGATCCTGCTGGTCGCGTCCTGATTCCTTGAAATGTTAATTGTACTGTAGATCGCATTGAAGACAGAAATGCTTATTACGATTATAAATACAATGTATATTTCAAAATCAATTTTATAACTTTTATTCTTCATATCGTGTGTGATTAATTGTGAACTGCTGACGCAAGTTCCATAAGCTTCGAGGAAATTTTCATTCCGTTATTTTTTACCGGTGTAAGGTTTATTTCAAACCGGATCTTATTGTCTTTATTGAAAAGATTGATCCCCGACTGTCTGGTCTTGCATTTATCGTCTTCGGAAACGATCAGAACTCCTTTGCCTGTAAGCTTCCTGATCTTTTCTTCGGTCTTGTTGTAGTCTTCATTAGAAACAAAAATCACCTGGAATGAACCGGAATTTTTATCGTCAACTCTTTTTATTTCTACCTTTTGTCCTTCCGATGAACGTTGTGCTGCAAGCATTGTCAAAGCGTCAAACATTTCAGATTCGCCGGCAACACCGATCCTGATAATTGGCTTATTGTTTTCAATCGGCCATTCAACATATTTAATGAAATTCAGCAGGAACATCGCCTTGATACGGTATTCGTTCCCATCAGAAACAGCACCGGATCGATGACACGACAAGACCAGTAAGACGCTTAGCAGCATCTTACCGAAAGACCGTGATATGTTGTTTCCTGACTTCAATTTTCTATTCTTACTATTTCTTTGCCAGATTATAATTCAATCGAACTTGCATTTCTCTTCCGCTTCCCGGCAATGGTGCATGGTCTCCATTGTAAGGCTGTATATAAAGCACATCTTCGTCGAGTACATTGAATACTCCAACCTGAGCCGTCAATCCTTTCGCGAAAAAATTGTCAATGGAAAGATTAATGTTTCCATAAACCGTTTCAGGATGTGTAGTCACAAGGTCGCCCTTGCTGCTTGAGATAGAATAACGCTTTGAGTTAATAGTCACAGATGGTGAAAGGGTCAACGCAGATCCGATACTCCAGCTTCCTATGACATTAATTTTATGTGCAGGAAATGCAAGGTTTACATGTTCACCATTCATCGGACTATATGTATCAACAACACTATGTCCGGCAGTGGTATAAAAGGAATAATTTACCATAGCAAACCAATTATTTGATTTCCATTTGTAATCTAATTCGATCCCACGTGTGCCGGCACGTCCTTCGTTCTTATACATTTCCGTGCTGGTTACCGGATTGTAATAAAAAATGATCGGGTCTTTTGTTATAATGTCATAAAGATTTGTTGTCAGATATGAGTTCATTCCCAGCTTTACGCCGCCTTCCAGTTCTATCACTGATGTGTACTCCGGTTTGATCGACCAGTTCAGGTTAATGTTCTCTACAGATGGTGCACGATATCCGATCGCATACAATGCTTTCACGTGGAACTTTTCCCACGTCCTGGTAATACCGATCCGGGGAACAAATGATGTTCCATAATATTTATTGTGCGAAATCCTGCTACCTAAAGTAAAATTGACAATGTTTGTCTTTGCCAGAGCCTGGATATAACCACCATAATTATAATTTCCAAATTCCTTATTGCCGTCAGTAAACGTGGAGTTCTCCAATTGATCTCTTGCAATCAGGGAGGTATATTGAATTCCGCCAATCACATTCACTTTTTTGGAAGGGTCAATGGCAAAATTTAAATATGCCTGATTCTTATTGCTTGTTACATCATATGGTTCAAAAGAATCACCCGTAGAATCATCATTATAATACCATGGATGTTCTATCTTGATCTTAACTCCCGGTGTAAATTTCCATTTACCGAAATTGTATTCGGCTTTAGCATGTAAAGAAGAATTCAGAAAACGACTTCTATATGCCTGTGAATACACTTCATCATAACCGTCTCTCTGAAGAATTTTATATCTGTCACAAAAAGCAACAACGCTGAATTTCCGGTACGAATAATCGATGCGGTATTGTTCAGAATTCATTGCAGATAAATTCTGTAACGAGTAAGCATTGCCATAATTATCTATGTACTCCCTGTCACTTCTGATGAATTTGCTCTGGTAAGTAGAAATTCCCAGATGTGAGTTTTTCCATTTCTTACCGAAGGTTGCAGAAACACCACTCGATGCCAGTCCGGAATTATAGCTTGAATACTGTGCATCTACCAATATTCCGTCAAGATCGCAGTTAACCGTGATCACATTTATTACTGCATATTCTGCATAACCGCCGTATACTGCCGAACCGGGTCCGCGTATAATTTCAATTCTCTTTATTTGTCCGATTGGATAGTGTCCGCCAAACTGCAGGGTAGAGTAGAGGTCTTCGTTCATTTCAAGACCGTCCCATAACATCAGGACTTTTCCCTCGTGTGCCCAGTTTCCCCGAACACCAATTCCGACTACTCCTTCCACATCGACACCAAAATCAAAACCGGGAATTAATTGCAGGACTTGCATCAAATCCCTTGCTCCGGATTTCAAAATCTCTTCTCTGGTGACAACTGTTACAATTCCTGACGACTCCCGCCCGATTTCGGGTTGATCGGAAACAACAGAAACACTTACATTCATAAGCTGTTCGAGTGTCATTTCATAAAACGGTACAGAGTCTTTAAGGGTCTCTTCCCCATCTGCCAAAGCCATATTAGCACAGAAAAGGCAGGTTATTAGTATTTTTAATTTACGCATATCAATTACTGTTGCAATGGAATTGATACCATTGTCCCTAATAATTATACACGTTATTTCATGGGATGTTTATTAATGAAATTTTTAGACGGATAAGAATCTTACAACTGTAAGGTTTTACAGTAAATTGAGAAAAAATGAGAATGCTAAGTTCCAATCAAAGATTCTTCTTCGACCATCCGATAATTTGAAAAAAGATGTTTTATTGTTTCAGAATAACTGACTTCCACTCATGCTCTTTGTTGGTGACCCTTACAAAATAAGCGCCCTGAGCGAGCAAAGATAGATCCAGTTTCCAGATTGAACCGGATAAATTGTGTTTTTCATTCTTAGAAATCAATACCTGTCCAACAAGGTCAATGAGCTGAATTGAAATTTCACCAAGCACCGTTCTGTCTGATTGAATAAAGATCTCATTCGTCGCCGGATTTGGATAGATCACAAAACTCAACGGGTCTGTCAATTCATTTACACTAACAAGTGATACATGTGAAACGACAGAGGTAGCAGAACAACCGTTTGCATCAATGATCTGTACTGAATATGGTCCCGACAATGTAGCGGTATACTGCTGATTGGTTGCTCCTGATATCGGTATGCTATTGTAAAACCACTGATAACTTATCGCAGAAGTAGCGGTCAGAACATTTCCACTTTGTGTAAATGTTGGTTGAGCCGGAATTGACGATACGCTGATGAAAGAAGAAACGGTCAGAGTATCTGTTCCGGATGGGTTACTTGCAATCAGGGTAACAGGATAAACTCCTGAAGTTGTATAGCAAATATTGGTCGGCGATTCAAGTGTTGAAGAAGATGGTGTTCCTCCGGGAAATTGCCACAACCACGAAACAGAGTTCAGCGATAGATCTACAAACGAAATACAGCTGCCTCCGCAAAGGCTTGTATCGCTGCTTACAAAAGATGCCTGCGGCTTTGCATTACAATCAACTACATGAATTAATGCCGCTTGTGTAGATGAACCGGTACAGGAACCATTCGATACTGTAAGGGTTACGGAATAATCCCCGATTGAATTATAACAAACAGAATTCAGGTTTCTTGCAATTGAAGCGGAAGGATTTCCACCGCTTAATTGCCACTGCCAGGTTGTATTTGTTCCGGCGGTGAGGTCTGTATAAGAAATACAATCTCCCGGACAGAGTGAAGTTCTAGAAGCAGAGAATGCCGGTTGTGGAGTACTCTTGATTATGATCATCGATGCTGCATATTTGGATGCAGAACAACCATCGGGAGAAGTGGCTGTCAGTAATACGCTGTATGTTCCTTCAACAGCATACAAATGTGATGGTGAAGAAATAGACGATGTATTTCCATCTCCGAAATTCCACGCATAAGATGAAGCGCCCGTAGTCGTATTGTTGAAATTCACTGTCACACTATCGCATGCACGAATAGTGGCAGAAGCAAAATCGGCAACCGGAAGTGGATTTACTTTTACGGTAATGGTCGTATCGTCAGTACAATTTGCAGAAATCGCACTTAACGTTACATTATAATTACCGGGTGCAGAATAAAAATGCGCCGGCGAGACTGCAGTTGAAGTAAAGCCATCATCAAAATTCCAGTTGTATGAAGTGATCACACCGCCACTCATTGTTGAATTATTCTGGAAGTGAACGCTGTCATATAAACAAACGTCGCCTGTACTGAAAGCGGAAAGCGGTGAAGCATAAACATTGATCAGTGAATTCTGAATCAGTGTATCTGAACAGCTTCCCTGTACTGCGATAAGAGAAACCGTATATGTTCCGGGAAGGTTATATTGATGTGTCGGGCTTACGGCATTGGACACAGGAGTTCCGTCACCGAAATTCCAGATGTATGTAGGCGACCCTGTTGTATTATTTGTAAATGTTACGTTCTGATTTCCACAGAATGTAGTTGCATCCGGAGTAAAAGCAACAACAGGCCCGGCAGAAACGGTTACAGTGATCGTTGTATCATCGACACAATGCGGTGTGATAATGGAAAGTAGTACGTTATATGTTCCTGCAGTTGAATAATAATGTGGATCTGAAATTTGTGAAGAGAAATTTCCATCGCCAAAATTCCAGGTGTAGTTTGTTATCGGTTCACCATTACCATTGGACAGATTTGTAAACCTGACTGTATCGCCAATACAAACATTTGCAGTGGAAAACGAACTTACCGGTGCATTATAAACTGTTATGTAGTTTGTTCTGACAAGTGTATCAGAGCACGATCCCTGCGAGGCGATGAGAGAAACAGAATACGTTCCTGCAGTTGAATAAGTGTGCGTTGGTGTTGCTGATGAAGATGTTGCTGAGCCGTCACCAAAATTCCATGTGTAAGCCGGCGAACCGGTAGTTGTATTTGCAAATGTTGCATTCAACGGCCCACAGGATGTAAGTGTTGGCGTGCTGAAGCTAACGACCGGTCCCGGTGAGACAGTGACGGCTATCGTTGTATCATCAACACAATGAGCGGTGATTATGGAAAGTAATACATTGTATGTTCCTGCAGCAGTGTAATAGTGAGACTGTGAAACCTGCGACGAGAAATTTCCGTCACCGTAATTCCAGGTGTAATTGGTGATCGGTTCACCATTTCCAGTCGAAAGATTTGTAAACCTCACGCTATCGCCTATACACACATCGTTCGTAGAAAATGAACTCAGAGGTGAATTGTAAACGGAAATGTAATTTGTCCTTACCAGCGTATCTGAACATGATCCCTGTGAAGCGATCAAAGTTACAGTGTAAGATCCGGCGGATGAGTAAACGTGTGTTGGTGTTGCAGCAGAAGATGCCGGTGAGCCGTCTCCGAAATTCCAATTATATACCGGTGAACCTGTCGTTGTATTTGCAAATGTTGTGGTAAGTGAACCGCACCCCGACAATGCCGGAGCAGTGAAATTCACAAGCGGCCCGGGTGATACTGTAACAGATATCGTTGTGTCATCAGTACAACTTCCTGTTGAAACGATCAGGTTAACATCATAAGTTCCGGCTGCAGAATAAAAGTGCGGAGCAGTGGTCGTTGATAAATTTCCGTCATCATAGTTCCACGTGACACCGGTTATCGGGTCACCGTTACCGGTAGATAGATCTGTAAATCTTACTGAGTCTCCTAAACATACCGAAGCTGTAGAAAACGAACTTGTAGGTAGCGTGTTTATTGAAATATAATTTGTTCGTACAAGTGTGTCGATACATGTGCCCTGACCGGCAATAAGAGTTACTGTATAAGTTCCTGTGGAAGAGTAGGTGTGAGCGGGGCTTGTTGTGCTGCTCAATGGACTTCCGTCACCAAAGTTCCAGCTGAAAATTGTAGTACCTGTTGTCGTATTTGTAAAATTCGTTGTCAGGCTTCCGCAACCATTTAATGCTGACGCAGAGAAATTTACAACCGGTCCCGATAAAATATTTACTGTAATTGTAGTATCATCAGTACAACCATTTGCTAAAACAGAAAGATGAACATCGTAAACTCCCGGTAAAGTATAAAGGTGTGACTGACTAGTACCTGTTGCTGAAGTAACAATGGTTCCGTCGTCAAAATCCCAGGTATAAGATGTAATCGTCCCTGTTGATGCATTTGTAAAGCGAATACTGTCGCCCAGACAAGCAGAAGAAACATTGCTGGAGAAGGATGCCAAAGGTCCGGCATTGACCTGAATATAATTTGTCCTGATAAGTGTGTCTGCACAAGAACCCTGCGTTGCAATTAATGTTACAGTGTAATTACCCGTTGTGGAATAAATATGTGTTGGAGTTGCGCTTGAAGACAATGGACTGCCATCACCAAAATTCCATGAATAGGTTGGTGAACCTGTTGTGGTATTTGAAAATGAAACCGACAATGGCGAACAACCGGTTACTGTTGCTGTAGAAAAATTTACTGTTGGCGCAGGACTGACTGTGATTGCAATTGTAGTATCATCTGAACAGTATGTTGATGTAGTGGTGAGCACAACATTAAATGTAGAGGCAGAAGCAAATGTATGTGTAGGACTTGTGACTCCCGACGCAGGACTTCCGTCACCGAAATTCCAGGAGTAGCCGATGATCGTTGAACCGTTGCCCACAGATAAATTATTGAATGCTGCAACATCGCCAACACAAATGCTTGCAGGTGCAGAGAACGATGAGATTGGAACTGGTCGTACGTTAATTAAACTTGTACGTGTTGACGTTGAAGTACAGCCGCTGTTGGATGCTGTTAAAGTAACGGTGTATAGACCGGAGGTTGTGTATACATGTGTTGGTGCAACCGATCCTGACACAGGACTGCCATCACCAAAGTCCCATGAATAAGTTGTTGCGCTGCTGGTTGTATTTGAAAACGTCACATTGTACGGAGCACATCCCAAAGTATCGACAGTTGCAAAATTTACTGTTGGTGATGAGCTCACAGTAACTGATTGTGTCGCGCTTGCTGTACAACCGGAATTATCTGTCACAGTCAATGTAACGGTATAGGAACTCGACGAAGGATAAGTATACGTTGGATTTTGTAATGCCGATGTTCCTGATCCATCTCCAAAATCCCAGTCCCACGACGCAATTGATCCGGAAGAAGCAGTACCTGTGCCGGTAAAGTTTGTAGGGTTTCCACTGCAAACAGCAGAAGCAGAAATCGAGGCTGTCACCTGAGATACCTGAACCTGTACCGGGAATCGAGTTGCACCGGGACAAGCAGAAACATAGTATGTAATTTGTCCGCTACTCAGCACAGGAGTTGTAAATGTTGTACCGCTTCCCAGTTGTGTTCCACCAACAGCCTGATTGAACCATGCAAATGTAGTTCCCGGAGGAACAGTTCCTGTAGTAGAAAATGAAAGAGTAGTGGATGTTCCCGGACAGATATAAACTGTTGATGTAATAATGTGAAAAGTATTTGTCGGCTGAGAAATCATACCGGCGCCACCTTTTGTAGCACCGTTAGGAGTGAATTCTGAAAGACTGCTTGCGTTTGTAGTACCGTTAACTCCACCATTAGCATTTTGTGTAATTACACCGCTGGAAGAAGCAATATATCCACCACCGCCACCACCGCCCGGGCCTTCTGCTTCAGCAACAAAGATTCCTACACTTTGATTACCGCCATTTCCTCCATTAGCATTTGCTGTAACACCTGAGATGAGTCCGGTTGCGTCAAGGAAAATCGTTCCGCCGGCACCACCACCACCGGCACCATCCGTACCGGAGCTGTTTGTAGAAATTCCATTGTCACCGTTTGAATTGATCTGTCCGCTTCCTGAAATGGTACTATAACAAAGCAGATAAATAATACCGCCGCCATTCCCGCCGGCACCACCATAATTATTATTCTGGTCGCCGGCTCCGCCGCCGCCACCCATAAATATTTTTCCTGTTGAATAATCAAGTGGATGACCTCCTCTTCCGCCATTTTCCCTTCTTGAATCACCACCCCAGATCAGATTTGTCGGTCCTTGTGTAAGTGCATTCTGATTGTTATCGGAAAAAGAATAACCGCCCTTTCCTCCACCCGATGAATTCGAAGAAGCAAAACCAACGTATTCTAAATTCCAGGCACTAGCCCATGAAGCAGTTGAAACACTGGGAACACCACGGCCGGTCCAACCCAGGTTGCCACAATTTCCACCACCACCGCCACCGGCGTTATGCGCATTCGCTCCACCGCCACCATTTAGTGGTGCGCCTTTGCAATATCTTCCTGACATGCCATCATAATCGGAAACATTGCCGCCAATACCTTCTCCTTTTTCCGCACCATAGTTACTTAGAGCAGAAACGTAATTCTGGACTCCGTAATCTGTGTTGTTCTCTCCGGCATTTTGTCCCCCTCTGAAACCTTTGCCAGTTGCACTGATCGTTCCACCGGTATTGACTGTTATTCCATTTACAACTTCCAGAATTAAAACTCCGCCTGTACTTCCATTCCAGGGCGGACAAGTCATTGAACCACCGGAACCGACTGTCAATGTTGTTAAGCGTGGCACACGCACAACTTGTGTTCTCCCTGCGGAGGTATAATTGTTCTTTAACTGACAAGCTGTAGTGATCTGTGTTGATGATGGTACATCGGCAACTTCCAGAAATTCAAAATTTCCACAATTACCATAAGAAACCAAACTACCATATGTTGTGTCGTTTGCTGAGGTCATTGTTGCCCCCTGCATCTGAATAATAAAGATCAGGTCACCGGGAGCCAGCGGAGTAGCAATTGCTGCGTTTAATGCACTGGAAGCAACATTTAACGTATTCGTCCCGGAAGAGGCATTTGATGTTAAAGTTGTGTAATCATTTAAGATACTTGTAGTGCTGGTCGTCAATGCACCATTCTTTCCCATCTGAGCTGAAAGCAAAAACGGACTTAAGATAAAAGCAAAAAGAAGTGCGTACCGGGTGAATAAAGTTCCCGATATTATTTTTTTCATTGTGGTGTGGACATTACCTTATACAAAAGTACAAAAAGCCCGTGCCATTAAGTACATAATTTGCTGAATTACCATACATTATCTGTTAATTAATTACAGAAAGCAGACAAAACCTCTATTCCCAGCGAAAAAATCGGACTGCTGCTGCATAAACAACGATTCCCCATAATACCAAAATCGTCAATTGTGAGGAAATTTCCGCTAAACCGGCTCCCTCAAAGGCAACCAGGCGCAATGCATCGTTCAGATAAGTCAGAGGAAGCACCTTGCTGATGATCTGGAGCCATTTTGGAAATGCATCGATCGGAAAAAATGTTCCGCAAAGCAGAAACTGGGGCAATGTGATAATATTAGCAATCGGGGGGATTACATTTTCGGATTTTGCTATTCCGGAAACAACGAAACCAAATCCCATAAAGACAATCAATCCAAGAGCCGATAACAATAACATCACAATTGCTGTCCACAGTCCGTGAATCAATGTAAACCCGAAAACAAAGTGTCCGATAAACAAGATTACCGATGAACCCAACAACTGGAAAACAAGTCTGCTCAGCGCTTCGCCTAAAATTATATATGGGCGTTTGATTGGTGTTGCAAAAAAACGTTTCAGAACCATTGTCTGACGCAAAGAATAAAAAACAAAAGCTGTTCCGAATACGGCTGCACTTAAAATTGAAAATCCAAGTTGACCCGGCAAAATGAAATCGATCATCTTATATTCTCTCCCCGCAACTTTTGTTTCACGGAGTTCTGTCGGTCTCGTAGTTTCACGTGCTACGGCAGCTGTGCTGCTGTCAATATGCTGCGAAACATTTTTATAATATTCCAGATTTTGCTTGTCAACTAAATTATTAATGAGCGAGCGAACAAACATTCCTTTCTCACGCGATGCCTGCGAAGTTATGATCTCAACCGCTTCCAGACCTGTAGCATCAGTATGGTCGAATTTTAAAATTGCATCTATTCTCCCTTTACTAAGTCGTTCATTCAAATCTACAGCAGCAATGTTCTTTTTCAAGGCAATGCCTGGTGAATTGACAAATGAATGATAGATCGTACCTGTTGTATCACTATTTGGATCAATACCCACTTCCATTTTTATACTGCTGCCATTTATAAATCCAAATGCAACAATGAAAACGAGCGGAAATGCAATACTGAAAATAACTGCTGAAGGATTTCTTATTATCGAACGAAAGCTTGCAAAGGCAATTGCTTTCATTGCCCTGATCTGACTATAATTTCTTTTCTGCTCCATCCTATTGATCCCTCCATTCATAACCGGTGAGCGATAAAAATACATCTTCCAGATTCGCACTCTTCACTTCCTTCTTTCTTTCAAATCCGGATGCGATCAGGTTGTCGATCAATTTCTCCGGAGAATTCAGTGAGATGATCTTTCCCTTTTCAATAATTGCCACCCTGTCACAAAGAATTTCCGCTTCATCCATGTAATGTGTGGTGATCACAACAGTTGTTCCCTTTGAGCGGATCTCTTTGATCAAGTCCCACAAATTCCTGCGGGCTTGCGGATCCAGTCCTGTGGTGGGTTCATCAAGAAAAACAATCTTTGGTTTGTTGATCAGTGTTGTAGCAATTGAAAACCGTTGCTTCTGCCCGCCGGACAGTTCTTTGTATTTTGATTTGCCCCGTGTTTCAAGACCAACCAAGGCTAGCATTTCAGAATTATTGATGTTTGTATTATAAAGTCCGGCAAAAAGATCCAGCAGTTCATTCAGCATCAGGTTCGGATAATAATTCGCTGCCTGAAGTTGTACTCCAATAATTTGCTTGATCGAATTGGGATCTGCATCAAGCGAAATGCCATCCACAACCACCGAGCCCGAGGTTTTCTCTCTCAGGGTTTCAATGATCTCAAGGGTGGTGGTTTTGCCGGCCCCATTAGGTCCCAGCAGCCCGAAGATCTCTCCTTCAAAAACAGAAAAACTGATTCCGTTTACTGCCTCTATTTCCTTATAGTGCTTTACTAAATCTTTAACGACAATTATTTCTGAACCGGACACAGGTAAATTTTTATGCGAAACTATTGTATTTTTTTTGATGTACGGGGAATTTTAAGGTTGAAGTTTAAAATAAGGGAGTTAAGGTCTTGGAGTCAAGAGCACAACTGTCCGCAAAAAATATGCTTCTGTAATTTAAGTTGAAAATTATCTCTTAAATGAACTGTTCGCAGAACAAATTTATAACAAGCCCCCACTTTCTGTTGACACACTTCTTTTTAGATCAAAGATAAAGCTGTTCTATTTTTGTTTCTCCTGAAAGCTATCACCGGGCGTCAACTTAATTATAATACTATGTTACACGGCAAGTCAAGGCCCGTTAGGGCCATACTTTTGGTAATACTAGACTTTACAAGAAAGTCGAGCCCCATTAGGGGCGAACTCGTTTAACACCGTGCTTGTGTCCATTAATTCAACTGCATAAAAAGCTCCAGCACCCAATATAATATCATAAGAAAACTGTGTTTTTAAAGAGTGCGCCCCTAAAGGGCTTAGCGCACTAGTGTGGTTTAAATGTTACCAAGAGTTTGGCCCTAACGGGCCTAATAATCTAAATACACAACGCATATATCGTTCGCCTTAACCAAATGAGTTAAAGATTTAGCTTACGTCTATATAGGCCTATTTGCAAAAAACTTTTTATGAATTTTTTTATGTCGACAGAACGAAAAACTATTCATTTATTTATTCGGTTTCATACGAAAATGATTTATGGGACACTAGTGATTTTTTATGAATGGTTTAAGGTGTACTGTGTCCCACACCTTAAACACTTTATACCTTTTCCTCTTGAATTGAAAAAGGTCAAGTGTAAAACATTGTACTGTTTAACCCTTGACCTTTGACCCTTGACCTAATGAACGACCTGCTAAAACAAATTCAGTCTGCTCATAAGATTGTCCTTATAACTTTTTCCGATCGGTATTCTGTTACCATCTATGATACATGCATTTTCTTCCAATGCATTAATTTTTTCTAACTGTACAATGTATGAACGGTGAACACGTGCAAAGTTCAACTGCGGAAGTTTAGATTCGATATCTTTCATCGAACTATGCAAAATGAATTGCTCCTTAGAACTTGTTTTTATGATCACATAGTTATCCAATGCTTCAATCCAAAGGATATCCTGAAAATTCACTTTTACAAAACGAGAATCTTTCTTTACGAAGAAACTGTTGTTTGCGTAAATATTCTCCAGGAAGTTGAAAAGGTTTTTATCTGTCGTCGTTTCCTGAACTGCATCACGTCGACCCGGCGAAGTCATTACAAAAGCACAACCGTTGATCTTATTGTTTACGGTAAGGATCGGGAATGTATTTACTGCTACCTTCTGTTCTGCAGCACCATTTGATACGGGCACTTCTGCGTCGCCATCTTTCTTCTGTGCATCACCAACAACTGAATGTGCAAGCGTCTTAAATACGTTCCGGGTATCCTGTGTGCAATTCTTCATTGCTATAGAAATATCTTTTCCAAGGGCTTCCTGCTTCAGACAACCGGTAAGTGTTTCGGCCATCTTGTTCATGAAGATCACTTTCTCATTTGAATCGGTGATGATAACGGCAACTTCAAGACTATCTAAGGCAGCAGCAAAACGATTTCCCTTGTTTTGCATTTCAAGATCCTTCGTGTATTTGTAGAATGCAATTTCTATTGCTGTACGAATATCATCTTCTTCAAATGGCTTAATGATATAGCCATAGGGTTCTGTAAGTTTTGCACGTTCCAGTGTTGTCTTATCAGAAAATGCCGTTAAAAAGATAAACGGAATCTGATAGTGCTGATGGATCTGTTCGGCGACCTGAATACCATCGATCTCACTGCTTTTCAGATTAATGTCGAGCAACAAAATATCAGGATTCAATTTCTCAATCGAATCAAGCGCTTTCTTTCCATTGGCAAACGGATCAAAAGCTTCATATCCGAGCTTCTTTAAAATTCGTTGAATGTCTTTTGCAACGATGATCTCGTCCTCAACAATCATTATTTTTAATGCTGCCATAGTTGTTTTTCTAGTTAACTAAAACCTGAAAATAGTATTTATAATTAACCGTTGTGACGGGGATACGTAAAAGATACTTCGAAAGTTGTCCCTTTTTCACGTGAAACTTTCAATTCTCCGTCCAGTTGACTGGTTAAGGCCTGAATTAATTGCATTCCAAGTGTTTCTGACTTTTCAAAGTCCACATTTTCCGGTAAGCCTATTCCGGAATCAGACATCTTCAAAATTACTTTTTTGCCCTCTTTTTTCAGGTTGATCTCTATCTCTCCGGTTGTACTTCCCGGAAAAGCATATTTATATGAATTGGAAACGACTTCATTCACCAGCAAGCCACATGGCATTGCTGTGTCCATATCAAGTCCGACATGGTCGCCTGTTACTTTTACATTGATACGCTCGGTTTTATCGCCATAGGACTGATACAGGTACTGACAAAGCTTTGATGCGTACTCGCCGAAGTCGATCTCCGTCAGTTCTTCGGCCTGGTAAAACTTTTCGTGTACAAGAGCCATTGAACGAACACGGTTTTGTCCATCCTGAACGGCTTTCAGAGTATCCTCGTCTTTGATATATCCACTTTGCAGATTCAGCAAACTGATAATGATCTGTAAATTATTTTTTACCCTGTGGTGAATCTCTTTAAGCAAAACATCTTTCTCTTTCAGAGAGGCTTCAATAACATTCTGCATGTTCTTGGTCGTAGTGAAATCCGTATCTACCACCACAATTTTCTTTACAATTCCGTCGTCGCCGTAGATAGGTGTGAGGGTTGAAGAAAGCCAGATGTTCTTGAGGTTGTGAGTCGTGACATTACTTTGAAAGATCTTCGAATGCTTGTTCTCAATTGCGTCTTTGATCTCTGCATCAACATTGCTGTATACATTGATCTCAGAAAGTTTTCTGCCGATGACGGTTTCCTTTGGCATTCCGATCAAACGAATAAATCCGTCGTTGACCCATTCGATCTCTCCTGTTGAATCTGCAATTATAACCGAGTTGTCTGTCCGGCTTGCTACCAGTGAAAGCTTCTCCAGTTCAAGATTTTTTTCTCTCAACTGTCTGGTCTTGACTTCAACACGTTCTTCTAAAAGTTTTCTGGTCCTGCGAAAAGTACTACTCCTCAAACGGAAATAAACATAGATCGTTCCCATAAACATCAGGAAACTGATGATAATGAGTATTACGTCGCGCCAAAAGGGGGTTATTTCCATTCTTAATTCAAGTCGTTGATCGGTTTTTTACTTGAATTCCTGAAAAATGTTCTGGTTATTTTAGGGTAAAGACTTTTGGGTAAAAAGGTCAAGGGCCAAAGGTTTTAGCTGCAATCTGAATGCAGCAACAACCTTTGACCCTTAACCTTTAACCTTATAGCAAATATTCTATCTAGAACTTCGCATTCTTAGCCCCATACCAGAAATAAATCCCGACACCAACGGCCATCCATGCCATCAAACGTAACCATGTATCGAATGGCAATGAAGCCATCATAAATACGCAGAACAATACACCTAAAATCGGAACCAATGGAACCATCGGAGTTCTGAATACACGTGGAGCATCCGGTTGTGTTTTTCTTAATACCAATACGCCAATACAAACGAGAACGAATGCGAAAAGAGTTCCAATGCTGGTCATCTCACCAACAACACGTGCAGGAATAAATGCAGCAAACAAACTGACGAATACTGCAAATAATAAATTTGACTTGTGCGGTGTTTTAAACTTCGGATGAATTTTACAGAATATCGGCGGCAATAAACCATCTTTCGACATAGAGAAGAATACGCGGGATTGTCCTAGTAACATGACAAGGATGACTGAAGAATAGCCTGCAAGGATGGCAAGGATGATCGCCTGCTTTAACCATTCATATGGTGTATGCTCAATGGCAACGGCAACCGGTGCAATTCCGTCCTGTCCCTGAAACTCTGTGTAATGTGCCAATCCTGTCATTACGTGTGCGAACAAAATATATAAGACCGTACATATGGCCAGCGAGACCAGGATTCCAATCGGCATGTCCTTCTTCGGATTCTTTGCTTCCTGCGCGGCAGTTGATACTGCATCAAAACCAATGTATGCGAAGAAAATAATTCCGGCCGCCCTTACAATACCACTCCATCCGAACTCACCAAAGGTGCCTGTGTTTGCAGGAATATAAGGAGTGTAGTTTGCTGTATCAATGTAGTTCCAACCAAGTCCGATGAAGATCAGAACGACTGCAACTTTTAATCCGACGATAACCCCGTTGAATCTCGATGACTCTTGTGTACCTCTGACAAGTATAAGCGACATCAATACTACAATGAATACGGCAGGTAAATTAATTATTCCTGTTACGATCGAACCGTCGGCCATGGTGACTGAATCCCATGGCGACATGGTCATCTGCGGGGCGAGTTGAATGTTATAGTGTTCGAGAAACTTGACCAAATACCTTGACCAGCTGATGGAAACAGTTGCCGCTCCTACAGCATATTCAAGTACAAGGTCCCATCCGATGATCCATGCAATGAATCGACCCATGGTTGCATATGAATAAGTATACGCTGAACCTGCAACCGGAATCATGGATGCAAACTCGGCATAACATAATCCTGCAAAGGCACATGCTACCGCTGCGATGACAAAAGAAATTGTTACTGCCGGACCGGCATTGTGTGCTGCTGCGCCGCCGGTAATACTGAAAAGACCGGCACCAATGATGGCACCAATACCAAGCATTACTAATTGTGTTGGGCCCAGAGTCCTCTTGAGTGTGTGTTCTCCGGTTTCGTCTGCTTCTGCAAAAAGTACAGATAATGACTTTTTGGTAAAGTGCTTTGATGCCATACAGTGTGTTTAGATCTGTGAGCATGCAATGTAAATAAAAATGGATTAGGATTAAAAGATTTTAGGATTCGTACTAGGATTGAAGGATTAAAGGAATTTAGGATTTGGATTACAGGAATTTAGGATTTGGCAAAATAAAAAAGACCTCCTGAAAAATTTCAGGAGGTCTTTTTTAATTGAATTAATTTATGTTCTATTTGCCTTTCGGTAGTTTGCCGTCGATCTGATCGATTTGGATCTGGATCTTTCTTTTCTCTTCCGGTTCAGCAATAAGTTCGAGTTTTTTTCTCAGGTAATACTTCGCTCTTTCTGTATCCTTTCTTATCAATAAATAATAGGATGCCATATAGCTATACGCCCGGATAAGACCACTTTGATATTTGGAAATGTTAACAGAATCGGAGTCTGCGATTTGAATGTATTTGTCGTAAAACGGTTTCGCAAGACTGTCTTTTCCGGTGCTGTCGATGTTACTGCATACGTCAGCTCTCCATAACCAGCCGCTGGCGTATTTTGGAGAAATTTCATTTACTTTCATGAAAGCCGAATCTGCAGGAAGATATTGTCCTGTGTAATAATATGAACGGCCTAACAAATAATAATCCGCGACCTTAACATCTTTTCCAAGCACAATTTTTTGTTGCATATACAGAATAGCATTAGTATAGTTTTTTAACTTGAACCATGCGTTGGCAATTTCTGAAAGAAGATCGCCACGGGTCGGATCAAGTGAATATGCTTTCATCAACTGTTCAATTCCAAGAGAATCTTGGTCAGTTTTTATTAAGAGCTTTCCATAATACTCAAAGTCTTTTTTATCCCGGTTATCCATCGGAACAATGCGGAACAAATGTTCCATTACATCCAGACCTTCCTTATATTTTTCAGCTTCGTAATTGCTATACGCCTGAATTCGTAACATCTTTAAATTATTCGAATCACACTTTTCGGAAACCTGGGCAAGTTCGGCCAATGCTTCCTGGTAGCTTTTTGAGAAGTATAAGAGCGAAGCATAAAAGATTCTCGCACTGCAATTATTTTTAGAAAGTTCAAGATACTTTTTTGCTGCTTCTTTTGCCTTCTCAAGTTTCCCTTGTTTCAGATAAGCATAAGCAACCGCGCTGTAGGCTGGCGCATAAGCAGGATCTAGTTTAATTGCTCTCTCGAATTCCTCTGCGGCAGCGTCGTAATTTGTAGAATTATAATACAAGCGGCCTTTACTTACGATCGCACGTGCAGATTTTGGATCGAGCTCCTGGGCTTTGTTAAAATACTCTGCTGCTAAAGTTGCATTTGAGAGATTACCATAGATCTCGCCATAAAGGATGTTAACTTCTACATTCTTTGGATCAATAACATTCGCTTTATCAAGTAATGCTTTTGCTTTATCAAGGTCCTTGTTTTCGTAGTGAATATATGCTTCAGCTGCTTCAATTAAAATTAAAGGATCCTTTGCGGGAGCAACCGCTACTGCTTCGTCCAATAATTTTCCTGCATTAGAAACATTTGCAAGTGCATCTTCATTACGGTTTTTAAGTACCGGATTGTTTCCGTCCTTATCAAGAGCCGCCTTTGCTTCACGAACATTAATAGCATCCAGAAGCAACTTAGCTGTACCGATCTTCAGTAATGCATTATTAGGATCGATGGTCTTTCCTTTTTCAAAAACTACTCTTGCTGAATCAGCATTCTCATCTGATAAAATATTATCACCAAAGAAATAGTACAGATTTGCATCAGTTGGTTTTGCTGCAATAAGCTGCTTGTACATTGCTGAAGCTTGTTCGTATTGTTCGCTTTCCGTCAGCTTCCGTGCTTCCTGAATTGACTGTGCTGATACATTAAATGCACCAAGAACAACCAGACTGAAATAAATTATTGTTTTTTTCATAATTCGATTTAATTAACCTGAATGATCCTTACCGGCATCGTTGCCGGAAGTAGTCCCATCATCCGGATCATCCTCTGACCTTTATCACCTGCGACAAAGGAAGCAAAGCCTGTGCCAAGTCCGCTCCGGCCTTCTATATTGACGATCATAATATCTCTGATCAATGGATAGCTTTTCAATGCAATATACGCCTGAAATGGCTTGTAATACTCTAATTGAACGCCTGTTGAATCCATTTGTGAGATCCCTACTACCTTGATTTTGTCCAGGAAAGAGGTCGTGGTCGAGTCATCGGAATCGCTGATCCAGTTCAC
Organism: Bacteroidota bacterium; assembly: GCA_049363815.1. Lineage (GTDB taxonomy): Bacteria > Bacteroidota > Bacteroidia > AKYH767-A > 2013-40CM-41-45 > JADKIH01. The sequence continues at coordinate 27,451 of JBMQEM010000066.1, forward strand.
ACCGATCACACCAACTGCGCCTTTAGTTTTGCTTACATATTCAACAACAGCAGCACTTGAATTAGTTGCATAACTGTTTTTAGGGAACGATTTGTCGCCAAGGAATTTCTCTTTTAAATATCGCGCATTTGCAGAGCCATTTTTATCGAATACAACAAGAATACTGTCTTTTATTCCTGTCCCTGAAAGTTCTTTCCACGTATTGTATTTGCCCTGTAGAATCGATTGAAGCTGATCTGTTGTCAGAAGTGTGTCCGGATTTTCCGGATTCACGATGAGCGCAACGCCGTCAGACGCAATTCTCAAATTACGCGGTACAATTTTTCTGATCTCAAAATCCTTGCGCTCGGCATCATTCAGGTCGCGGGCAGTAATTGCGATCCGGACAGTATCGTTGTTCATGAGTTGCCTGAACAACTCTTCTTCCGGCAGATACCTGACATTGATCTTTGCCTTGACATAAATTTCCTGAAATGTGTCTATCTGAACCTGAATTAACGGCTCATAAGATTCATCGGCAAGTATCAGGATCTCTCCGCTTGTAGGTGTGTCTGTATATGGCGCATGTTTCGCACCATCGTTACTACATGAAAAAAAAAGTATGGCGACCGTAAAAAGTGAGAGTACTCCGGCTTTTATTTTCATCGGTCAGTTCTTTTTGGTGCGCAGTAATTTAAATGTTCTGTATCCGGCATATAAGATCAAAACGCCGCTTGCAATTTTCCTGTTTTGATCCGGTACAGATGGAAGCTTCCAGAAAAACAATGCAATTCCGCCGAAAGCATATGCAAGGATCATAAAAATATTCAATAAAAACGATACTCGTTCGGCAGCCGTTCTTCGTACAGGCATTGGCTAGGTATTACTTTAAGTTAAATACAACCGGCAGATTGTATTGTACCATTACGCTTCTTCCGTTCTGGCGGCCCGGTTTCCACTCAGGCATGTTCTTTACAACACGGAGAGCTTCTTCATCACAACCTCCGCCAATACCACGTAAAACTTTTGCACTAGTTACCTTACCGTCTTTGTCAACGACAAACGTTA
>JBMQEM010000067.1:0-7656 GCA_049363815.1 Bacteroidota bacterium
ATGAAAGTAAAACCTGCTATTAAAAAAAGAAGTGTCGACTGTAAGATCGTACGCAGAAAAGGAAGATTGTATGTTATCAACAAAAAGAACCCTCGCTTTAAGCAGCGTCAAGGTTAATTCCTGACAGGTTTTAGATAACATCTGATATAAAAACAAAACAAACAAACCAAGAATAAATGGCTCGTATTGCTGGTATTGATTTACCAAAACACAAAAGAGGCGTCATTGGCCTAACGTACATTTTCGGCATCGGTCGTTCAACGGCTGAGCGTATCCTGAATGAAGCGGGAATCGACCATAGCGTGAAAGTAGATGCATGGGATGATGATCAACTGACGAAGATCCGTAATATCATCAACGAATTAAAAGTTGAAGGTGCTCTTCGTTCAGAAACTCAACTGAACATCAAACGTCTGGTTGATATCAACTGCTACCGTGGTATGCGTCACCGTAATGGCCTTCCGGTTCGTGGCCAGCGTACTAAAACGAACACCCGTACCAGAAAAGGTAAACGTAAAACTGTTGCCAACAAGAAGAAGGCAACTAAAATGTAATTGATCCTCATGGCAACTCAACAAACAACAAACAAAAGTACTAAAGCCGCTAAGAAAAAAGTGGTGAAAGTAGAAGCGTTCGGTAAAGCATTTATCAGCGCCACTTTTAACAATATCATCATCTCGCTTACGAATGATTCAGGACAAGTTATTTCCTGGGCGTCAGCAGGGAAAATGGGATTCAAAGGTTCGAAAAAGAACACTCCGTATGCTGCCCAGTTAGCAGCTGCTGATTGCGCGAAAGCTGCTTTCGACCTTGGTCTCCGTAAAGTGAAGGTTTTCGTAAGAGGACCGGGCGGCGGACGTGAGTCAGCTATCCGTACACTTCACCAATCAGGTATCGAAGTTACTGAGATCATGGACTTAACTCCAATTCCTCACAACGGATGCCGCCCTAAAGGAAAGCGTAGAGTATAATTTTATTCAGTTTTATTAAAGATCAGAAATAATTTACCATGGCAAGATATATTGGCCCTTCTACAAAGATCGCACGTAAATTTCGTGAACCAATCTTCGGACCGGATAAGGCTCTTGAGAAAAAGAACTATCCTCCCGGACAACACGGACAAACTAAGAAACGTGCTAAACAAAGCGAGTACGCTGTCCAGTTAATGGAAAAGCAGAAAGTGAAATACATGTACGGAATTCTGGAGCGTCAGTTCGCGAAAATTTTCGACCGTGCTTCCCGTAAAGGTGGCGTAACAGGTGAAAACCTATTACAGTTGATCGAACTTCGTTTAGATAACGTAACATTCCGTCTTGGTCTTGCACCAACACGTATGGCATCACGTCAACTAGTTTCTCACCGTCATATCACTGTGAATGGTAAAGTAGTTAACATCCCTTCTTATACTTGCCGCCCAGGTGATGTAGTAGCAGTACGCGAGCAATCAAAAGCTCTCGAGGTGATTGTTAACAATGCTCCATCTTCAGCTAGCCGTCATGCATGGTTGGAGTGGGACAGAGCAACAATGACAGGAAAAGTCCTTAGCGGACCATCACGCGACATGATCCCTGAGTCGATCAAGGAACAGTTGATTGTCGAACTATACAGTAAGTAATAATTAGTAATTAGTGAGTAGCACAGTTTTGCTTTGCCACTCACTAATTACCACTTACCAATTTCAAGAGAGCGGAAAGATCTCCCAGGATTACACTTTCCAAGTCCAATAAAAAGTCAAACCTTTAACTACAAACGATACAATGGCCATCTTAGCATTTCAGAGACCGGATAAAGTGATCATGATTAACTCTGACGACCGTCACGGTGTGTTCGAGTTCCGTCCACTAGAACCGGGGTATGGAATTACCGTCGGTAATGCATTGAGAAGAATTTTGCTTTCTTCATTGGAAGGACATGCAATTACTTCTATCAAAATTTCAGGCGTGGATCATGAGTTTTCTACCATCAAAGGTGTTGTAGAAGATGTAACTGAAATTATCCTGAACTTAAAACAGGTTCGTTTCAAACAACAGATTCAGGGAACAGACACTGAAAAAGTAACGATCAGTGTAAGCGGTAAAACACAATTTACTGCAGGCGATATCAGCAAATTCACAACTGCTTTCCAGGTATTGAATCCGGAATTAGTATTGTGCAATATGGAAACCAGCGTGAAACTTACGATCGATCTTAACATCGATAAAGGCCGCGGTTATGTTCCATCTGAAGAAAATAAAAACAGCAGTGCACCGATCGGAACGATCGCTGTAGATTCTATCTACACACCGATCCGTAATGTGAAATATTCTATCGAGAACTATCGTGTTGAACAAAAGACCGATTATGAGAAGCTGATCATGGAGATCACAACTGACGGTTCAATTCATCCGAAAGAAGCTTTGAAAGAAGCAGCAGAGATCCTGATCCATCACTTCATGCTTTTCTCTGATGAGAAAATCACGCTTGAGACGAAAGAAAAAACACCTACTGAAGAATTAGACGAGAACACACTTCACATGCGTCAGCTGTTGAGTACAAAACTTGTTGACATGGATCTTTCAGTTCGTGCCCTTAACTGTCTGAAAGCTGCAGATGTTGAAACACTGGGTGACCTTGTTTCTTACAATAAGGCAGACCTGTTGAAGTTCCGTAACTTCGGTAAGAAATCACTTACAGAGTTAGAAGAACTTGTACGTTCAAAAAATCTAACATTCGGAATGAATGTCGGTAAATACCTCGATCGTAAATAATCCGGAGGAAAAATAATTCAGTATGATCACCGGAAAAGAACGGCGGTCGATTTAAGAGAATAAAAAAATGAGACACGGTAAAAAAATCAATCATCTCGGCAGAACGCAAAGCCACAGAAAGGCATTACTTTCTAATATGGCTGCATCGCTAATCCTGCACAAACGTATAAACACAACGCTTGCAAAGGCTAAAGCGCTCCGCAAATATGTTGAGCCGATCTTAACACGCGGTAAAGATGACTCTACGCATTCACGTCGTATGGTTTTCTCATATCTTCAGGACAAAGATGCTGTAACGGAATTATTCCGTGAAGTAGCTCCGAAGATCGGAGAGCGTGCAGGAGGTTATACACGGATCATCAAACTTGAAAATCGTCCCGGTGACAATGCAGAAATGTGCATGATGGAACTGGTTGATTTCAACCTGATCTATGGTGGAGAAGGTAAAGCTTCTGCAGCTCCTGCGAAAAAAGCAACTCGCCGTAGTGGTGGTGCTAAGAAAAAAGCAACTGATGATGCAGCTGAAACTGCAGAACCAAAAGCAGCAAAAAAACCGGCAGCAGCAAAGAAACCAAAAGCTGATGCAGGTGAAGAGGCTCCTAAGAAAGCAGCGAAGAAAAAGAAGACAGACGAATAGTCGGTTACTTATAAAATTTGAAAAAGAGGATAGAGCGGAAGTTCTGTCCTCTTTTTTTTTGAGGTTGCAGGTTCGCAGGTTTCAGGTTTTGCTTCGTAGGTAATAGGATTTATTCAGGAAATGTTTTGCCTACGAAGCAAAACCTGAAATCTGCTAACACTTATACAAACTTCCTAATTCCCATCATCACCCCCGTATGAATCGCCTCGTGAAAATTGTTGAACATGATGGCCTCTTTAGCATTGCGGATCGTATAGCCGGTAAGGGTGGTGAATTCAGTGTAGTTCTGAAAAATTCCATTCTTCAGGTCTTCCTGGGTTTTGTCGATGGGGTGGTGAAGCAACGCTTTGATCGTATCTACTTCCTGCTGCGATACATCACCTTCCGGTTTTGAATCGCGCTTGAAGGAATTCACCAATTCAGGACTTACGAGCATTGGTAATCCTGAAAGACGATAAATGAGCATCTGCTGGACGACAACAATATGTCCGATGTTCCAGATGAGATTATTGTTAAATCCTTCCGGGATCTTGTTCAGTTGTTCAAGTGAATATTTATTGAGAAATTTTTCAAGCGTTCCGCGGCTGGTGCGGGCGAGGTCGAATGTGGATTCCATTTGTGTTTGAGATTTGTATTTTGAAAGTTGGGTAAAATACGGCTTTTTTTGTGTTCAAAGTTCAAAGTGACTTTGTAGTTGCCTACGAAGCACTTTTAGCTTTTATCTTTAACCTTTAACCTTTGACCTCTAACCTCCAACCTCTAACCTCTAACCTCTAACCTCTAACCTTTGACCTTTGACCTCTAACCTCTAACCTTTGACCTTTGACCTTTGACCTTTAACCCTATCCCATATAATTAACATTCCCCCGCAACTTTTAAACATCCGCGCTTCCAGCCAGAGAAATCCTTACCTTCGCCAAACTTCTCTCCGTCATGAAATACCAACAAAAATCTCCGGCTATTTTACTTTTAGAAGATGGAACCATTTTTCACGGTTCAGCAGCGGGGGCTATGGGAACGGCGACCGGGGAGATCTGCTTTAATACCGGCATGACCGGCTATCAGGAAATTTTCACGGATCCTTCTTACTTCGGACAAATGTTGCTTACCACACACGTCCATATCGGTAATTACGGAATCAGCGCCGGCGAGTCTCAGGAAGTAGAAAGTGATGGCATCAGCATCTCCGGACTCATCTGCAGAAGTTTTTCTTTGCAGTATAGCCGGAAGAGTGCTGTGGAATCGATTGACGAGTACTTTAAGCGAAACAAAGTTGTTGCTATAGAAGATGTAGATACGCGTGCAATTGTTCGTCATATCCGTTCTAAAGGGGCAATGAACTGTATCGTTTCATCCGATACAACTGACATAGAGATCCTGCAGGCGAAATTGAAACAGGTACCATCTATGGAAGGGCTTGAATTGTCGAGTAAGGTGAGTACGAAAAAGCCATACTTCGCGGGTAATCCGAATGCGAAACGTAAGGTCGCAGTGATGGATTTCGGTGTGAAGAAAAATATCATCCGCAATCTGGTCGACAGGGATTGTTACGTTCAGGTTTTTCCTGCCAATACAAAATACAAAGATATTCACGACTGGGAACCGGATGGCATTATGATGAGTAATGGTCCCGGCGATCCCGCTACAATGACTGATGTGATCAATAACATCAAAGATATCCTCAAACAAAACATTCCACTTTTCGGAATTTGTCTGGGTCAGCAGTTACTTGCTCAGGCTTGCGGTGTTGGTACTTACAAAATGTTCAACGGACACAGAGGTATCAATCACCCTGTCAAAAACATCATCACCGGTCGTTGCGAGATCACTTCACAAAATCATGGCTTCTCCGTGATCGAAGACCAGATGCGTAAATCAAAAGATGTGGAGATCACTCACATCAATCTTAATGACAACACTATTGAAGGTATGCGTGTCCGTGACCGTGTTGCTTTCTCTGTTCAATACCATCCTGAATCAGCTCCGGGGCCACATGACAGTACTTATTTGTTTGATGATTTTGTGGGGGTGATGAGTGGGGTGGTGGTGTAAAAATGATTCTTTCACATCGCACTTTTTTCTATTTTTAAAAGTCGATTCATTATTATGACTGAATCCGGACCTGCGAAGAGGAATTCGTTTTGTCTAACCTGGTAATAACTTTTCGAGTGAAATAAGGAGACTTGTATTACAATGCAAGTGATCAACTCATAGTATTCGATTGAGATATATGGTTCGATAAGACTTTTTGTTATGAAGAATGTTATACTAATGCCAAACCAAACTTCGAAATTGATCTTCTGGATTTACATAATTCAGGTTTTGATAATAGAGTTTAATCGCTCTTGTTTTAAAACAATAATTGAAAAGAAAAAGTCTTTGTCAATTGATAAAAAATTAAAAGTCCCCAACCAATGAGTTGTCAATGGTAAGGGACTTTTAATATATTACTGTATTAGTTTCTAGTTTTACTCTTTCCCCAACTCCAAATTCGCCTCAATCGCAACTGCATTGCTCAACACCTCTTCCGGAGCACTTTTTGAAATGTCGAAATCCAGTCGGTTGATCGAACCGGTGATCTTCATACCTGTGATCGGTTTGTTATTGTTTGGATTTGTTCCTGATTTTGTTGTCGCATCCAATGTTATTTCTTTTGTGATCCCATGCATTGTCAGGTTGCCTTTGATAACGTATTTATCAGCGCCTGTTTTCTTTACTGATGTGCTCTGGAATGTAAGCTCAGGAAATTTTGCTGTGTCAAAAAAATCAGCTGTTTTTAAGTGAGCATCTCTTTTTTCATTGTCTGTGTCGATCGTATTCATATCGGCTTTCATACTTACAACAGCATCAGAGAAATCTTCTGATGTGGAAGTGATCGTTGCTTCTGTCATTACAACAGAACCTTTGATCTCAGAAACGGAGAGATGGCCAATTGAAAATCCCAGATAGGAGTGCGCAGTATCCAGTTTCCAGGTTGATGTAGCTGCATTAAATGCAACAAGTGCTAATGCAATAATTGGTAAGAGAAGGAATTTTTTTGACATAAGTTTTTAGTTTGTTTTGATGGCTAAAAGTACTAATTATTCCGGAATTAAGCAGAATTTCAATGATGTTATGATGAAATTCCTTGCTTTTGATTTAGGTATTTTGTGTATTTTCATCACTCATTTGTATTCAATAAATAATTACTGTTATGAAGTTTGGAAATATTAAACTTGCTGTAATAATATTGTTCATTTGCTCTTTCCATAAAATCGCAAATGCACAGACTGTAACTGACACGATCGGAAATACCATTGTCGAGATCTCCGTAGCAGTCGACACAGCATTTCTTTCTCCGGGATTAGGAGGACCGTGGGACCTGTATTGGGGACCTGATGATAAACTTTGGTATTCTGATAAAACAAGGTTGTGTACTTTCGATCCGGCCACTCATATCATTGATACCATTCTTGAGATAGGTACAGGATTTATCATGAGTGTGACAACTCATAACGATTTTCAGAATAATCCGTTTGTTTACCTGACAATAGATTCTGCTTATTATTATGCTGGCGGAACAAATATTCGTGTAGTCAGATATGATTACAGTCTCACAGGCGATTCCCTCTACAATCCACAATTCATTCTTGACTGGTATCATAGCGGCGAGCATTCAGGCGGACGATTATTATTTGGTGATGATGATAAATTGTATGTTACAACTGCTGAATATTTCGTCCAGTTTGATACTTTGTTCAATAACAGTGGAAAAATTTTGCGCGTAAATCCGGATGGTACTGTCCCTTCCGATAATCCCCGTGCTGATTATACTTTTACATATGGACACAGAAATCCTCAAGGTATTGTTCAGACTCCGAATGGTAATCTAATTGTTTCGGAATATGGAATGCAGTATGATGAAGTGAACCTGCTTGAAGAAGGCCGTTTCTATGGTTGGTGGATCTACGATGGTGACAGCTGTTTCAATAATTTAGATAGTTGTAATTACTATGACACTCTTGCTGTTTTCCCTATCAATTCCGGACGAAATCCTCCTTCAGGAATTGATTTTTATGATAATGTTGCTATACCTGAATTCAACGGACTCATTCAGGCTATAACCGGTTTTCATCAGGGATTAATTGTTTATACCATGAATTCGACTTATGACAGTGTTCTGGCTAAAACTAATTTTCTCGAATATGAATACGGAAGAGTGAGAGATGTTTGTACAGCACCTGATGGTTCTGTCTATTTTATTGCACATGACAGAAACAGGGCTGATATACA
>JBMQEM010000068.1:0-77952 GCA_049363815.1 Bacteroidota bacterium
ATATTTGACTACCTATGAGTGAAAAAATACTCCAGGCTCTGATGCAACTTTTTGCAATAGGAGCCGCCCTGGAACGATTGACATTACAAAGCCGGTCTGTTGTTGAAGGATTTCTAAGACAGCAGGTTAGTTTACAGCGTGTCGATGAATACTTGCGGTTATTTGATGAATACATGGAAAAGTATTCAGGTGGTGGTGACGACATTACCCGGACAAGAAAAAAGATCGCATTCAGTTCTGTACGTGCTTTGCGTATTTGTACAGAGATCAACAAAGAATTAAACACACGTCAGAAATATATAGTCTTTTTACGACTTGCAGAATTCATGCAGTCATCTGAACTTGAAATTACAGAACCGGAAAAAGAATTTTTAGAGACTGTTGCAACGGTCTTCAATATTACAAATGAAGAATACTCATTATGCCAGTCACTGGCTTCAGCAAAATCAGGATTAAGGGATTTCGATTCAGCCAATGTGCTGATCGTTTCTGCGCGTGAGAATATCGATCTAAGGAATGCACATCAGCTTCTGCACGACGACCTGGATGGAACAATGATATTTCTGTATTTAAAAAATGCAGGGATCTTTTTCTTATCCTACCGTGGGCAAGATTCATTTATTGCAAATGGTCAGCCGATCGATAGCACCAGGGCTGCAGTAATTACGCAGGGAGCCGTTATCCGTTGTTCTCGTCTTAAGCCAATCTATTACAGAGATATTATCCGGCCATTTCTTTCAGCGAATGAATCTGATACGTTTCAATTTTCAGCAAGGAATATTGATTTTGTTTTCAGTAACGGGAAACAAGGATTACATAATATAAATTTCACCGTTAACTCCGGAAATCTGACCGGAATAATGGGTGGCAGTGGTGCCGGTAAATCAACCTTACTGAATGTTCTGAATGGTAGCATGAAACCATCATCAGGACAAGTTCTGATCAATGGGAAAAATATTTATGAGGGAAATATTGCAGAGGGACTCATCGGAAATATTCCGCAGGATGATCTGTTGATCGAGGAATTAAGTGTCTTTCAGAATTTATTCTACAACACAAAACTTTGCTTCGGAGAATTGAGTGATGATGACATTCACACAAAAGTACTTGATGTGCTTGATTCGCTTGGATTGATGGAGATCAGAGACCTCAAAGTAGGAAGTGTCTTGAATAAAACGATAAGTGGCGGACAGAGAAAGCGGCTGAACATAGGTCTTGAACTTGTGAGAGAGCCTTCGATTTTATTCGTAGATGAGCCGACATCGGGACTTTCTTCGCGTGATGCAGAAAACGTAATGGACTTACTGAAACAGCTTGCCTTGAGTGGTAAGTTGATCTTTGTAGTTATCCATCAACCTTCATCTGACATCTTCCGGTTATTCGATCAGTTATATATGCTGGATACGGGTGGATATCCGGTTTACTTCGGAAATCCTGCCGATGCACTTATTTATTTCAAACGTCAGGTACATCTTACAGACGCCGAGCAAAGCGAATGTTCAGTTTGCGGAAATATAAATCCCGAACAACTGTTTAATATTATAGAGCTGCATGAAGTAGATGAATTCGGTAAGTCAACTAATAACAGAAAAGTAACTCCTAAAGAATGGAATGAGCTTTACAAGAATATTGAAGCTGCAAATGTTGAAGACAGGAAACTTGAACTGTCTGTAAAAAGAAATAAAAAAGCCGGTCCATTTTCTCAATGGAAGATCTTCTTTACACGTGATCTTCTTTCCAAACTCAGCAATAAACAATACATGCTGATCAATTTACTGGAAGCTCCTGTACTTGCGTTTGTCCTTGGATTCATTTTGCGTTATTCATCTGCTTCCGGTTACGAACTGATCTCGAATCCGAATTTACCGGCTTATCTTTTCATCTGTGTAATAGTTTCTTTGTTCATGGGACTTTCTGTGAGTGCGGAAGAGATCATCCGTGACAGAAAGATCAGGCAACGTGAGAAATTTTTACATCTGAGTAAGACGAGTTATTTTCTTAGTAAGGTAAGTCTGCTCTTTATCATTTCAGCAATTCAGACTTTATGTTTTGTATTGATTGGAAATGCCATAATGGGAATACACGACATGAATCTGACATACTGGATGATTCTTTTTACGACAAGTTGTTTTGCAAATCTTCTTGGATTGAATATTTCAGCGGCACTTGATTCAGCAGTGACTGTATATATCCTGATCCCGTTCCTGCTTATTCCGCAAATTTTATTGAGTGGAGTAATTGTCAGATATGATAAATTACATCCTTTGATCAATTGCAATGAAGGAGTTCCCTGGATCGGAAATATTATGACATCACGATGGTCATATGAAGCATTGACTGTTGAACAGTTTGCCAACAATCCATTTGAAAAGCAATTTTATCAGCACGACGCAGCAATGAGTCAGGCCACTTATAAAAAAGACTGGTGGATCGCTGCCATGCGGGAAAAGACCGATCGATTGGAAAGGATGATGATCTTTAAAGTGAATAAAGATTCTATCATGATTCCTATTACCATTCTTAAGACTGAATTAAACAATGAACTTGCATTGGCTAATTCTAAAAAAACTCAATTGCTTTCACAATTAAGTTATGAGAATGTAAATACATCAACTATATCACTTTTACGCAGTACACTGGATGAACTGCGTGAATTTTACATTGAAAAATTCAACAAGGCCAATGAAGCTAAGGAAGCTAAGATTTCAAAAATGACTTCAGGAAAAAATGGCGAATCTGAATTCCTCTTCATGAAGAACCGTTACGAAAATGAAAGTCTGGAAGAAATGGTAAGAAACAGCAATCAGGTTGAAAGGCTTGTAATAACCGATAAAAAGATCATTCAGCGTTTTGAACCGGTCTTCCATAACGATCCGCACGAAAATTTTTCAGATTCACCGATGTTTTCATTCTCGAAAAATGTATTTGGAAACAAGACAGGAACGCTCATTGTTAATATGGTTGTGATCTGGCTGATGTCACTTGCACTTTATTTCACGTTGCAATTTGATATTTTCAGGAAGGTAATTGGAATGTTTTCAAGGAGAAAATAAAACATTCAAGTTCAACTAAGCCTTCATCATTTCAAAAGGAATTTTCACAAGAGCGCTATAATCTTCACCAGCTTCCATCATATCTTCATCATCGACATCATAATACCAACTGACTTTTACGCTGCTTTTACCACTGAGATTAATGGTTTCAAGTCTTCGGAAAACATCAAGCAAACATTTTGAAGAACTTGTATTGAAATATTCCAGCCTAACTTTCAACTCAGTAGAAGAATTAGGAGACTGGCCATAATTATCTATCCATTCAAAAACCGGCCGGTAAAATTCCAATGAATTTTCCGGAATGGATTTTCCTTTCAATTCAAGTATCCCTGTTGTAGCAGCAAAAGAAACCGATGGTGTCTTTATACTTTCTTCTATGATTAAATTATTCATCTGGTAATAGTATTTATGGTATTGATATAGCTAATATAAAGAAAGAGTAATGATCATCGATTGGAACGAATTCGTATTCCAAAGGCATTTTTGATTTCCTGGCCATGTCAAGGATACCCAACCCTGCCCCTCCCTTTTCCGAAAGTTCAGCGACTGCCAATGACTCCTGATAAAAAGACCGCAATTGTTCAGGAGTCATTGCATTCATCTTTTCAATCTTTTCGCCAAGTGCTTTGACGGAACCATTGACGATATAATTTCCGGAAACGATCCTGTAATTTGAATTAACATCAGTTGACACGATTATACCGGATTCAAATGGCTGTCCTTCGTGTTCAGGCTTAAGTTGATGGTGAAAAACATTCTGAACACATTCAACCATTATAAGGAAAAACTTCTTCCGTCTTTCTGTAGGAATAGTGTTCTCTTCAAAATGCTTGTCCATCAGATCGGAAATTTTACCTGTGATACTTTCATCAATGACTCCCTGATATGTATAGAGCACCTTATCAGCGCTCATTTTACTCAAGTGTACATTCACAAAATTTGACAGCATAAAGCAGTTGTTCCGGATTGAATTGGTTCCCAATATTACAAATAATTCCGAATTTATTAAGCAGGAACCCTGTAAACAGTGCCAAATTTGCACAACTTGTCTAAAATGCTACTTTTGTGAACCAATCACTATCCGACAAGTCTTTATGTTGCTTTTAACGACACTCCTGAACGGGCAACTCCCCGATCAGAACTTTTTTAGTGATACAGCAGGATGGATGCTTTTATCCGGGAACATTCTCTTACTTACCGGTGGTTTTTTTCTATACAGACATCTTTTTAAAAAATTTGAAGCTGAGAATAAAAAGATCTCTGAAAAATTAAGTGACCGGTCATACAATGTAATGGTTCAGAAGTGGGATCTTGAAAGAAAGCATTTGTCAATTTCCCAGCAAAACCAGGAGATCCTTGACAGTTTGCATTATGCAAAAAATATTCAGTCAGCGATAATGCCACATTCTGACTCGATCGACCGGATTTTTTCCGATGGATTTGTCTTGTATATGCCGAAGGATATTGTGAGTGGAGATTTCTATTTTCTGGAAGAATATAACGACCGGATCTATCTTGCTGTTGCCGACTGCACAGGGCATGGCGTAGCAGGGGCATTTATGAGTATGGTTGGAACAGCTTTACTGAAACAGATCATTCTCCAGAATAAATTCACTGATCCTGCGAAGATCCTCAACGAACTGAATGAAGGAATCGTTGAAGCTTTGCGACAGAAGCAAACTTCCTCTCATGGCGGAATGGATATTGCCATTTGTGTGATCGACAAAACGGAAATGACATTACAATTTGCCGGTGCAAACCGTCCATTGCATATTGAAAGAAATGCAACAACAGAGCTCATCAAACCGGATAAGTTACCAATCGGTGGATTTAATGCTGATGAGAACAGGGTCTTCAGATCACAAAAAGTTATCCTGGAAAAAGGCGACCGAATCTATCTTTATACCGATGGATATGCAGATCAGTTCGGCGGAATCGAAGGTAAAAAGATCATGTCAAAAAAATTTCGCGAAGTGATCCGTGAGATCCATCTGACACCGATGAATAGTCAGCACGATGCTCTTTTAAATTATTTTAACTCCTGGAAAGGAAAATTTGAACAGGTGGATGATGTGTTGGTGATAGGAGTAGTTGTTAACGAATAACGAAAAGGCGAAGGTGAAAAGTGAGGGATTGGAAATCCTAATACTTGTGTGGTGTCGGCGGTTATTAGTTAAAAAAAAAGGGCAACCCAAATGGCTGCCCTGTCTTTTCCCCCAAATTTAAATTCTTAATTTTTTACGACTACCAGATATTTAGAAGCGCTCCAGAATTTTTCAGGATTAGTGATCTGAAGGCTAACTACTTTTTTATTTTCTGTATTCAGCGTATACGAATCAGCCGGATGTGATGTAACGATCTTGGCTGTTTTACTATCGATTGGAATGTTATTCGTCACAACATAATCGATCTTGTTGAACTTACTGTTGTCAACATTCGGAGCAAGTTTTGGTGATTTTCCAATTCCGATGAATCCACCGGTACGATTGATCACTTTCGCTTCCTGAAGATCCTTTTGTTTTCCAACTACATAATACGCAGTGTGAAGAGCTGTAGTCTGATCTTCGATTGTTTTTCTCTGAGCCATTGAAGTATTCGTCAATGTATCAACAGAAGTCTGAAGTTGTGCCACCTGAGTATTGAGGTTTGCAAGTTTTTCATTAAGTGCGACTAATTCAAGATCCTTCTGAGCGATCTGCTCATTAAGTAACTGGATCATTTTCTCGAATTCCTTGATCTTGCCACCTGATGATTTCACCTTCCGGTTCAACTCTGCAATTTTTTTGCGGTTCTGATCCATCAATTCATTGATCGCAGCAATATTCTGATTGATACGTTCACGTGAAGTGGATTTCATTTCACCTTGTTTCTCAACATTCACGCTGATTGCATCTTGCTTGTGAGCAACTGAATCGAGATTACTTTCGATTTCATTGAAAGCAGTAAGAAATTCATTGATAGAATTATCTCTTTCACTGATCACAGATGAAAGAGAATCACTTGTACGCTTTGCTGAATCGATCTCAGCTTGTCGGTTATCGCATCCGGCGATCACTAACATTGTTGCAACTGCAAAAATTAGTTTTTTCATGTTTATATATGTTTAGCTGGTTATGGAAGAAGTGATAAAGAGGATGTCAGCTTCCCTAACAGCAAGGTTAAAATTCAATTATTATGTTACAAAGAACGTCATCAAATTAGGAGGCAATGTGATGACCGATAAAAAGTTATCAGCGAATGATTGTAGATAAACCCTTTTATACTGCTCCCTTTAACAGACATAGAACAAATAAAGATTCAAAAAATTTTAAATGAAAATAAAAATCATTTTATGCATAGAATGTTATTGAATTTTATGCTTGAACGGGAAGTAATGAACATTAATTCAAAGTTGGAGTTTGTATGAAGCCGTATGAAACAGAAATTAATTTTAAGTTAATATAATATCATGCATTGGATCTACTGAAAAAATTTCATAACAAATCTGAAGCACTCTTTTATGTGCCTGATAGATTGCAACAGGTCATCTACAATTATATAGTATGAATCTTTCCAAATCCAAAACTTTCAACAGCAGTTATTGTTTAAAGAGCCATGGACTCAAACCGTATTCATTTATCTGATTTTCAATATATTATGCGATTTAATGACGCTTATCATGTATTAAACAACCACATTAAGTAGGGACTATGCGGCGAAAAAACCTCCGTTCGCCTAATTTTCATGTATTCCATCTTAATAAGTGCTAAACTTGCAATCCTGTTTAAGAATGATGAACGAAACAGTTCGTTCATAAAAAACACTAGCCCTAAATTGTGTTAAACAAAATCATGAAATTATTTAAATTAAACCTGCCGCTATACATCGTATTATTGTTAGCCTGCGGAGCCTTTGCCAGTGGTAAATATATTTTATCCGGAAACAAATCTTCTTCAAAGCCATTTGAAGCTCCCACTGTACCTAATTGTCCTACTTCAATGGAACAGATCCGGTTAAAGGATTATGAATTGACACATCCATTAATTTTAACTGACATTTCAGAAGAAAGCGAAGCTTTACGAGATATACACACTAAAATCGAAGCTTATGTAAATGCTGCAAGAACTGAGCAGAAGGCTGATGAGATCTCTGTTTACTTCCGCAAACTGGATAATGGTTCATGGTTTTCGATAAATCCGAACCAGACTTATAATCCTGCCAGCATGATCAAGATCGCTTATCTGATCACCTACATGAAAATGGCAGAATCAAATCCCAATATTCTGAAAAAGAAAGTGTATTTCGCTAAACATTTTTCACAAGCGATCAATCAGAACATTAAAGATTTCCAGCTTAAAGAAAGTTACGAATATACTATTGAAGGGTTGCTAACGGCAATGATGGTTCATTCAGATAATGATGCAACAATTTTATTGGGAGAAAATATGAATATTAATATTTTCAATGGTATTTTTAAAGATCTTGATATTCCAATTCCCAATCCTGTAACCGAATATTATATTTCCGTAAATGATTTCTGCAAATTCTACAGAGTGCTTTACAGCTCAACTTATACCCGTCCGGAATATTCTGAGTATGCTTTAAAAATGATGACCTATAGTACCTATAATGATGGTCTGAGAAAAGGCATCGACCCTTCGGTAAAAATGTCTCACAAATTCGGTGAAAGAATTTTTGGAAATAAAGCTCAATTACATGAATTCGGAATTGTCTTTTATAACAAATCACCTTATCTTATCGGTGTAATGACAAAAGGAAATTCATTAACACAGCTAAGCACAATTTTAGGTGATATTTCCAAGATCGCTTTTGATGGTTATAAGCAGCATGTTGGAATATAAATAGTGCTGATCATCAATTATTGAGAACCCCTGAAAATTTACGGTCTGCTTATCTGCAGTATATTGATGGAATTATTCTCTAACAGACTGTAGTCAGAAGATTCAACATTATTATCACCCGTTATATCATTCTGATTATAGCTTTCCACAAATTCGATCAGTTCATTCTCCATGATCAAGAGATCAGCGTTATTGATCTGATCATCTTTATTAAGATCACCGCTGAAAATTGAAAACGTTCCATCTCCATTATTGAACAAATTATTTCCAAAAGCTTTGTTTGCAGCATCAGAAAAATCGTAATCAACGGAATTCTGATCCATCAAAACCGGAAGTGAACTCCACGTTTCCAGGCTGTTTCTGTGATCAATTACAATATAAAATCCGGAATTTAAAATTGCAGATGGAAATTCTGCAACAACATTTCCTCCGATTGAGATCAATGTAGTATCTCTATATAATATTGTATATGGACTTACAGTGGAAGCAAGACTAATAATGACAGTATCAGAAATACCAGGCGAATTAATAGGAGAACTGAGTGTTGAAGCTCCCTGATAATAACCCTGTATGAATATCGTAAGATTCAGATTTACATTACAGCCTTCATCAATAAAACCATCACAGTTATCATCTGTTGAGTTGCCGCAAATTTCAGGAGCATCTGGATTGATCTGGTCATTTCCATCATTACAATCGGTATTATTACTTATATACCCTGATGGTTGTTCGCAATCCTGAATATAAATTGCCGGATTTCCGTAACCGTCATTGTCTGAATCAGCGTACCAGTAACTGGCAAGATTCCTCAACACACTTGCTGAACCATTCATAGAAACTGTACAACCTGAACTAATTTTTGTAGCAACTACTGTATACACGCCATCTGTTGTTCTGTTACCAAAATTTAGTCCGCTACCATTTCCTGATAATGTTGTACCGGTATAAACTGCATTATTGAATAATGAATATTCTACCCCGGACTCCGAATTATTTAATCCCACTGCAACTCCTGCGTCAGGAACCGAACAGAAACTTCCGCCACCTGTTACGCTGAATATAGTAGGTACAGGAAGTTGGGAGACAGAAACTGTATCTGACATTATACTTATGCAAGAAGTAGTCAGATCATTTGCAATGACAAAGTAGTTTCCGGGATTACTGAAATTTCCAAACGATATCGCCGAACCGGTTCCGTTGAAATTGATACCTGTGCTTCCGTTAAAATCATACAGAACATAATTCACACCTGTCTGAGAGTTGGAAAGTGTGATGTTTAATCCTGCACCACCTGGACACAATTCTCCGCCACCTGTCAAAATAAAAGTTTGCGGAGAATTATTTTCAGTAACGGTAAGAGTTGAAGACATTGTCAGGCTACATGCAGTGGTCATGTTAGTTGAGACTACAGTGTATAAACCGGAAAGATTCTGATATCCGAATGAAAGTGGATTTCCATCTCCGGGAACTGAAGGTCCGGTTGAAATTCCATTTCTTTTTAACTGGTAACTATAGCCAATCTGTGAACCGGATAAGCTCAGAAGTGTACCACTACTTCCGGAACAAAAATCAGGATTTCCTGTAATATTAAATTCAAGTGGCAATGGATTTTCAGTTACTGCAACAAAACCATTCATTGATGCTGTACAGGAAGTCGGTAAATAGGTGGCAACAACTGAATAGTTCCCTGACAAGCCTTGTTGTCCAAAATCCAGTATTCCACCGGTACCGGGCAAAGCAGATCCTATGTCTACTGAATTTATCTGCAGCTGATAATTTACATCAACCTGACTTCCTGAAAGAAAAATTGAAGGAGCCGGGTTTCCGGTACAATAATTTCCTCCACCGGTGATGTTAAAAATTTCAGGGTTAGCTGAAATTGCAATTTCATCAGACAGTGCAGTACACCCATTAGAAGAAATGATAGCACAAGAATAATTCCCGGGTGTACTTACAGTAATATCCTGCGTTGTTTGTCCGGAACTCCATTGATAACCTGCGCCTGCATCCGATGAAAGTAAAACAGTACTACCCTGACACAAGTTGGTATTTCCTGAAACCGTTATTGCAGGTGTTGGATCCTGAGAAATTAAAATTACATCATCGATCCTGTATTGAGTAGCTGTTGCGGTTTGAATGAACTGAATTGACAATGTTGGTGAAGCCGGTAATCCTGTGACAGTTCTTAATGTCCATACTGCAGTCCCGGCCCCGGTAGGAAGAGTATATGGCATTGAAGTATAATTGACACCATCCGTACTGTATTGTACAAGCAAATCGGAACCATTACTTGCTGTAGTTGATTTCATAATTCCAAAAGATAATCCTAACCCGGTTAAGCCGGTGGTATTTATACCTGAAATAACAAAGTTTCTTCCGGCAACATTTGTCAAAAAAACATTTCCGCCACCTGAAGCTCCGGAATATCCGGAACTTGCAGAGGTAATTCTTACATCACCGCTACCGGACATTGTAAATAAATCGTTATCAAAACCATTTGAAGATTCATGTGCTGCAAGTGCTGTGTTGCCGGTGACAGTTCCCATAGACTCTGCAAAAACCATATACTCAAATCCTAATGAACTGTTAGATACAACAACATCTGAAGAGGTTGCAGAACATCCACTGTTATCTGAGACAACTACTGAGTAATTTCCTGCGGTACTTACACTTATTGATTGTGTGGTTGCGCCATTCGACCACAGGTAAGAATATCCGCTGATCGTTGAAAGATTGATCGTTGATGACTGGCACAATGTAATTGGTCCGGCTGGACTGACAGTTGCAACAGGAAATCCCGTAACAGAAATTGTCTGTGATGCACTTACACTACAACCGTTTCCATCAGTATACAAATAAGATATTGTATGAGTACCGATTCCGGCGATTGCAGGATCAAAAATTCCGGCTGAAACACCGGGACCTGAATAAGTACCGCCAACAGGAGATCCGCCCGTAAGAGTAACCGGGTTCGTTGTTACACAAACCGGATTCAAGGGACTGAATGTTGCAGTAGGTTGTGTAAACAGATTAACTGAAATCGTTGAAGTTCCAACACATCCATTCGAACTGGTACCTGTAACGGTATAATTGGTTGCACTAACAGGATTAGCAAAAACTGTTGCTCCTGTTGTCGTATTCAAACCGGTTGCCGGTGACCATACATAACTGTTAGCTCCTGATGCAGTAATATTCGTACCGGTATTAGAACAAATCACGGGAACAGAAGGAGAAAAACTAATTGTTGGATTTGGATTCACAACAACATTTACAGGTGAAGACAAAACTGGATCACAAAACAATGTACTATTTACAGAATAAGATGGAAATGTAATTGACCAGTTTACAATAGTACCACCGGAATTTCCTGAAGCCCTGTCATAGACCCATAGCCGCCAGTTTCCATTTGGATTCAGTGAGCCACTATTCAATGAAGTGAAAGTTGTTTTGGTACTGGTGATGCAAGAGGTAAAAACTGTTGTCCATGGTTTATAAGTGCCGGAATAAGGAGCACCGGATGTTGGCAATTGTCCTGAACCTGCATCGGAAAAAATTGTATTGACAAAGTTGTCTCCTAAATTGGATGAATTTCCGGTCCGGTTGCTTAGTCCAAGAATTTCACCTGAATTCGATTGCAGGAAAATAACCAGATCACCGACAGCAGTATGATTCAGATTGATCTTAACGGAAATTCCTGAAGATGCTATATTACCTGAATAGCCGCTTACTGCAATTGTACTTGAAGCACCTGTACAACTATTATTAGGAATAGTATATGAATTTGTATTTGAAAGTGTAGCTGCAGGATAAGTTGTGGTGATTGCATTTGAAGATTGTACTTGCACCTGATAGCTTCCTGACTGGTTTGCAGAATAATTTACCGATGTTGCATTTATAATATCCGTTCCATTTTTTTTCCACTGGTAAGTTACACCTGACGACTGATTGCAAGTAAGCATAACACTACCTCCCGGACAAAACGAAGTAGGACCACCTGCAGTAACAGTTGCACTCGTATTTGGATATACGGAAACAGTAGTCGATGCCATGGCATTATTAGAAGTTATAGTGTCTCCTGAAAAAACGGATGTAGCAGAGAACACATAATTTCCTGAAGCAGACATATTCACAGTACCGGTAAGTGGCACAATCATAGTTGCACCTGGATTGAGAGTTCCGGAGTTAACGACTGCAGACAAGCTTTGAACAGATGAAGAAGGATGGACCACCTGACCGGTTATCTGAAGATTGTTGAAAGCAAAGTTAATACTGCTGGTACCGTAATTTTTTATATTTACCTGAATGGTTTGAGAAGAGGATGAGCAGATATTAATTGTCGGAGATGCAAGTCCACTCACACCGAGGTCAGCAATAGGGCAAGAAGAATTCTGAAATTCCAGTTGGCAAATAAGCGGTAAGTGATCGGCTGCATAATGAAGCGCATTTGCAATGTTGACAGGTACAGCAGTATTTGGTAGTTGATTGATTGAATCATTGTAATGATTACCGTCATTACCCAGAGGGAATGTTGATCCTGCTACATACGAAATTCCGCCTGTCTGCATTAATGCATTTGAAAAAAGTACCAGATCGAATCTGTCATTCAATCCTCCTGTGGAACCACCACCAAATGCCCTTACCCTCGGCGACTGCGTATGATATGGAGCATAAATTGAATTGTTCCATGTTCCTGACATTACTATCGGATCGATAAAATGTCCGTCAACTCCGGGAGTAACTGCTAATAATTTCTGATATCCACTTTCACCTGACTTATAGAAATTGAAGTCACCGCAGACAATAAAATTAGTTCCTGATGGTAATGCGTTAGTATACTTTCGTAATGTATCTACTTCCTGCGCACGTTGAGCCTCATCAGGTGCGGTATTACTTGCTTTCAGATGCACTGAATAAATCCGGATTGTATCTCCGGATAAAATGTGAACCAGTTTAAATTCGGAAATATCTCTCAAGTCAGTCTGTATCGGAGTATTTGAAACATAGGAAAATTTTGATGGCTTAAAAAATATTGCATTATCTGTATCAAAACCATTTATAAATTCTCCTGCAGAGTAATTATTCCCTGAAGAGTTAAGAACATCACTCAGAAAAAAATCCACTCCGTTCTGACCGGTTACTTCCTGTGCTACCATGATATCCGGATTTGCATACTGGAGAATAGTACGGAAATACGGGTTTCTTACTGAAGTATCTGCAGTGATTGTAGATTGAGCAGGATAATTCAATAAATTATAATTCATGAAAACGACTTGTTCTTTAGCAATATCTATTGCCTGGCAAACCTGATTTCCTGTACCGCAACCATTTGTTGCAGTAACACAAACATTTCCTGCAGTTGTTCCGAATGATGCAATGATCGAAGAAGTCCCCTGCCCTGATGTGACAGTACCACCTGAAGGAACAGTCCAGTTATAAGAACCCGCAGAAGAAACCGGTGTAATAGAATACGCCAGACTAGTAGCATTCAGACAAACGCTTGTTGAACCGGAGATCGGGCCTGCCAGTACAGGCGACACAGTTGAAACTTTAACAAGTTTTGAAACAGAGTTTGTTCCATCCGGTCCGGATACAGTAAGTGTAACATTATAATCTCCTGCAGAAGCAAATGAAACATTCACTAAAGTTGAAGACGAAGATGCCGAAGGAGTTGCGCCGGCACCGAATGTCCATGAATAAGCGGTAATAGTTCCGGATGAAGCATTGGTAAAAACCACGTTTTGGCTGGTACAAGGAAAAGAATTAGAAATAGTAAAATCTGCAATCGGAGCTGCAAATAAATTCTGGATGTACAGAAAACAGATCAAACCGAAAATTGTCGGCTTGAATGTGGTGGATTTCGTGAGCACGATAAATAATGAGTATTAGCAGAGGCACGCTTAAATGAGCGTGAATGTTAAAAATAGAGAAAGTGTCTGTAATATGCAAGTATATTGGGTTTTCAAGGGTTTTTAAAGCATATAGCTAATATTTTATATTATTGAATTAAAAAATTACCTCCCAAAAGGTAGATTTTTCACTCTTAATTTCCTTTGCAAAAACTGATTCTCAGGAAAAAAATATGCTTTGTAGTTTTCCGGGCAGGTTTTGCAAAATGATTTTTTATAATGATCTTGGAAAAATAAATAATGAAATTGAAATCACATTTAGGTAGGTCTTGCATTAGGTGCAGGCTACTTCTTTTTTTATGGATGGCCATTTTTCCGGCCAAAGAATCATCTGCCCAATCAGTCTGGCCATCAGAAAGCTGGTCTTCTGCTGTGAATTTAACTTCGGTGATGAGCACAAGCGGCCTTACCGAACTAAGCAGCTTGTTCTGGAATAGTACTACAAACAGATTATATGTTTCTCACGGCGACGGAAGATTACGTGTTCTGCAATTGAATACAGTCAACAATACATTTTCCCAGATCGCTAACATTTTATATACCGGTGGACCGGAAGAAATAACTCAGGTGAATTTAAATTCGAATGAATTTTATACGATCGATGAAGACAATTATCAAATCCGGAAATACACTCACAATGCAAATTTTTCTCCGTCAGGTGTAACACTTTCTAAGTCCTGGAATATTACCGCAGCACCATCAACAATGACCAATACCGGAAATGTCGGCCCGGAAGGAATTGCATTTATACCTGATAGTTTTTTAATGGCGATCGGATTTGTCAGTCAGGCAACAGGACTACCTTATACAACTTCAGTAAAAGGAATGGGAGGATTAATATTTGTTGCACATCAGAGGCTTGGTTACATCTGGGTATTTGATATCAATCCAAATGTCAGCAATGATTTTGCTTTTGTCGGAAAATATCAGACCGGCAGAAGTGAAAGCTGTGATCTTGCTTTCGAAAGAAGTACAGGACTCCTATACACTTTGCATAATGTCGGATCGAATTACCTGGAAGTAAACGATCTTACAACAACTGCTGTTGCAGGAGGTGAAAGAAAGTTTGTGGTTAAAAATGAGTACTTACTTGCTTCACCTGTTGACACAAATAAAAATGTAGAAGGTTTTGCCATAACTCCAAAATGCAATGACAGTACTAACGTAAGTGTATGGCTTTGCCGTGATGTTGAAAGTGTGGAACCTACAACATATAAACAAGATTGTCTGAGATGGTTTAATCCTTTCACGGCACCTGGAAATTGTACGAATACAAATCCGGTAGTCTTGAATCTGAAAGTATTTATTCAGGGATTTTACAAAGGCGGAGGAAAAATGCGACCTGTTCTTGACAGCCTGAATTTTCCGTTGAATTGTGACACGATCACAGTAGAATTGCGAAAAAATGATGCCGGTAAAACTCTCGAAATGTCAGTTAAAAAGATCGTTGACATCAACGGAAACCTTAGCATAACTTATCCGGCGAGTACTTATGGAAACAGCTACTATGTAGTGATCAAACACAGACATTCAATGGAAACATGGAGTAGTGCTCCACTCTTTTTCAATTCAATTTCACTCTCCTACTCATTTACAGACTTTTCTTCCAAAGCATATGGGGGAAATTTATCGAACCTGAATGATGGCAATTTTGCACTTTACAGCGGCGATACAGATCAGAATGGAAATATCAACCTGATCGATCTTACATCAATTGAACAAAGAATAGTTCTCTTTACTTCCGGTTACAATGCCTATGATCTGAATGGCGATTATGTTGTGGAGTCAACGGATCAAAGCATTATTGAAAATAATGCTCTGCTTAATATTTTTGTGAACAGACCTTAATTGCAAATTTCACTATCCACACTAAAATTGCTTTTGGATAATGAAAGAAACGGTTTTTGAATACCCGCTTTCACTTCTTACATTGAGTAAATAAATCCCTTCCGCAAGTGTTTCGGGCAGATCAACTATCAACTTTGTCTGATGCTGTTCATTGTAATTCTTTTCAGCGATAATTCTTCCTGTAAGATCGCAGATCTGAACCTGTAAGGATTTACCATCATACCCAATTAGCTGTAGATTAATTTCTGAAGAAACAGGATTAGGATAAACAGAAATACTCCTGCCCTCATCAGAAATTTGACTAACTCCTACACCTATTACCGGAGGAATTGAATCCGGCGTTAGTTTATACAAATTTGTATATCCGGGAGTAGCTTCAATTGTATCATGTCCATAAAATATCAGATCATTCCCTACAGGAATGAATGGGCTTAGAGGCTCAACACCTGCATAAACAATTGTTCCTGCAGTTGTACCATTGGTCTGAGCAACTCGTTCATGTGCGCCCTGAATTCCATAATATTTTGTTATATGAAAAAACATATTTCCATTGAAACTCATCTGTTGCGCAATATTAAAAGATGAGCCTGCAGTAACATAATTAAAAATTATTTCCGATCCTGCAGTAGTTCCATCGGAAATCGCCAATCCGGATGAATCATTATCCATCCCATTGAAAAATACATAACTTCCTAAAGCCAGGATTGAAGGCCGCATTTGTAAACCATTATTCATAGGAACTTCTACAGTACCTGTAGGAGTTCCATCACTTTTCCAGAACTTAGAAGTTGAAGAACCACTGCTTGCGATAAATACAAATTGTCCATTCATATCTGCAGTTGTTACCACAAGATCGTATGGGCCTGTACTCTGTGCAGTAAGCGTCGTTTCAAGCTGAATAGTTCCCGCATCAGTTCCATCAGTCCGCCACCAATGAGATTCAACAGGAGTTAGTCCATCATTATCTGCCTGAAAATATAAATACTGTCCGCTCACCTTAAACTGCGGATTTATACATCCCCCAGCACCGGAACTGAATGCTCCGTTCGTTCCGGGAACTATGTCTTTTACAATTGATGTTCCGCCCGGAGTTCCATCACTAGAAAACAGTTCCCATCCATGCACATCATCCCTTGCAATAAAATAGATCTTACTATCAAAGGCAGTCATGAAATGCGGATTTGATCCTGTACTTCCCGGATAAAGATCCATCACCTGTACAGTACCCGTCGTAGTCCCATCACTCTTCCACAATTCATAACCATTGACAGAATTTCCGGCACTCATATAAAGTGTACCGTTACATTCTGCAAATCCGGGAGTCTTACAATCTGTAAAGTCCCAGCCCATCAATCCACTTTCCAGCTCAATCAGCATATTTGTACCTGCAGAAGTTCCATCACTTTTCCAGATTTCCATTCCATGTACACCATCATCTGCAAGAAAATAAAGTTCATCATTAAAAACAAAAGTGCTGTAACGTTGAACGCCACAACTTGCAAACCAATTGAACAGATCATCAGAACTGTTTGGGTTAATATCCTTGACAAGATGTGTTCCTGCATTGGTTCCATCGCAGCTCCACAATTCAAATTGCCATGAATTTGGATTTGACCTATGAAAATACAGCATCTTACCATTCACTGCACTGAGATTTACCGGCTCAATTGTATCAGGTCGGATGATTGAAATCTGCGCTGATAGCAGAATTGAAACTAACGAAAGGATAATAGTGAGTGTATATTTTTTCATCGGAAGATTTTCATTTAATATATTTCAAACAATTACCTGCAGAGCGCGACTCTGTTTACTTGATTAACAGTTTCATTTATAACAGCAATTGTATAAATTCCGTTAGGGAAATTCTGCAAATTGATAATAGTTTCTTCAGATCGTGAAATGCTTCCGGTAGCAATAATTTTCCCTTCCATATTTGTCACGGAATAATTACCATCAGAATTGAACAAATTTTTAATCTTTAAAATACCATCAGTAGGATTCGGAAACATTTGAAGAACTGCATCCGATTTTATGTCAACCATTCCGGCATTAAGATCAGGAGTATAAAATACTTTACTTTCTTCCTGGCCATTGAAAAATCCTCCATTGAGAAATAAATTTGTTGAGTCAGCTGTACTTCTGATATGGTAATAACCCTGGCCGAAATAGCAGCAGATTCCATTGGTCCCGGAATCATACAATCTGAATGTGTAACAAGAGTTTGGTGATAAGTTCCAATCATAAGTATAAAAATTATGTCCTACATAATTAGTTGCAGGGCTTTCAGCAATGACCAAATCGTTGCTGTCAAACAGCTTCCAGGATGTTTGATATGCATTTCCATCACATTGAAGATCCAGTGTCATATTCACGCTTGGAGCCTGTGGTGCAACTGTGAGTAATTCTGTTTCAATATTGCCTTGAAGGTTTGCATCACCGGCTACTATTACTGTTTTTTCGTAGGTACCAGAACTAGTCATGATATGATTATCAAACGAAACCTTTTCTGATGTGAAAGGTGCAAGTGCACCGGACCAGTTTTTTGTATCAAGCAGTATCCCGTTTTTTCTGAGCTCGAGAGTAGCAGCTCTGAGGGTGTCACTTCCCTGATTGAATAAGATGGTAGATGCATTTTGTCCTGTGCAGAATTCTTTATCATGCAATTTAAAAAGGGTGGCATCAATTGGTCCGTTGATCAAACCAGCAGGACAATTATTTTTCCAATTATCCAGAAACATTTCCAGTGTTGGCGTCATTGGCACAGTAATACCGGTACTGTCGCCAGGGCAATGCATAAAAAGAGTTGGATAACCATTGAGGATATAATGACTTCTAACTGCTGCTCCCTGACCATACGGTCCAATGATAGGATAAGGAGTACCGACTATCCAGTTACCCATCGTTAAAGCACCGGCACCTTGCAAACTTGCGATTGTGCTGCCCGCATCGGCATCAATGAAAAACATTCGTACATCATTTGTACCATTTGGACCAAACTCTTCATAGAGTTTTTCCATAATTCCGGTTTGATGCCAGTCCCAGCAAGGCATACACCAATAAGCGCTGATATCCACCAGAACTGTTTTTCCACTATCGACAATGGCAGCAATATCGTAGGTATTTCCATCGATAGCGGTAGCTGTCCAGGATTGGTTTTGAGCAGACATAAAAAGACTACTCATTATAAATGTTACTAATATAAAAGCACGCTTCATCTTTGATAATTTAGGGTCGAATTCCGGAATTGCTTGATTTACGGTATTGTCAAATTTTGATAAATATTTCCAGACACGCAACTAATAATGTACAGGCGTATGAAGTACGTTATCCGGCGTATTAGATGGTTAAATTAATGATTTAATGTGATTCTAAGTCAAGGCAAATTGCCGATTACAGTTAAGGATAATGATTTGAACATAGATCTAACAAAAAGACCTGAAATATGATGCAAATTCACCAAAACAACCCTATTAATCCATTTTGGGGGATTACTTTTTTAGAAGATTTCTATATCTTAGTTTTAAAATTATTGCTCTAGTGAATTCAAAATCTTCAGCTAATTAAAATGAAAAGCACCATTGACCAACCGTGGATAGAAACGGGATATTCTATATTCTCCAGTGATGGCCTGTCTGGTTTAAAGGTAGATCTGATTGCAAAGAAGATTGGGATACGTCGCTCGTCATTTTATCATCATTTTGCAGACATGGAAATTTTCCAGGATAAATTACTAGCGTATCATTTAACAAGGGCGAAACGCGCATCTGAAAAAGTGCGGACCTGCAAGAATATAGATCCGGAATTTTTACTTGCTATGGTTGAAGAAAAAGAATACATACTATTTAATCGCCAGCTTCGGAACAACAGGCATGTCCACGCTTATAAAACAAGTTTTGAAACCGCAATCGGAATGATGACCACTCCAGCGTTGCCTTTGTGGATAGAAATGCTGGGTTTGCAAAACAAACCCGATGTTGCATTGAAATGCTTTATGATGACGGCAGATATACTCTTTCATCGAATGACAGCCGAGACGATGAATTATGAATGGCTAAAATCCTTTTTAGATGAAATGAAAATATTTTTTAAAGAAGTAGATGGGATCAAATTATAATTTAGAGCTGTCTAATAAGCTTTAAGACAGAATTGAAACAAGCCATTATTTTATATTTGCTGGATAATAAATGCGACAAAAATTGAAAAATTTCGGCCCCGGGGGGCCCATTTAATGAAAAATGCTCCCGCGAATTTCAATTAGTCCAATAAGTTTTGTTTTTGAGTAGTAAAGGCTTTACGCCGCGCAAGTAATCCCCATAATTTTTCCCCTCTTGCAAGACTCCCGTTGAACGGTAGTAATATTAAATGACCAAAGGAATTAATTCCAAAGCATAATCGTAACCGCATAAATGAAGATTAATTTTTGAAAAGGGAAAATGATTCGATTTTATAATTGTACACTTGTGTCTAAACAATAAAACGGAGTATATTTATATTCGCACTTCAAATTAAACCCTAAAAATGAAATTACATTACTTATCCACACGATTACCAAAATCTGCAATTATTTTGCTGTTTGTCATTCTTCAGATAAATTCAACTTCTTTGAAAGCACAGTTCATCGTGAATGATATCATTTATTCCTCAAACAGTGTCAGTAATGAAGGAAAAGTTTCCGGTTATGAAATGCAGGCAGGCCCATGGTCGATCTGGCTTCCGGATTCAGGAAATTCAATCATAAGCATTGGCGGTGTTGCTCCGGGCAATGGAGTTGGAGGACAAGCCCGTTTTTCGGAAAATGGAAATTTCCTTTGCGGTACAAGTATGGGTAATGGCGGAGCGGAGATCTCAATTTATGACCGTTCAGCAGATTCATGGACAGCTCTGGGGAGCCTTGGCTATTCTGTTGACAGTACAAACGGTGGCGGTTATGGAATTTCAGGAGATGGAAATGTGGTTGTAGGAAATTCCTGGGCAGATACGACAGGTGGATTTGCATACACTCATGCTGTAGCTCATAGCAATAGTGAAGGAATAATGGATCTCGGAACATTATTTTTCGGCAGAAGTACCCGTGCAAATGCCGTTAACTATGATGGTAGCGTCGTAGTAGGCTGGCAGGATTTTAATGGTCCGTGGAAATCTGCAGTCTGGAGAAAAAATCCGGCCGGCGGATATTTTCCAAATGAATATATCCTGATAGATACAGCCGGAAATCCGAACGACGAATTCAATCAGATCGGAGAATGCAGCGCAGTGTCGGCAGATGGAAACTGGATAGGTGGATACGGTGATTTTGCAAATAACAACCAACCATGGATCTGGAGTCGTGATTCAGGCGTTATCAATCTGGGAACATTTCCGGGAGCAGGAAATGGATATGTTTCGGGAATGTCAGCAGATGGTTCAATTGTAGTTGGATGGTTCGATGGATTTTTCTTTGGCGACCCTCAAACTCCGTTTATCTGGACACATGACGGCGGACTTCAGGAATTGAACGGTTATATCAGAAACGTTTTAGGTGATTCGACTTATACTCATCAGGTCTATACTGCAGAATGCATTTCACCGAATGGACTATACATTGCCGGTTATGGAGTTGACACATCAACTTTCATGTATTTTACATATAGGGTCACTCTTGATGGAAGCACAGGAATCTCTTCAATCCAAAAACCTGAAGCAATCAATGTATATCCAAATCCATCGTCAAATATTACAAGAATAGAAAATGCCGGAAAAGGTAATCTGATCATTACAGATCTTGCAGGAAGAGTAGTTTATACTGAAAATATTAATGGGAATTATTTGCTTGACGTCTCTGAATTCACTCCTGGAGTATATGTGATTTCAATTCAATCACAAGACACAATAAGAACCGGTAAGATCATAAAAAACTGATCATACTATAAAGAAAACAATTAAATACATGTGGTGTGTGTTTGTGTTATGCCGGGGTGGCTGCGTCGCCCTGGCATTTTTTATTTACTTTCACTCCTGAAATTCTCCGCATTTAACTTAAAGTGAATCTCTTTTTCATAAAAGGGTAATTAAATTTTTCCACTTCAGAGTAGCATAAAATTCATTTTATCAGTAAAAAATGTTTTCAATTCTATAAACCTGAAATATTTTAATTTTGAATCGATGCCATAGCCTTTAATAAAGAAGAGGCCCATGAATAAATATTATTACCAACAATATTCTCACGCATCTGAATCATCCGGCTTTGCTGCTCAGCCATTGACATTTCCAGAGCCTTTCTGATATTGATAGCTGTGTTCTCAATATCATATGGGTTCACAACCAGTGCTCCTTCAAGTTCATGTGATGCTCCGGCAAATCGACTTAAGATCAAGACTCCATCATTTTCATTTCTGGTTGCAACAAATTCCTTAGCTACAAGGTTCATTCCATCATGCAACGAAGACACCATACAGATGTTGGCATTTTTATAATAAGGATTTATCTGTTCGTGGCTGTGATGACCTTTCAGGAAAAGTATCGGTTTCCAGTTTCTGCCTTTAAACTTCAGATTGATTCTTTCTGCTTCTCTTTCAACAGAACTTACCATATCGGCATAACTCTTAATTAAAGTCCGGCTCGGTGCACCTATTTGCACCAAAGTAAAACGACCGACATATTGCGGGAACTTTTCAAAAAATCTTTCTACCGATAAGAATTTCTCGATGAGTCCTTTCGTATAATCAATCCTGTCGACACCAACCGCCATGAATTCAGCATTGATGCCATGAGCACTCAGGATCTTTTTTGCACCTTCTTTATGGGATTTGTCATCAAGGTCCTTCAATGTAAAGGCTATACTGATTGGAAAAGCTTTTACATGAGTATTCCTTCCGTTCATCTTAACGGAAAACTTTTCCCACGACACTCTTGATTCAAGAGTATTGTTCACTGTTTCCAGAAAATGATTGCAATGATATTGTGTATGAAATCCTATTAGATCTGCCCCTAACATTCCAATCAGGATTTCTTTTTGCCAAGGACAGATTCCAAATGCTTCAGGATTGGGCCATGGGATATGCCAGAAAATAGCAACTCTCGCACGAGGTTTTTTTCTTTTGATCAGTTCAGGAAGTAATGCAAAATGATAATCCTGTATCAATATAAAAGGTTGTTCCTCATCCCTACACTCCTCAAGAATGGTCTCAGCAAATTTTTCATTGACTTTCTGATAATAATCCCAGTCTTCTATTCTGAAATTTGGGCGTGTATGAGCCAGATGACATAAGGGCCATAATCCTTCATTTGAAAATCCATAATAGTAATGACTTTCTTCCTCTTTAGTAAGCCAGACTCTTTTCAAAGTATACTTGGGGTTCAGCGGTGGCACAAGGACTTTATCATTTTCATCTACTGTTTCTTTATCTGCATCACCTGAACCGGATGCTATCCACAAGCCACCACAAGCTTTCAGGATCGGTTCCATTGCAGTGATCATTCCACTTGCCGGCACAATACATTTGATTTCTTTGCCATCATGAATGTGCATGTAAGGCTCGCGATTTGAAACCACGATCATCATTTTTCCATTCAACAAGTTTCCCATTTCAATCTTCAACCGGTCAGAAGTCCATACCGATTCACCGGTTGATCTTAATCTTGCTTCTTCCTCTGCCTGTGCTTGTGCCTCATGCATAGCCCTAGCAATTTGTGAGATCTCTTCATGCAAAGGTGCAAGGAATTTCGCCGGTGGGTACTCGTTAAGTTTTTCAAGATTTCCCATTCGCGCAGATTTTATCCAGTCGGAAACTTTATTGATCGGACTGAAGATTCCCCATCTCAGAATGATGATAGTGATCAGTGAAACAAAAAGCGCCTGAAGGAACCATCTGAAAAAATTCCTGAACCAGATTTTATCCAGTATATTTTCGATATACTCGGAATCAGTATAAAAAATAATTGCATTGTTTGCTATCCCCTCTTTGGTCAAAGGGCGTATGTACTGATACAACTTTTTTCCATTCACATTTATAAAATTGCCATTTATAGTATCTGCAGCTATTGACTGCAAAACATAATCTTTGGACATTTGAAAAGTTTCCGGACGATTACTTACTATGCTATCGTCTCCAAAATAAAAGGTCAGCGCTTCTAGGTTATATTTCCTGCAAATACTATCAATTGAATTCAGAGAAATTTGTTTTTGATTTAAGACAAATTTTGTTTCAGACATCTTCAAAGAAATTTCCGCCATTCTTTTTTCAAGGTCATCATTAAGTTTTATCCTTTCAGAAGACACCTGATAAAATGTAAATCCAAAGGCTACTATTCCTACAGAAACTACAATTGCAACAATTAAAGCCAGGTTAATACGCATAATTAATAATTCTGCAACCGGTTCATTTTAAAAAATCCGGTCAGTTAAAAAATGATCAGTCATACAGTGGCCGATCCAGTTTTCTTGCAATCCGGAACACTGCATTCATCAATCCAACATGACTATAAGTTTGCGGGAAATTTCCCCACTGACTTCCGTCGACTCCAATATCTTCGCTTAATAATCCAAGATGATTTCCTGTTCTTATCAGCTTCTCCACAACAAGTGATGCCTCCTCTACTCTTCCAACACAAGCAAGCGCTTCTGCATACCAGAATGAACAGATCATAAAAGTACTTTCCGGAACGCCAAAATCGTCGTTATGTTTATACCTGAAAAAATATCCATCAGCAGATTTCAGTTCGCCCTCCAAAGCAGCAAGGTGATCTTTTGCTTTTTGCGAATCAGGATCAAGATATCCCATTGCTATCAATTTCAGGCTACTTGCATCAAGTTGATTTACATCAATTGCCTGAGTGTATGCTTTCCTCACCGGGTCATAACATTTTTCAATTTTTGAAGCAGCAAGATTCCGGAGTCGCTCTGCCTTAAGTACCAGTTCATTGTCACTAATTGCTTTTCCGATCTTCAAGGCTGCTCTGCTACCTGCCCAATGAAATAAATAAGTATAACAATGTAATTGTCGCCTGTTTCTGAATTCCCAAATTCCGGCATCAGGTTGATCCATTGTTTCTTCAATTTTATTCAGGAGAAAATGGATTATATCTATCGATTTTGAATTCGGTTGTGTTGTCAGTCTTTTATCAGTATACAATGGCATCAGACTAACCATAACTTGTCCGTATACATCATTCTGAATATGAGTATAAGCATCATTGCCTAATCTGACAGGGCCATTATTATCAAGATATCCCTTCAACGGAAGTTCCTTTTCGAATATTACCTTATCACCGGTAATTGAATACAACGGTTGTATGTGATCCATTTCAGAGGCAATGATATTCTCTATATAAAGGAAATATTTTTGTGACTCTTCAAAATGTCCGATACTATTGAATGCATATAAAGAATAATAAGTATCACGCATCCAGCAATAGCGATAATCCCAATTCCTTCCTGATCTGTCACATTCCGGCAAGCTCATACTTCCGGAAGCAATTATCCCACCGGTATCTTCATACTGGTGCAATTTCAAAACCAGAGCAGAACGTATCATTTCCTTTTGATATACAGATGGAATTGAAGTTGTTTTCACCCAGTTCTGCCAATATTCTTTTGTCTTACCATAGAACAGATCGTAGGTACTCTCCAGTCCGGACTCCAGAGGTAATTCATATGAGAAAGCCAGGTATCTTGGTTCTGACAGAACGAAAGCTCTTTCTTCAAGAATATAATTCAAGGAAATATCCGTAGTTAACCGGACATTTGTACCAACATCCATAAACCGTAAATGATTACTTCCTGAAAGGACCTCAGGTTTTACAGCTCCATAATTTCCAACAGGTTTACAAATAACTTTTACCATTGGTCTTCCTTCGAGTGATTCTATTTTTCTGAAAAGAAGTAACGGCCTGTAGTACCTGTCATGTTGCAAAAAACGTGGTGCAAAATCTGTAACTCTAAAACGACCATCACTGCAAGTAAATTCAGTACACAATATATTTGTGTTTTCAATATAATATTGTTTGCTTGTATAGTTTTCATCCTGAGGTGAGATACTAAATGTCCCACCTTTTTCACTGTCGAGTAAAGACCCAAATAAAAAACTGCTGTCAAATTTTGGCATGCACAACCACTTTACACTGGCATGAATATCAATGTAAGCCAGATAAGAGCAATTACCAATAACACCCATTTTATATTTGTGTACCTGTCCATCCATAAACTATTCTGTAAATTAATTAATAATTAGTTTTTATTATTCTCAATAAGGTGCTCTAAGAATAAAATAACCTCATTAACATTCTCCAAAGAATGCTTGGCAAGGGTCGGGCCATTTCCTACTTTTATAGTCTCCGCTTTTTTATTGGTGGAAAGTTCCTGAAACATTTCCTCATCTGTTTTATCGTCACCAATTGAAATGATATAATCAAATTTATTTTCACTTATCAAATTTTTTATTGCAATTCCTTTTCCAATTTTATTAGAAATTATCTCAACCACTTTATCACCGTCTATCAATTTCAAGCCAAGGGAAGAAATTGTATTCTCTAAAATACGTATTAGTTCTCTTGATTGCAAATAGCCAATCTCATTTGCAACATTTCTGTAATGCCATACAAGTGAAAATTGTTTTTCTTCTACAAATGAATCAGGGCTGGCAACAGTAAATCGATTCAAAACAGTAAGAACAACTTTTTTCCATGAATCAGAATTTACATAGAGATTTTTCCAGTTTCCATTCAATTTTATCATAGCACCATGTTCAGCAATAATTTCAATCGGAAGATGTCCGATAAATCTTTCCAGATCAAGATGACCACGTCCGGAAATTACGACTAATCTGGTATCAGGTTTATCATTTATTCTTCTGAGGAGATCCAGAACCTTCTCTGTAGGAAATGCCTTTTCAGGTCTAGGCACAAATTCAACCAATGTTCCATCATAATCCAGGAGTATCAATCGCTTTTTCGCTCTATCAAAATTATTTTTTAGTTTCATGCTCATCTTTAGTAAAACCATCATTCTATGGAGTTAGCAGAATCAATTGGTAATGCGATACCCGGATAGACGAATTCGCCGAAGGAGAACTTTTCTTTTTTTATACAAAAAATAATCTCCTGCAAAAAGCAAGGCGAAATGAAACATAAATACGTGTGCCTTCACTTATTCATCGAAATGCTAATTTAGGAATATTAAATCATCTTTCTTGTAAACAAAGCGTGAATATTTTTACACACTTATGGCGCTGTTGATATTTTTACCCGAAGTGTTAAATTATTTCCTTTCACATTCTCTTATTTTTGCCTTTTGACACAAATTGAACAATTTTCAAACTTCTTAAAAGATACTATTTTCTTGAGTGAATTAACATAAATAGAAGTATAGGATTAAGTACAATGAAAAGCTACAATTAAAATATCAAAATTATTTTCATGCAAATTACAATATATATAGAATTAATGCATGATATAGATACTATCAATTGAAAGAATATATATCCATGCAATCCGTCACTTTCGATTATTCTCAGTCTGACATAAATTGAAATAATAAAATAAAAAACTAAAATTTAAGGGCAAATAAGTGCTCAACCATTTTAACTTCGAATAATTGGTTACATGATCACCTTCTAAATTATTTCGCGCAACGTGCGAAGCGATGTAAATAAATCGCTCATATTTTGATTTAAGTTGAGGTATTTCTGCTCATATTTATTTTATTTAATTATAGTTCCAAATTTAATATCTTTGTTTTGCACTGAAAATTATATTCAGAAAACAAATGCAAAGGATCTTCATTTATTTACTGACATTAATAAGTTTGCAATTGTTTGCAACACCTAATCTCAAGCCATCAATAGGGATTACACAAGTTCCATCAGACAGCGATTCGGTTTGTTATATCCCGTGGTATCTCGGAAGTTTCTACACATCCGGTCTTCAAGAAGGCGATACCGCCTTTGATTTCACTTTATATGATCTGAATAGTGACAGTCTCAATTTGCAAACTGCTCTAAACAATGGCCGGCCGGTATTATTGATCGCATCAAGTTACACGTGTCCGGTCTATCGTGGAATTGTTCCCTTTATAAATGATATTGTCAATACCTATAATGGCTTACTTGACGTTTACATTATTTATACACTTGAAGCGCATCCTTATATTGATACAAGTGTATATTTTGGAAGTGTACATACAGGTACTCCAAATATTCAGGCAGGGATACTTTACAGACAGCCGACAACTTATGGTGAACGCAAACTTATCGTAAATGACATGCTTGACAGCATGACAACACTTGCCAGAGTTTTTATCGATGGACCTTGTAATAACTGGTGGAATACTTATGGCCCTGCTCCAAATAATTCTTACCTGATCGACACAAATGGAATTGTAGTTTCTAAACATGGCTGGTTCAACCGGTATCCTGACAATATCTATTGTGACATCGACAGCTTACTGGGAACATCAAGTGGAAACTGTAGCCCCGTGTCCGGAGTGAGTAATTATTCATTTCAATATACCTCTTCCGATACAGTATATGATGTAGCAGGCACGACGATCTCCGTCGATGCCGAACTTACCAATACCGGAACACAAGACATTTTAATCTATGCGAGAAAAATAGAGAACGATTTACCACCAGGGTGGACCTCTTCCATGTGTATCGATGTTTGTTATTCAAGTAGTACCGACTCTGTAGTTTTTCTTTTAGCTGCAGGGATAACTCAACCAGTCCATGTATATTTTTACACTTCTCCGCTTACACAGGCAATGGGTCATGTAAAAATGGGTTTTAGAAATCTTAGCGACACAGCAAACAAAAACTTCATGCATGCTTTTGGAATAACCACAAGTACGACAACAATTATAGAAAAGCCCGTAAATAATTTCGATTACCAAGTCTACCCAAATCCGGCAGAAGATCTGCTTAAAATAAACATTTCCGGCATCTCAGAGTTTCAAGCAGAGATCATTGACATTTTCGGTAAATCAATTCTTTCCTGGAATGACCATAAAGATATTGATGTGACGTCTATGAATGTCGGCATTTATTTTATCAGGATCAATGACAAGGTAAAAAAGTTCATCAAGAATTGAATTAAATAAGGTTCGCTTATAAATAAGAGACATTTATTACTTATTCATGTGAATTTCGCCTTTCAACATTCCTTCAATTTCTTTAATAATTTTTTCTCTGTTCTTGATCACTCTGTCAACAAATTCTTTAGGAGCTGCCGATTTTTTATCATGCTTTGCACTCCACTTTATAATTTCCAGTAAAACCGGTATGAGATCGATCCCTTTTGGTGTCAGGGAATAATTGATCCTGGACCTATTTTCAGGGTCAGTTTTACCTTTAATTATTCCTGAATCCTCCAGCATGACTAGCCTGTCTGCCAGTATATTAGTCGCTATTTTTTCTTCTGAAGCCAGAAAATCCCCATACGTTCTTTTTCCTTTAAACATCAGATCCCTGATAATGAGCAGCGACCACCGGTCACCAAAGATCTCCAGGGCAAAGCTTATAGGGCAATCTGACCTTCTTTTCTGTTTCGCCATGTCCAAAAGTAATTTTTTTTAACGTTACTTGCAAATTACAAGTGAATATCTATATTTGTACTTGCATATTGCAAGTAACATTAATTTTAAAAACACACAAATGAAAAACTCAATCAACTGGTTTGAAATTCCTGCCAAAAATTTTGAGAGAGCAAAAAAGTTTTACGAAGCTGTATTGAATGGACCAATTCAAATGATGCCACATCCTTCGTATAAGTATGGAATCCTTCCCGGTGATATGATGGAAGGAGTAACAGGTGGACTGGTAGAAGGCGAAGGATTTGTACCTTCCATGACAGGCCCCCTTATTTATCTGAACGGTGGTGAAGATCTGAGTGTAGCATTATCAAAAGTAGAACAGAACGGTGGAAAGATAATTCTACCAAAAACTTCTATCGGTGGAAATGGATTTATGGCTCACTTTACGGATACAGAAGGAAACAAGATGGCTTTGCATTCGATGAAGTAAAAAATGAAGTATTCCATACTAAGAATTTACAAGCATTTAAAATGCCTCTTTTATTGGTTTACATATTCTGGTAATATTCCGTAAACCCGAAAATAGCCCACACATTTCAGTGTGGGCTTTAAATTCCTTTACAATATTTTCGCAATTAGTTTTCTTCTGCAAAATTCTTCCTAATTACTCTGTCTGAACTTCTAACTTGAGAAATCTCAATTGAAGTAAAATAGAATGGTATGAGTAAAAACACTTTTGAAGACCCACTGCTCATTCAATATTTTAGCAACTGAAGAATTTTCTTCAATTTACAAAGTTACAACTCCCTTTTTTATCGAGAGTTTAATACCTTCAATTGAAGCAATTAATTCAGTGGCTAAGTCTGTTGATTTTTTGTTCGCGAATAATTGAAAATCAAGACAGGCAAGATTCTTATTTATGCTTTTATAATACTTCGATGGAGCACCGGCATCATCAAGTTTATCGCATTCAAAATGGAGAATCTCCGGTTTGGAATGAATATAAAAATCTTCAATCTGACCAGAAAAAAAACAAAGCAAGACTTCATTCGACAGTAGCGTTTTATAAGATGGCTGTACTACACTCTGTTTCTGGATTCCCTCAATCACAAGATCAGGCCAGCCGGCAACTGCTACAGAACGAAGAATTAAACCACAGACCGGATAGTTTTTCTTTCCTTTTTCAAAAGGGAAAACTTTATTCCACAGAATATTTTTATCTGATTCTAAATTATCGTTTGATAATCGACACAGGCTAAATGCGCCATCAAATAGAGAATCTAACCAAT
This sequence comes from Bacteroidota bacterium, assembly GCA_049363815.1. Lineage (GTDB taxonomy): Bacteria > Bacteroidota > Bacteroidia > AKYH767-A > 2013-40CM-41-45 > JADKIH01. The sequence goes on from JBMQEM010000068.1 coordinate 30,439, forward strand.
ACGGGTCTATCTGGAAAAGCCGAACGGATTCCACAGGAAGCATTTCAATTTCCGGAACCAGATAATTGAATGGAATTTCCCGAAGATTGACGAGATCCCTAAACCAATTTTTTATAAACTCAGAAGGTTCCGGCAAACTATCGTCTCCGGAATTTAACTTGATCAAGTGCTCATCTTTTTTAATACCATTGATTTTCAACATCTGGTAACAAGCCATCTTCCATTTATATAACTGAACAGAAAAATTTTTATTCTGGAGACAAAGCAATCTTCCAAGTTCCCATGCAGATGAATAAGAAATATCAGGAAGAAATTTTCCGGACTTGGTCTGTATTTTTCTGAATAATTGATCAGCATCCCGCACTGAGTGGAATATTTCAGTTGTATCTTTACTAACCGGAACTAAAGGTCCTCTATATAAAGATTGTTTGACGACCCCCGCAGTATTTGAATAATCCAGTTTTATAAATCCGGATTTTTCATGAGTTTCCTGATCCGTAGTTTCATAAAACAGTGTGGTTGGTTTTTTGTTTAAATGCTTAAGAATCGAATAAAGGTGACTTATTTCAAAATGTTCGATAATTTTATCCTTTAACGCAGGGTTACCATAATTTACGCCGGGAAATTTGCTAATCAAAGGATCTAAAACCGTTTTTTTCAATTCTTCCCAGCTGAAAAATTCCTGATCTGCGAATGGAAGAAGCACATCTCCTAACTTTACTGCAGGATCAATTGAATTCAGTTCAACCAAATACTCTTCTAATACTTCAGCAGAAATCCGAAAATGTTCATTGCAGAAAAAAGACCAGCTATAAATAGACTTAAAGGTAACAGGGTTGGAAGACAGTGGAAATTTCTTTACATTTTCAAGAGAAACAAGATGAACAGTATTTTTTACTCCGGCCAGCGGATGTCGTTTGCCAATTATTACTGCAAGTTCAGATCCTCCTTCTCCCCGAACATGTGTAAGCTGACTAACTTGATCAAAAGAAGCGGGAAATTTACTTTCGAAATCAGAATATGAATTAACACTTATTTCAGTATATGGGACATCACCATTTGATTTTGTTGTAATTGTATAACTATTATCATTTTCAGGTATGAGCAAAAGCGCAAGCCAAGGTATGCTTGGATTACCCGATACGATTTCAACTTCCCAGGGGAGTGTGCTGCGTTGAAGAACAATATGAGGTAACACCTCATCGTAAGAGCCAAATCCTCCGGCAGGTGGAAATACAGAGTGCACCGATTGAAGATTAAGAGAATCTTTTTCTGCTGCTACGGTAAATTCTAAAATTGGAATCGGATTTGTAGAGGCATATTGTTGTTTAGAGTCAAGCGAAAAAGAAGGAGTTGCTGTTATCTTATAATCACCTTCCTGAAGAGAAGGCTGATGGTCGGTGTAAAGAATCAGATCTGCCATATGGTAATTTTATTTATACTTTTAATTGAAAAATAAATTTTTTACTTCCGCCTCTGTTGCCACGACTCTAATTTTGTCATCCAATTCGGAAGTCCACGAGTATGATGTAGACTCAGTTCTTGGAGTCATTAGAAAAGATCTTCTGTTATTTCCAATATCCTGCTTAACAGTAAATACTGCGCCGCTGAGCAATTTACTAAGGCCCTCATCATCCGGATGTGCTCTCCACAAAGCTGATGGAAAATTTTTATCGGTAGAAACAATATTCAGAGAACTTAAGTTGAAGCTGGAACTTAGATCAAGACTTATTGATGATTCAAGCACCAAATTTGGGTTTGGATGAATAATGATATTTGACCCTAATGTTCCGATAACATTATTATTTACTTTGATCGTGTCCAATGGTACGACTGATTCAACCATAATCTTGAGGTCTTTAGAATTTACAATCGGTTTACCTTTTGCACTACTACCATGTTGCCCGGATAAAAGTGTAATTGCGCAAAATGACTTTGGATCCGGAACACATTTTTCCATGAACTTCGCAGCATCAAGTAGTGGCGGAGTTCTATTCTGATCGCCGAAAGTAACTTCTACTGATGCTATATGAACATTAATTTTTGCTTTACCTGCAAACTCAGGTCCCCATAAGTCCATATTGACTGCAAGGTCAAGAGAAAGAAAGGAATATTTAATTCCGATATCAAAATACATTGATGCTTCATAGTGATAAGGCTGCCATTGTATCAGGAAATCTGCTCCGATATTATACCAGGCTTTTAATTTGCCATGGTTATATAGTACTTCAAGATGTCCTCCGGCCATAAGTGAGTGGGGACAAAGCGCGAAATACATATTGCCTTTCACAGACATATCAGAATTGATTTGCCATTTCAGTTCCAGACGAGGAACTTGTGGGTAATGATCAGGCACATTGAAAGAAGGATGATACCCACCCATTGTGAAAACGAAATCGCCTGCTCTTTCTCCTTTGAACCATGAATAAAATGCAGCTCCACCGGAGAGTTTGCAGTTTTTAGAAATGATATAAGACGAATCATCAATTTGCGCACGAACTCCGAGAAAACCTTCTTCAGGAAGAAAAGTTGCAGTGAGATTAACCCGCATTGATGCAAGTGTTTGGTTTTCGTCTTCGATTCCGGGAGGAATTAATACTTTGGATTGGCCTACAACATCAATTTCAACATGGTTGCCAAATTGAACAACAAGCAGTACAAAAGAATCGATCAGTTTAAATGAATTGAATTTTACACCAACTCCCAAAAACATTTCTCCGACATCAGGTGTGATGAAAGCAGAAAGGTTATTCAACTCTTCCTGCAGTTGTAATGCAGCTCCTCCTGATGATGGTTTTTTGCCACCCATTACTTGTTTTACCAATGGAAATTCGCCAACCGCAGAAATGTCAGGCATGATCATCTTTCGGTTGTAACCAAAGGCGGCGGCCAGTCCTTCCACAAAAAAGAAACTCGGGCCACCTAATGCTTTATCGAGATATGCATAAATAAAAAGTGAATTGGCACCATTCTCATCCTTCATATAGGAGCCCATTGCTGCTATTGCAAGTGCTTTTGTTTTTATCTGCGCAACTCCATTGTAAACATCGTAAGTTTTACCGGCGATAGTTTGTTTCTGTCGAAGAAAGGCAGCGCCGATTTCCACAGGACCGTTACTAAAATCGAGACTCAGTCCATCGAGATAAAAATTCATTTGCCACGGAGAGAGACTTGTTTTTACGCCGAGTCCATCGAGCGATAAAGAAAGTCCGCCAACGTCGAGGCTTGCGTCGGGAAACAGGAAAAAACTTCCTGAGCTTTTATCATAAGCTGCACCAATGCGTTTCAGGAATATAATACCTAATGTTTTATTGATTGGAATCCATTTGATATCCTTCGCAATTGCCGTTGAATCGATCGGATTGTCAAGTGATAGATCAGGATCACGCGGAACAGGAGTTTTACTCTGGCCTGTTGTAACATCGCCTTCGCTCAGTGCAAATGGAAGTGAAAATAAATTATCAGCAACCTGAAGCCGGGAAATGATTTGTGTTCCTTTGGATAATTTTTTTCCGGTATCGGGAACCGGCAAAGGGTCGTGACCTTGCGGTAAGAGTGAATTTATTTTTTTGACAACTACATCATCGAAATCAGCAGAAGCATACAATGCTTTTAACGTCAGAGAAAGTGAACTGTCTGCCGGGAATGTTTTACCGACTAATGGCAGCTCCGAAAGATCAAGTCCGGCATCGATGTCGGCATGTAAAATAAATCCTTTGCTTTGTGAATAGACTACATAAATATCTTTCACATTGATTGAAGGAGCGTTTGTAATCGAGGGATCAAAAGCTTGCATTAATGTTTTTAATGTAAGTCCTTTTCCGGCCTCATCATGATAGGTTGCAACAAGTACTGAGTCCGAATGATCTCTATCAAATAGTACATCGAAAACAAGTTTCTGCAAACCGGATTTTACTTCAAGGTGCCCCGAGAAATCTACTTTATCAACTCCATTTTCTTTAGAAAGATCAATCTTAAGTATAAGATCACAGTTAAGTGCCCCTACCTGAAGTTTGCATGTTCCCTGTAAATGTTTATCCCCTGTATGACTGTTGAAGGAGAGTTTGACATCACCAATTTGTGTTGTTGTAAAAAAGGAAGGTAAAGTCAGAGGTGACTTTGAATTTAAAATGGTTGTAATGATGTTTGATAATGGAGCTGTATTTGCCAATTCAGCCTCAAAAAACCAACCGTCATTATACCTTGCAGAAGCTAAGAACTCGAATGTATCCCAGGTAAACTTCCCCGACAATTCTCCCTGCATTTCTCCCTCATGTCTGCTTACTTTAAAACCAAGTTGTCTTAAAAAGAGTTTGCGTGTTTCGTCATGTACATTCCAACCGGCAGCGCCTTTGTCTTCGACATCTGCTTCAAATGAAAAATCTTTTTTACCGAAATTGAATGCACCGGAAAGTGCTGTGATATTAAAGTTAGCAGGTATTTTACCGGATGAGTTGAAGAAATTTTCTGCGAACGTGCGAAGACTAAATTCCTGTGTTGAGTGAACTGAAAAATTCCAACCGTTTATATCATGACTGGCTGTGGTATACAACTCAAGTCCAGCAATTTTCAGCAATGCACCTACAGAACCGCTAACTGTACCCACATAATCAATATCAAGAGAAATCTGCTCGAGTAAAAATAGTTGTTTTTCTTTCCAGATCCATTCGATAGCAGTATCTAACGATGCAGAGAAACTGTAGGAAGGTGTACTGATTTCCGGTTTAGCAGAAAAAGTGAGACGTGAAATCTGCAAATCAGTTTTTCCTGCATAAGTTCCAAGCAGAGGTAGTCCAACTTTAGTTAGAAGCTCATCGAGATTTATTTTTTCACCTTTTTTTAATGCACCTGCAATAGCAAGATCAGGCCAACGGGCTTGAAGTTGAATTGTTCCGCCGGCAAGCGAAATTTCTCCTCCGAGTTTAACTCGGGGAAACCGATATGTATTGTCGAGAGGATACTCAATGTCAAATTGAGTCCATAAATTGCCTACCGATAAAAAATCTTTGGTGGGAATGATTGTCCATGTTTTGTTCAGTAGAAACTTAATGGAAAAGAAAGTTAGTTCTGTGGTAGTTGGTTTCTTCTGTAAACGAAGCCGTACTTCTTTAACCTGTATATTGCTAAGGTTTGTAAGAATTGGTTGTAGTGCCTTCGGGGCCCATTTGTATGGTGGTGTTTGATTTCCGAGCAGGCTTATGAAATCTGACAAGTCTGGAAGAGCTCCATTTTCTGAACCGGCTTTTATTTTATAACTATCAGAATTCACCTTCATTGAAACGGGAAAAGAAATCGTTTTTGAAAGATGAAAAATTACAGATACTTCATGATTAAGTTGCCCGTTGGAAGTACCGTGTTTTGGGATCTCCACGATTAAGTGGTCAAGGAAATTCGAAAAACCAATTCCGGGAACTAGAATAGAAATTTTATTGTAATCGACATGACCAGATCTAACGATTTCGAAGGAATAAATATCTCCCTTATCAGGATCGTAAGTAAAAAGAATTTTGCTTTTGGGACTTGCAGTTTTTTCCTTCCAGATATCAACATTTCCTGTTGCCATCAATAATGTGCTTCCTGGAATTGATGATTCTGAATAATTGTCAATAGTAATTATTGGACCTTCTCCCAGGGTGTCAAGGATTGAAGAAAGTCCGCCTAAAGGGATTTCAGCAGATAACTTTAAACTGCCCGAAGGGTTTAAATATGTTTTAAGTTGAATCATTTATTTGGTCGGATTAAGCCAGGCAGAAACAATTTCTTTTATAGAACGAGTGTTTCCACTTTTCGCCATTTCATTTTTGCAAAATTCAGTTAGCTCAAGGGCTTTATCTATTTGAGCAAGACGGGGTGGAATCTTTTTTAAATTGTCAGGAACTATTGATTCGTCTTTGAATTTAACTTCCATTTTGCTAATATCAACACCATTTGCAGATGTTCCACTTTTTATTTCCTTGCCTGATGCATGCAGAATCAACTTAACAAATTTTATTTCACATTGAGGCCAAACCTCAAAAATTAAGGCACAAATGGAAGCTATTTGTGGAGTTGCAATGCTTGTTCCCATTTTACCGGAATATAACCACATGGATTTTTTTATTAATTCATCACCATTTTTTTCGTCCCAATCAATTAAGTCTTCTTTAATATCATATGAAGGGATAAAACAATAATAGGAGAGGCCATTTCCACAACTGATACCACAGATATCTACCGAAAATATTTCAAAATTTTCTTTCCCAATTGCAATAACTTCATTTTTATGGCCGACTGATCCCTGAGAGAATACCGGATTCTGTTTATGGTCAAAATAAACTCCTCCGACTTGAATAGTGTTTTCTTCGTTAATCAAATTATGATACAACAAATTGTTTTCATTGCCAGAGCATAAACAGAAAAGAGAATTTTTTTGAGTCATCAATATTCCCTCATGCAGCGACCTTAACTGGATCACATTTTTCCAATTGGAAATAATTGTCACTTTATTATTAATACTTAAGCTTTCGGAAGCACAAATTGAAAGGCTGTAGATATAAGGTTGTATGTCAAAGAAATCAAGATCATAACTTTTGGTAAAATTCTCATTAGAAACTAAACTATTAAATCCTCCAAAACTGTATTTCAAATTATTAAAATTATTTTCATACTCTGGAAATTTTGCTACTACTGAAACAATATTATCAGTTAATTCAGAAAAAGGAAAAAAGATTAGACTGCATGCAAAACATTCGGTTCCATGACTACTAAAAGAAGCAAATTGGTCAATTGAGATGTTTTTAAGCTTCGCACTCCATATTTCATAAACCTTTACAATGTTTTGGACTATTGAATCAATTTTTTCAAAATCGGAACTGACAGTAGGATTTTTAGGAACAAGGAAATCGGCTGCTCGATGAACCACAGGATTTATAATTCTGTTTGGCTGTGGGTCAAAAACCGTAAGAAATTTTGTGAATTTTGATACTTGTTCATTAATTTTGTCTAAGAGCTCTTGAAGAAAAAGAAGGTCAGGTTTATTAAAGTCCTTTTCACCATCCGAGTTAGTCTTTGGAAGAAATTTATCAAGTAATCGTTTGATTTCAACAATTTGATTTAGTATATACTTCTTATAAGATTCAATACCATTTTCAATATCTTCCTTGAATTCTCCAACCTTTGTAATTTCAAATTCAGGACATAGTATTTTCTTAAAGAACGGATGATTATTTCTAACATCAGTATCACAAATGCGAATTTGCCAATTACTTTTCAATTCAGTATCCTGGTTAGCATCATTTAAGTAGCTGAACATTTCCTGAAATCTGTAGAGATTTTTGTACTGACTTGGTTTCGGAAAAACTGTTAAAAAATCCCCGGCTGTATTATTGGGTTTTGCACCAAGGAAAAATGGAATTTGCCAAAAGTGAATGCTATTCTGAGCAGGATATAACATAAAATAATCTTCGAGCGAAATTTCACTTTTTAATAGTTTAGGTAAAAAGACTCGACCATCTTCATTTAATTCAATTTCAGGATTTAGAGTAGTTGTCGGTTCTTCAAGCCAGTTGATGGATTCTGTTATAATATAAATTTTGTGAATTAGAGTATCAAATGGGCTCTTCAGGTGACTAGGACTAATCCATATCTGACCCGGATCTGGAATATTTAGTTTCCATAATAACTTATCTTTAGCTGCATTAAGTACAAATATGCCACTGAAAACGCCTTCAAGAAGTATATAGTCATGCACATTACAAAATGGGATATCTAATGTAAAACCAAAATTATCAAATCCCCCAATGTTAAAGTTAACAGACTTGCCTTCTTCATCTTTACATAACTCAATAGTTTTGAAATATTCTGAACAATCTTTAATATTTTGGGGATCGGCAAAAGACTCCCTCAATACATCCGCATCAGCCAATGGTTGACCATCTGGTTCAAAATTATTTCCCGGAATCTTTGACTTAAGAATCACTCTTAAACTTATATTTTCTTCTAGTTCCATTTAAGCTATGTTTTATCAAAAGCAGATTAATAATTTCTTACTTGCTCTCTTAGATAGCTCGTGATATGCTTCATTTCCTCTTCTAATTTTAACATTACATTCTTCAACTTGGCATTTTCTGTTTTAAGTTCAGCAACTTCTGTTTCGAGGGAATCTGTTTTACGACTCAACTCCTGAGTAGCCGAAACATTTAACATAGTGATTGTATCGTAATCGACCGTACGGAAATCATTCACTTCTTTACCATAAATAAAAAGGTCTTTAATGTCATCAGCTATGTCAAGTTCAAAACAAAATTCTGAATGTATTTCTGAAACTGAATTGTAAGCCGAAGTATTGTTGAGATGATACCATTTCACTTTATCACCTTTCAAAAGGTTATGAGGCTTTTCCAGTGTGATGATTACAGAACCATTTCCGGATGGAATTGCTTTAGCTTTTGTATAAATATCAGGAATGTATGAAGTTATTTTTCTGACAGCAGAAGGAATTATTTCTTCCAGCTGCTGAGCAATCACTTTTTTAATAACATCGTTTCCGAGAGTGATTTGATCAATATATCTAAAGTCTGTCACTTGAACTTTTTTCAAAACCTCAAGATCAGCTTTACTATCGCTTTGCCCAATCACATTTTTAAAACGTTGATCTGAAAAGGTAGCCGGGCCAAGTGTACAAACGAATTTATGGTACGAAACAACGTCTCCTTCAAAAATTGCACATACACCGCTATTCCAATTTCCAACCGTCCAGTTTGGTCCGGCTGCAACACTATCACTACTCATTATTAATGCCGAATGAGTGATTCGTGTACCATAACCCTGTACATGCAATGGTGCCTGAGGGTTATTCCTGTTTATACCAACATGAGTACTTCCTCCATTGTAGACAATTCGCATCATCTCCACCTGTTGTCCAAGAGTATTGTATCCGACAAACAAAAAATAATCAGAAGCGCCGCAGATCGAAAATGTAGTTGAATTTGGATCTTTCCCAATTCCACTGTAGGAATTGTTTAGTCCTTCCCACAAGACTAAACGTTTTCCTGCATCTGCATTCGGAAATTGCAGATAACCGGAACAATTCATATTTCCGTTCACATCAAGTTTCTGCGATGGATTCGCTTTTGAAATACCAACATTCCCTGATTTTGTGTCGATTACTAAATCTGCATTTGTATGATGTTGTCCACCTAATCCTAATTTACTATCTCCCATTCCCCAACCACCATGTGAAACATACGCATTGATTCCTTTGCAAACTAATTTATGACTCACTTCTCCACCTGTATTGTTTTCAAAAGTTATAAACTGTGGAGTGACTACATGGAGATTCTCAGCAGGATCCTGAGTGCCTATTCCTATTTTACTTCCCTTTACTGTCCATGGAAGTTTTTCAATAGCCAGTTTGTATTTGGTATTACCGAAATGTACTTCAGAATTATCATTAACGTTGACACCAATCACACCTGAGATAGTCACAAATAAATAAGTTGTACCTGGATAATAATTTGATTTGATGCCGCTGAACTTAAGAAGTATACTTGCATTCTCTTTATTCCAAGGTAGAAGTGCCGGATTTTTTTTTAATGCCGGCTTTAGTTCCCAGCTAACCTCCGGTCTTGACTTATTTAATTGCGTAACAAGAAAAGAAGTTGTATCCAAAGCGACATTGTCAACTCCTGCTACTTGTGTAATGGTTTCAATAGATGCGGAAGCTATTATTGCATCAACCTGATTAAGTGTTCCCAGCAGATAATCCCTATTATGAACCCCATGAAGAAAATTCCATTCGATTAGCGCATTTGTAAAATCAAGTTTATACTCATCGCTGAGATTCGAAAGGCGAAGAGTCAGAGCGTTATCCGTTTTACCATCATTCACTATTGAAGAGGAATCAAATCCTAGATGAAGAGGGACAGGTAATTTTCTTAAGTGCGTCATAATTTTATTTCTTTAATGTTTTTTTTATAGACTAATCAATATTAGTAGGATTCAGTTTTAGCCACCCTTCCATTGCTGTTGTTGCAGAAGATGAAACGAAACGGGAATTTACCGGGGTAATAAAACCTTTGTCTAGTATAAGTTCGATCTTATTTTTCTGAGAGAGAATGTTCATGGAAGGAATTTCGCTAGTGCGTTGACTCCGCGGTAGAATTACCGCTGTGTTACTACCCAAGTCGCCGATCCAGTTCAGTTTAATCAGTTCATTCCATATCTCAGCACCTGCTTTAAATGCTTCTACAAAAACTGATTTATGTACAACTCCCGTAGTAGATATTTCTTTCCATTGGTTTTTTTCCTTTACTAACCATGACCACGAATAGCCCGGTTCATTCCGAAGTGGAATTGCAGTTTCGCCACCAGGTGTGAGAAGCGGTCTTATAAAAAATGGAACACTCATTCTTCCAAGCGCAGGCTTAAACTGATCGTCAGGTATACTGATGGCTTTTACCGGCACTACACCACAAGCGGCATGTGCCTTTCCACGGGGATCCATTAGCATCGTTACATACACGGGCTTAGATGTTGCGGAAATTGTAATTGTAGGGTCAAGCGAGTCATAAAATTTAATACCTTGTGGGATAGTTGTTCCTTTCTTAACGCTAAGAATCGAATGATAATTTCTTTCTGTTTCCCCATCGATCCAATAACCATAAATACCATCGTTGAGTCGACCTGATTCTCCCAGTCGTACAGGGACTTTTACATTTTCAAATCCAAAACTTGTGCGGTCTGATTTATAATTAATGGAATTGATGAATGAAGGCCAATCCTGATTGATCGCCGGATTACCTTTGAGTTGAAAATCAAGCGAGGCTCTTACGATGGCTAAAGGCTTGCCCATAAGCATAGCAAGGTCAGTATGCTGGGCGAAATTTTCAGGGTCTATCGTCTCCTGTGTCTTTTCAAGTAATTCCAGAAAATCCGGTTGCATCCGACAAGTAAAAAGAACAACTTCTTTCAGATGTATGTTTGAAATTTGTTGTAATGAAACAGGAAAGTTATTTCCGGGAGCAGGTTTCCATCTTTTTTCAAGTTCCGCAAGAAGAGTTGCTTCGGGGTTAACGGGATTAATTGAGATATTTACAGTCAGATCAACGATTCCCAGTATATAGCCGGAAGCATCGTAAACATCAATTGACCTATCGAGGATGTTAGGAATGATCCATCCACACAGCGGACTGGTTGATGGATGACTATTCATTTCCATTTCCTGATGGTTGGCCGACATCCACCGAAAATTCATCCGAGTAGGTTGGGTAAATCGTGCCGATATGAGTGCTGACTTTTCTTCGATCAACATTGATCTTGAATAAGCAGTTTGATTTGAATCGGGATTTATATCAACGAATCTACCAAAAGAATCAACTACTCTCAATCGATTAATGCTTACTGTACCTGTAAGAATTGGAAGGAATGCGGCATCGTGAATTGGAGAACGGAAAGCCATCCTGCCAACATTTTCCTTTACTTTTTGAATGAAAGGAATATTAGAAGAAACTGCAAGCGGATCAGAAATATCCAATTGCATAGAACGATTCCTCATCAGCATTGAATCATGAAAGCCATCAAGTGCTTGTGATAAGAATCTGGTATCAATAAGTTGGTCTTCTACCTTATCAATCAGTGCTGCCAATTCTTTATCATCTCCACAATCAAGTTTCTCCAAAGATTTTATGACTCCTTGAGAAGCATGAGACGAAAGGATCGTAGACCCTGAAATAATATCACTGAAGAAACGATCAGTAGTTGTACGCTTCAAATCGAATTCAGGACCATCTTCCGGCAGATGATAATTCGAAGTGATCAAATCAATGTTGAAATTTTCATCCTGAGATGTAAGCTTCATTGAATTATTCTGTACTTCCCATTCAAGGATCACAGGATTCCAGCAATTGATCTTTCCATAATGTGTATTTGTTTTCTGGTTCAGTATTGGCAAATTCAAAACTTCAATAAATTCAGCAGGACTAGGACTTAGCGCCGGAGCTGTTACATTAATGTTTTGAATAGAATTTGAAATATAATTATTGTCAATCCTCAATTCATTTTTCGAAACAGAACTTGCAACATCTCCGGAAATTAAAACTACAGGTTCATTTGGTATCCAATACCGGGGAGCGGGACCTTTTTTTAATTCTAGTTTTTTCAAACCAATCATGTTCCTATCACAAAAAATATCTGTCTCAGACAAGGCTTTGTCCCAAAATCTTAATGAAGCCATATTCCCTTTTAGTCCGGAGAAGAATTCAATTTTCAGTGTTGAATCAATAGGAAGAAAACTTGTTACATAAAGATGAAACCATCTCTCCTTTGGAAGATCCTTCCAGTGAAAATCCTGAAACGGATCGAGCAATTCGCCATCAACATAAATGTTTTTCCAGAAAGAAGTGACTCCCATAGGAGAAATAGTTGCCTTCGGATTTTTATCCAGGCTGAATAAAATATTTTCAGCATCATTTTGATTTTGATCAATATGGATCATGCAGGAAAAACCGGAATATTTTTTCGGAGAAAAGGAAGACAAACTTGGAGAATATCCTTTCACTCCATCAAACCGGGCCCAAGCGATATTTCCCATTGAAGAATCTGCTGTTCCTGTTTTGTATTCAAGGCTCGTGGGATCAGAAAGCTTTAACTCCAATAAAATTTTTGCATCACTATTAGATTTCCATTTCGTTGATGAATGGTTGTAATTTTCAATAAGCTCATCCAATTCTTTTTTATCAGCCGCTCCTTTTAAAGCAAGTTCCTTTATTATTTTTTTCTTTATTTCAATTTGACGGAAAGAATTTTTACTTAAGAAATCGGAAACAGCACCGGGTTGAGGCATAGTGATCGTATCTTCCGCAAGGTCGTCGACCCATATTTCATTTTCCTTTCGTGAAGTAAGGCCATTCAGGTTGTCAGAAAGTATTGCACCTTCTTTGGTGGCTTCTAATTTTCCGGGAATACCATTATTGGAAGGAATTGCGAAAAGATTATTTGGCAAAGGATGACAGGAAACAAGATACTTGTGCCAGTCAGCGAACAATTGACTTTCCAGATCGTGGAGACAAGCGCTTTCGACATGGAGATCTTGCATAAACTGATTTACTTTATTCAAATGATGTGAAAAAGCATCCGGAAGAGTAATTTCCATAGGAGCAGACGGTTTGATCGGAGTTGCGCTTTTTCCTGGAGAAGGTACAGGTTCGACATCGCTCGAAACAACCATATACAGTTCTCCTCCGGATTCCGGTTTGAAACCTTTTTCATGAAAAGCTTCTTGCAAAAGAGGACCAGTGTCAAGTTTTTTACCTTTTACTTTACCAATGAGTTGTATCGCTTCTAATTGCTCTTCAATTTTTGTGGCTTCCTCCGGAGTAGTTCCAATTTTTTTTCCCAGATAAGCAGATAGTGCCTGCGTACCAGTCCAGCCCAATGCAATTGTACCAGTTGTTGCATTAGTAATTTCATCTGCACTGAAACGGCTCGAACTAATCTCTGATCGGAAAAGAATTCCTACAGAAGGCTCAACGATTTTATCTTTATCATCAAGCCTGTCATTTGAAAAATCTATGATTGCTTTCCTTGCTTCATCTGATTTAACTTCTTCTTTATACCAACCAATTAGCTCGTACCGATAAAAGTCGTTTAAATTTTTAATTTCAGGATCGAAGAATCCGAAAACGCTTTTGCAATTTGGATAAAAAGCTGCAAAAGTGGGTTCGCCAAAACATTCAATTGTAAGATGCTTGTAATACTCGCCTGTACCAATTTGAATATTAGAATCAATAGGCTTTCCTGTTATTGAATCGATTTCAAATTGCCTTCCCATATATCTGAAAGGCTGAAGCTCATTCTTTGAAGTGTCAATAGCAAATGGTACAGTTGTAATTCTTTCTCTTTCGAAATCAGGTACTGACTTGCGAAGGAAAGTACTTTCAATCATCCATGATTTTTCCACAACAGGACCAATTAGTGGATTTCTATGTGTTATTCTCCTTACTATCCAACAATCGGGAAGGTGAGGAAATAATGCGCGATGCTTAAATGCTCCGGCGCCTTCTGTTCCCGGAGGGTGCAAAATACCATGAGATAATTCGACAGGAAATTTCCAATGCAGATGGAGCCCGGGTTCCAGAAAACGAGTTTCGAACGGAGCAGGTTGAGCGGAGAAATACGTATATGGATTGGTTTCGTTTACAATAATTTTTTCTACTCCTGTTTTTCCTGGGCGAAAATCATAATATGGCAACTTACTGAATTCTGCTTTCGGCGGTGTAATTTCAATGGGCTTCGCAGAGAATAAAGCGTCCATTTGAAGAGCAATGGATAAATAGGGAGAACCCTTACCAGGTTTTACTTTTGTAGGAGGAATTTTTGCAGCCATAAAACCAAATATTCTTAATATTAGTTTTTAAAGAATGACAGAATATAATAACAAACATCAACGACACTAAAATCGACCTTTCATTTTTTCTAAAGAAAATCAAATTTATGAAACTAAATTAGGATTCCTAATTCAAATGATTGCTGAGAAAGTGATCACTGATTAGACTAACAATAAATTCTATTCGAATGCAGAGCTTGAAAGTTCTAAGAAAGAATTGATTTATCACACTCACACTAAACAATCACATCTGCGATTAGTACAGAAGAGCGTTCAAAGGTCGAGCTACAATTTGGTGAATCTAAGAAACGTATTGGAAAATTCAGTCTGAGTTTGAGTGCGAGTGTGAAGCTCGATAGTTATTGGAAAAAATCGGAGGTTCACACTCGCACTATACACTCAAATCTGTGATTGGTACTCCTTACGGGACTGAGTTCGAACCTTTTTTATGAGGATTTGAAGAGATTTTGGGCTTTAAAGCAAGTTTTGGTCTGATTTTAACAAAGGATAGGAATTAGTCTGATTTCTATAAAGTTCAATTTATAAGCCGCTTAAAACTACAAAACAAAAAATTCTGAATGGTGTTGAATGGTGTCTTGTGATCTTCGGTCACACATTTCAGTTTAGAAAAACCATCACTTAACTGCTGTTGAAGTTCTTCTTCGGTATATTGGTGTACATCGAGCATACTGCATTTTTTAGGGCCCTTATCTGAAAAAGTTCCTATAACCATAAATCCATTAACTGCTCGACGTGCAGTTTCAAGATAAGTATTCATATCCTCAGAACTTGTAAGGAAATGAAAAGTTGCTCTATCATGCCAACAATCGTAATTCGACGTGGGTTTAAATTCCGTAACATCACTTACGATCCAGTTTACTTTTACGGCTTTTTCTCCAAGTCGTTGCTTAGCTTTGTTAATTGCCGTTTCAGATATATCGAGAACAGAAATATTTTCATAGCCTTCATTTAGTAAATAGTCAACAAGATTACTATCACCCCCTCCTATATCAATTATATTTGAAGTCTTCGGCAAATTAAAGCTATGAAAAAAATCTAATGACATTTTAGGAATTTCCTGTGTCCAACTAACTTCATAAGGTTGCTTGGTTGAATACACTTTTTCCCAATGTTCTTTTCTTGATTCCATGTTACTTTTGTATTGAATTAATATGCTAAATTATTTTTTAAGTTTAAAATCTAGATATATTCTTGAATGACCTAGCCATTTTATTTACAGGACTTCAATTTACATAGAAAATTGGCTTTTGACAAGTGCTATTTCTTCACGCCTAAAAACAGAAGAGAATTTTTTTCAATGTTTTTTATTTTATCCGATTCAACTTCAAAGTGAATCTCTTTGAATTTATCTCCAATGAATTCAAAGAAATTATCTTCATTGAATCTTATATGCTTGAGAGGGTCTGTATTTGTAGCATTCTGGTGAGGAACGCGTATAAAAATTAAGCCTCCTTTTTTGAGTGTATTAACCGCCATATTAAAGAAATTTTTAGTACGGTACTGTTGAGTACTTTGATTTCCATTCAAGTCTACATTTAGATGTATTGCATTACTGAGAACAAGATAATCAAATGACTCAGGGTGAAATTGAGTTTCATAAAGCCACTCACTTTCAAATTGAATATTAAATCTCTCATTGTATTCTTCTAGCGCTAAAATTGGTGGTCGCAATTCAAAAGTAGAAGGATCTGCAACAACTGTATAATGCTTATATAAATCGAATATGGTTTTCAGTGATTCCTTTTTTTCGTCGGGTATAATGGTTTTCCATTTCACCTCAAGGGAATGCTCTATGATTTGGTTTTCAGTTTCCCTGTCAATTCCCGATAAGTTTCTGATTCCAACATCATGATATAAGTCCCAAAGTTGATCAGGAAGTCCACACCCAATATCAAGGACAGAATTATTCTCTTTTTCTAAAAATTTTGCAACAAATGGGTCATTTTGCATCTTGATTAACAAACTTGCAGAAGTTATATTAATATTTGGTGGCGGGACAGTCAATTTCATGCTCTAAAATAATCAATAAGTGTTTTTAAAATAGAATTATTTTTCAACACTATATGGATAATTAAACTATGAAATTTTCAAAAACCTAGCATTAAAAGCTACAATAATAGTACTCAAACTCATCAAAACTGCACCTGCTGCCGGATTGAGCATTATTCCAAACATCCCTGCTGCCAATGGAATAGCAACTACATTATACCCTGTAGCCCAGATCAAATTTTGAACCATCTTCCTGTAAGTAGCTTTTCCAAAAAGAATAAGGTTTACTATGTCTTCCGGATTGCTGTTCACTAAAACGATTCCTGCTGTCTCCGCTGCAATATCGCTTCCACTACCTACCGCAATTCCAACGTCGGCTTGCGCTAAAGCCGGGGCATCATTAACTCCATCTCCTGCCATTGCAATGAATTCACCTTTTTGTTGCAGTTCTTTTATCTTATCAAGTTTTTGGTGAGGTAAAACCTCTGCAAAATAACCATCCATTTTTAATTGCCGGCTGACACTTTCAGCGACTTTATTATTATCACCTGTTAAAAGGATCGATTTAATATTGGCATCATGTAATCTTTCAATTGCTTTACCTGATTCCGGACGGATTTCATCGGCAAGGGATATAAACCCACTTACTTTATCACTTACTAATACATAAATAACC
This sequence comes from Bacteroidota bacterium, assembly GCA_049363815.1. Classification (GTDB taxonomy): domain Bacteria; phylum Bacteroidota; class Bacteroidia; order AKYH767-A; family 2013-40CM-41-45; genus JADKIH01. The sequence goes on from JBMQEM010000068.1 coordinate 47,487, forward strand.
GTTTCATTAGGTTGAGCGTCTTTCAGTAACATTTCAGGATAATTTTTCTGAATAAATGCCGGACTGGAAACTAGAACTTTTGAGTTGTTTATAATTCCAGTGATACCTTGCCCTGTAATAGCTTTAAATTCAGAAACAGGAAGTGGGTTCAATTTTCTTTCATTTGCCTTTTTAACTATCCCTGTGGCAATAGGATGTTCAGAATTTTGTTCAAGTGAAAAAGCCATTTGAAGTATTAACTCATCATTGACAGAGGAATCAAATGAACCATACCGGATCACATTGAAATTTCCATAAGTAAGTGTCCCCGTTTTATCAAAAATTACTGTGGTAACTTTTCTGGAGTTTTCAAATGCTGTTCTGTTTTTGATCAACAAACCATGCTTTGCAGACAAGGAGGTAGATTTTGCAACTACTAATGGCACAGCTAAGCCTAATGCATGAGGACAACAAATTACTATCACTGTAACCATTCTTTCCATTGCAAATGCCAATGACTCATTCGCAACTGACCACCAATAGAAGAATGTAGATATTCCAGCAACCAAAGCTACAATGGTTAAAATTCTTGCCGCTTTGTCGGCAAGTAATTGTGTTTTTGATTTTGTCTTCTGAGCATCATTTACTAATTTAATTACACTTGCAAGGTAAGAGTCTTTTGAAGGATGAGTGACAGAAATTTTTAAGGAACCATTTCCATTGATAGAACCTGCAATCACTTTTTGTCCCTTTTGCTTTTTCACGGGTACCGATTCACCTGTAAGCATTGATTCGTTTATATAGCTTTCACCATCTGAAATAATTCCATCGGCTCCAATCTTTTCTCCGGGTTTGATTAGAATTAGGTCGCCGATATTTAACGAATCAACTTTAACTTCATGGGTTATATCACCCTTAATTAAATGTGCGCTTGACGGTAGTAATTGTACCAGCAGTTCCAATTCTCTTGAGGCCCCGGCAATAGATTTCATTTCTATCCAATGTCCAAGTAACATAATAAGAATAAGTGTACATAGTTCCCAAAAGAAATCCATCCCTTGTAAACCAAATACAGTAGCAACACTATAAGCATACGCGACAGTTATAGCAATCGCAATCAAGGTCATCATTCCAAAAGTTCTTTGCTTGAACTCATCAACAAGACCTTTCAGGAAAGGAAATCCTCCATATACAAAAACCACAGAGGATAAAGAGAAGAGAACATAGATTGAACCTGAAAAAGAAAAATCAAAATCGAACCATTTTTGGATCATAGGCGAAAGCAACATAACCGGAATAGTCAGGAGTAGCGTTACATAAAACCTACGTTTAAAATCCTTGATCATCATTTTGTGATGGTCATGATTCATCATTCCCATCGGTGGATTTGCATGATTCGAATGTTCCACGTTATTATGTCCTTGATGTTGATGTTCCATATAAGTATTTTACTTTTGAATATACGAGTTAATTTACTGTGCTAATGAGGTATAAATCTATGCTTAAATTAACCCCTTTAGCTACGATGATCAAATTGTTTATAGAATTCTTCCATCAATGCTTTTTTTAGTATCCTCTAGCATATTTTTCAAACACCAGTTACAATAGATTTTTGCAAAAAAGAAAGAAAGAACTTTATAGTACCATTGTTTTGGTGGCAAGTAGCTTATTGAAAGATTCGCGATAGTTGAATTTTCAAGTGGAGATAATTCAAACCACATTCGATACCATGACATTATAATAATTTTAGCATCACCGATTGTTTCCCATTCTTTAAGTTGAGGAGGCTGCCACTTTGTAACTTCTTCGGTGAAGTCGATAGGCATTCCAGCCATTTTTCCATACCAGCGATATCTTGCTCCAAATCCAATTGAATTATTTGATAGTTGGACTAACTTTAATTTGCTTCCCATCATCATCATAGAACTTTCACTCATGTGCATACCGGTTTTTGAAAAATCATCCATCTGCCGAAAAACAATTTCAGGTGTGGATTTTATGAGAACACTTTTGGACTTTGTCTTCATAATTATCGGTTTTTCTATATGAAACAACTCTTTCTCTTGCATGAAACTTCGTGCATATGATTTATTCTTTCATTTGTGCTTCACTTAAGTGCCTGTAGGCATTTTCCACCATTACAATTCCATCATCCACTATAACACCAATTGCTAATGCAATTCCTGTAAGTGACATAATGTTGGAAGAAAACCCTAAAAGATTTAAGAGAATAAAACTTGATGCAACAGAAACAGGAATTTGAATGAGAATTATAATTGCGCTTCGCCAATGGAAAAGAAAAATTAAAATGACTATAGTAACACTAATAAACACTTCAACAAGTGTTCCCTTTACTGAACTAATAGCTTCTTCAATTAATCCACTTCTGTCATAATTAATTTTAAATTTCACGCCTTCAGGTAAACCTTTTTGCAATTCAGCCATTTTAGCCTTTACGTTTTTTATAACTTCATCAGCATTTTCTCCGTATCGCATTACTACAATTCCACCGACTTTTTCGCCTTCTCCGTTCTCGTCAAAAATTCCGTATCGGATGTCGCCACCCATCTGCACCGACCCTACATCTTTAATTCTTATGGGAACATTATTGGAAGTGCTAAGTGAAATATTTTCAATTTCACCGATTGATTTAATGTAACCTAAACCTCGGACGATATATGACTTATCGCTCATTTCAAATTTTCGTCCTCCAACATCATTGTTGTTTGATTTCACCGCTTGCAAAACGTCCATCATTGAAAGATTAAAGAAGTTCAGTTTCACAGGGTCAATAATTACTTGATACTGTTTTTGAAAACCTCCGAAGGAGGCAACTTCACTTACTCCGGGAACTGTTTGTAAGGAAAACTTGATATACCAATCCTGCAAAGCACGTTGTTCGCCAAGATCATATCCTTTGGCATCTAAGGAATACCAAAAGATATGGCCAACGCCAGTTCCATCAGGGCCGAGTGTTGGTGAAATTCCTTCTGGTAAAAGTTTCTGTGCAAAATTTAGCCGCTCTGCTACCCTTGTTCTCGCCCAATAAATGTCAACATTATCCTCAAACACCAGATATACGAAACTCATTCCGAACATTGATGAGCCTCGGATGTTTTTAAGTTTCGCAATGCCTTGCAAATTTGAAACGAGTGGATATGTAATTTGGTCCTCAATTACCTGCGGGCTTCTCCCCATCCATTCAGTAAAAACAATTACCTGATTTTCGGATAAGTCAGGTATTGCATCTACGGGGTTGTGCTGCACTTCGTAAAGTCCCCAACCTAACATGCCTGCAGCAATAAGTAATACAACAAAGCGATTGCGCAATGAGATTGATATGAGACGTTCAACCATTGTTGTTTGAATTAGTGTTTTTTCATTTCAGATAATTCCATTCCACACTTTGGGCAATCTCCCGGTTTATCGGATAGTACTTCTAGGTCCATCACACATTGGTAGAATGCTTCTCCATTTTGCAACACCGTTGTGTCAATGTTGAAGTTTTGTGATGTGTTTTGACCTTGATTTGTTGTGGAATCGGGCAAGGTTCCTTTTTCACTTTTGTTTGATGAACTATTGCAGGCGCCTAGTACTATTATACTACCTAATGCCAATAAAAGAATTGCTTTTTTCATTTATACTATTTATTTAGAGAGTTTACATTTTCATTCCCGGCATTTCTTGATGGCCTTCCATAGGGTTCGCTCCTTTTTTAAAAATATATTCACTGTTCAATAAGTATGCACCCTTCACAACAACAACATCACCTTCTTTCAGTCCATCAATTATTTCAATTTGGCTACTGTTCTGCATACCTACTGTTACCATTTTATTTTCAAACACTCCATCAGGGTTTCTCACCCACACATTTGCTCCTTTACTATCCTGAACAATTGCATCTATAGGAAGCGCATAAGATTTTTTCTTTTCTGTTTGTAAGCTTATATTAGCTAACATTCCGGGCTTTATTTGTCTTGATGAATTAGTTAACTGAAATCTTGCTAAAACATACCGTTGTGGTGCTTGCACTTGTGGATCAATAAAAACTACTTTCCCCGAAAACAATTCTTGAGTTACAGCAGGAATAGAAAAAGTAGCTTCTGTTCGAATTTTTATATAAGTTAAATAGGGGAGATAGACTTGGGCTTCTACCCAAAGTGCGTTTATTGAAGCGAGTCGGAAAAGAGTAGCGCCTGCTGAGACGTAATTCCCTTCATTAACAGATATTTCGGTCACAAAACCCTCCGTTATCGCAAACACCGGAATAGTTTGTAGAATTTGCCTGGAGGTAGTAAGTTGATTGATTTGCAATTCGCTCATTCCAAACAACAGCAACTTATTTTTAGTGCTTTTGATAAAATCACCAGTTGAAAATGATTTTTGTAGTGCTAGCAAATATTCTTCTTGCGCTAAGTTTAAATCTTCACTGTAGATTTCATAAAGCATCTGCCCTCTACTAATGTATTCTCCAATGTTTCTTACGGCTAACTTTTCAATTCTTCCTTGGACTCTTGCACTGATAGCATCTGAAAGATTTTGGTCCACTGTAACTTTTCCTGTAAGGGTAATTTCTTTAGCCAACTCATGAACACGAAGTGTGTCATATGTAATGTTACCCAATTTGATTTGTTGGGAACTTAGTTTTATTTGTCCCGTTTTGAGATTATTCCTTTTTACCTTAATCAGTTTCATGTGGCAAATTGGACAGTTGCCGGCTTTATTTTCTATCACTTGCGGATCCATTGAGCATGTGAAATACTCATCTGATCCCGCCATCTCGGCATGATTATTATTTTTTTTGCATGAAATTAGCAACAGAATAGATGCTAAAAAAAGCATCATGACTTGGATTGTGATATTTATTTTACTTCTGTACATTATTTTCGGTTTGAATAAAGCTTTCGCTGTCTACCATGAATTGTGCATTGGCAGCAACCATTTCATTTTCTTTTAATCCGGATTTTATTTGAACCAATGAATCTGTGAAAGCTCCCGTTTGTATTACTTTGGTAACAAAACGGTTTTCTGATTTTACAAATACGATTTGATTATATCCTAAGTTAACAATTGCATTTCGTGGCAACCATATTCCCTTAATTTCCGATGAAGTAATATTAGCAGAAACCAGCGTACCTATTTTAATTTGTAGGTCTTGGGAATTCTTCAAATACACTCTAGCTTTAATTGCAGAATAATTTTGACCTGCAACAGGTTCAATGTAACTGATGGTAGAATAAATAACATTGGTAGGATCGGCTTCATTTGTGAGGGAAACTTTGTCCCCTATATTGATTAGTGCAGCATCTTGCGGAAATATATCCAACACTGCCCAAACCTGACTTATGTTGTAAACCGAAAAAAATGCCTGACCACTTTGCAAATACATTCCTTCCTTAATTGAAAGTGCGGAGGTTCTTGAGGACGAAAGATTCTCAACTTGCATTTGTGTCTGCGATTCACTTGTTGTATTCATTCCTGAACTCATTCCATTCGCCTTAGAAGATGCAACAGAAGTAACTCCACTACTGATTCCTAAGTCATGAATGTGTCCAGTATATGGACTGTATATTGGTAATGGATTTATCAGTTGTTTCGTGGTTTCAATTTGTTTAAGTTGTTCATTGTTTAATCCTAGCAATTGTAATTTAGTTTTAGATGAATTGATGAGCGGAAAGTCCTTTATAGAACTGTTCAAAAGATAAATTAGATTTTGTTGTTCAGTCAAAATTTCCGGACTGTAGATATCCATGATTCGCTGACCTTTAAAAACATTTTCAAAATTGAAGCGCACATACAATTTTTCAATTCGCCCACTGAACCGTGCGCTGATATTGTTGAGTGAGCGAGGATCGTAAACAATTACGCCTATTGCATTTAATCGGGGCGTAATCGCTTGTTGCATAGGTAAAATTGTTTTTACTTCACTAAACACAGTTTGATTAGTCGGTTGCTCTAAGCCTTCCAACTCACTGGTCTTGTTTGTCTGAATGTGTTTGTGTTCATCTCTACTAGTGCAAGACGAGATGAAAAACAGAATTGCAATCCCGATAAACACCGAGAAAGCAACGATCCCATTGCCTCTTGCCATGCCCTTATCGAATTTCCAATTCTTTTTCATATTCTACTTGTAATTTAAAAAGTGCATTCAATTGATCTAATTCATTCATTTTTGCCATTCGATGCATCTTCAACGCATCAAGTACGACAAAAAGATCCTCTGTATTTTGCTCATAGGCAAGCATTGAAGTTTCATAACTCTTGAAATAGGTTGGAATTATCAAATTAGTATAATTAGTCAGTTGCTGCTTTGAATATTTTATTTGTGTCTGCAATGAGGCTATTTTACCTGCTGTTTCATTAACAAGAGATTGTTTTTGATAACTTATAGCATTGAGGGTGTTGTTCAACCCTTTAATATTTGATTTGTATTCTTTGGTTGCCCACGGGGCAATTGGAATTGTCATCATTCCCATTGCTGAATACTGATTGGGCATCATACCCAGTGATTGCATGTGACTTAGTGAAATTCCGAAGTCAGGCAAGCGTTTTGATTTTTCGTATTGCTGTTGGAATTTAAGTAAGCCAATATTTGCATCAAATTGTTTGATATCACTGCGTGATGTTGTAATAAGGAAAGTGTCAATTAACTGCAATTCATAATCGTATGATTTGAATGAGGTATCAACATCAAACTCATATGACTTGTCAATATTCATGAGCGTGTTAAGTTCAATATTTTTCATTTTCATATCGCCAACCAGCATTGCTTCCATATTGCGCAATTCAAATAAGTCTGCTTGAGATTTGTAAATGTTATTGAGTTTTTCTTTGTTAAAGGTGTAACGATTTTGTGCAACCTGAACGATATAATTCAAAAGGGAATCGGTTTGCATTAATACATAGTATTTCTTTTGCAGTACTATCCATTCGTAATAATTCATTTTAGCCATTGCGAACATTTCATTCTTCTTTGCAGCTTTTCCTTGTTGTTCAATTGAAGCCATGCCCTGCATAAATTGATAATTCGCTTTTTGTTTTGTGGGATTCGGAATCATTTGTTCTCCTGTTATCATCCACATTCCATCGCTAAAGCTTTTGTAGGGAGCTTGCCACGGTCCTGTAGAAATAGTGGGAGGCATCCAACTTTTGGCCATCTCCGAATAATTATTCGCAGCATTTATTTGCTCATCATACATTTTGAGCATTGGGTTATTATTTTCTATCCTACTCAAAACTGAGTCAATTGTCAACACTTGTCCGAATGTTTGAATTACACAAAGACAAAAAATAAATAGCAATATTATTTTATTATTCTTCATTTATTCCCGGCAGGATTATTTTTCCATGTTTTTTTAATTCTCTTTCCTTTCCCATTTCATAAATTATAGGTGTTACCAATAAGACATAAATAGTAGAAGTAATTACACCCCCAATCAATGGAATTGTAATAGGTAACATCACATCGCTGCCCGTACCAGTTGACCAGAGTATAGGAATTAAGCCAAAAAGCGAAACGGAAACAGTCATTAATTTTGGTCGTAATCGTTGAACGGCACCGTCCATTATGTATTTACGTAAATCAGCTTTCGTAATAGTCTCATTTGAGTTACCTTTATCTTTAACCAACTTTTCCATATACTCATTAAGGTATATTACCATCAACATTGCTGTTTCAATTGCCACACCAAACAATGCGATAAAACCAACGGCAACGGCAACTGATAAATTCACTCCATAGAAATAAACCATATACACTCCGCCTATTAATGCAAACGGAACAGTAATCATAGTCAGTAAAGCTTCTTTCAATGATTTGTAAGTAAAATACAATACCATAAAAATGATAATAAGAACAATTGGCATAATAAATTTCAACGTTTTGTTTGCGCGAATTTGATTTTCATATTGACCACTCCATTCAAGGTTGTAACCTTTCGGAAGTTTGGAAAACATTTTGTCCAATTTGTCTTGTGCTTCTTTCACTGTGCTTCCCAAGTCACGATCCCGTACATTGAACAATACGGTTCCCCGCAACATAGCGTTTTCTGAGTTTATCATTGGTGGACCTTCCGAAACAGTTACTTCAGCTACTGATGAAAGCGGAACCGTTCCATAATTCATTGTCTTTATAGGAATTTGGTTTATAGCTTCTAAACTGTTTCTGTAGTCCTGTGCGAACCGTGCATTCACAGTAAATCGTTCTCTGCTTTCAATTGTTGTAGTCAGATTCATTCCACCTAATGCAGTTTCAACATACATATTCACATCATCCACACTCAAACCATATTTCCCAATTTCATTTTTTTTCACAGTAATATCCACATATCGTCCTCCTGTAACAGGTTCAACATACAAATCTTTTATGCCATTAATTCCTTGCAATTCATTTTTCATTTTTACTGCGAGAGAATAGATGGAATCAAGATTTTGTCCATAAATTTTCAAACCTACATCTGTTCGTATTCCTGTTGAAAGCATGTTGATTCGGTTGATAATTGGTTGAGTGAACCCGTTAACTACACCCGGAATTTGCAACTTTGCATTCAATTCGTTAATTATCTCGTTCTTGGTTATACCGCTTCTCCATTCTGTTTTTGGTTTCAAAAGAATAATTGTTTCAATCATACTGATTGGAGAATTATCGGTCGCTGTGTTTGCTCTGCCGGCTTTGCCTAATACATTTTCTACTTCAGGAACTGACATAATTAACTTATCCTGTACCTGTAAAATTCTTTTTACCTCAGAATTTGATACATCAGGTAGTGTTACAGGCATGAACAGTATAGAGCCTTCATCCAACGGAGGCATAAACTCTGAGCCCATTCGAAACAACATTATACCACCAACAGTGAGCGCAATTATATTTATTGCTATTACGGTTTTTCGCCAATGCAAGCACCATTTCAAAATAGGAGAATAAATCTTCTCCAAGACCCGCGTTACAGGGTTGGCACTTTCAGGTTTTAATTTCCCTTTTAAAATAAATGAAATCAAAACAGGTGCAAGCGTAATAGCAAGAAATGCATCAATAATAAGTATGAAAGATTTTGTCCAAGCTAGTGGATGGAACATTTTTCCTTCAATACCGGTAAGTAAAAAAACGGGAAGAAAAGAGGTAATTACAACGATGGTTGAATAAAACACACCAGGTCCTACCTGTTTAGAGGACTTTTCAATTATTTGTAATCGTTCTTTACTTTCCACCTTTGCAATTATTTTTCATTAAAAAAAATAGCGAAACTATTTATTAATAACAGCACAAGTTACAATAAACAATTTTTTTACAATATGACTTCTGTCCTGTAACACATCTTATAACTATTGCTTCACTACACTTTCCAGGGCCATGTCACACTTTGGGCAATTATCTGCTTTTTCTGAAATTACTTCCAAATGCATTGGACACTGATAAAACGTTTTACCCGAATCAACTTTTGTCGTGTCGAAAGTAAATGTGCTTGTTGTAGATCCATCTTTTGGTGATGAACACGCTACCATTAAAACCGTAATAGCGGAAATTGCAAATGCTTTTTTCATATTTGATTTATTTATTAATCTTGTTTTATTGTTCATTCTCGTTCTAATAATTGACATTCAGATTGTGCCTTGGATGATTGCTAGTCATCTTTCTTCAAATATTTTTATTTTTTATTGTCTGATAAATTTGCTTACCAATTCACCTTTGTCTGTTGCAATTTTTAAAAAAAACATTCCATGTCCAACAGAGATCTTAATATTTGCTTCTCCATTAATTACCTGACATTTGCTGCTTTCAGTACATTGCCCTAACACATGTTCAATTTTAAAATTGTACTCTCCATCTGGTACCCCACTCAATACCATTTTAATTTCTTCAGCTCTGGTGGGATTAGGATACAATAAAATTCTACCTGTTTCAACCACAGAAATATTTGTCGTCGGAATATAAATACCACTTTTGAATTTTATCGTTCCTGAAATATCGTCTTGCCAAACGACATAGACATTTCCATTATGAATTGCAACGTCTGCGTTCACAACTCCTGCATTAGCAATTGTGTCAGGTACTGGATTCAAGCTGTTATTTATATCAGATGAAAACCGGAATAGTGCTTTGTTGTCTCCCAATACAGTTTCCTTCCATACAACTCCCAAAGCAGAATCGTACTTTGAAATTCTTGGATAGTTTTGATCAGTGTTCCCCGATAACTGCTGAACGAATGCTGGTTGCATATTAGCTAATGACGAACTACTGAAATATACCCTAGGGGAACCGCTTGCTGCGTTCATAAATACAGAATAAAGAGAATCGTTGATTATTACTCCATCCGGTCCGGTAGACGGACAAGCCATTATCATCCAATTGTTCAGATCAACGTTCCAACCATTAGTAAATGATAATCCGTTATCCGTAGACACACCAGTCCAACTATCTCTAATATTAATTAGGTTGTCACGATAGAGCATAGCAACAGTATTACCTTCACTAACAATTGAACCCGGACAACAATCACATACGACTCCGCCAGACCAACCACTTGCCAAAACATCTGTTGTAAAAGTAATTCCATAATCCGAAGATCTTGTTACTACCCATCTTGCATTTGAAAAATTAGCATCGAATTTCATAAACCCAACTATTGGATTTCCTGAATCATCTATTGTAACTGTTGGAAACCGACTTAGGTCAGGTGTAACGAAATCTACTTGAATTGGAGATGAAAATGTCTGTCCACCATCAAAAGAACTGACAATGTAAATCGGGTTAACATCTTCGGGTGTTTCTTTGATCACAATGTAAACGGTATCTCCTCGTGAAGCAATGTCTGGCCCGGCCCAAGATGCAGTAAATACAGGGATTGAAGGTGAATTGATCGATATAGGACTTGTAAACATTGTTCCGTTCCACTTGGAGAATTTACATTCATTTGACGATCCTTTTCCCCAAATAATCATAGGATCTCCCGAAGCATCAGTAACAATTCGAGGATGAAGATTCCCCTCCATTGACATTGCAACAGTGATTTCAGGTGACCATACTATTTGTTGTGGATAAGCGGTGTAAACAGATAGGATCGCCAGCAGCGTGAGTAGATGTTTCATATTAAATTATAATTTAATTATTTTACAATACTGCGTTTTATCTTTATCAGAAACTTTTAAAATATATATCCCTGATCCAAGGCTACTCAAATCAATACTTATTTCTGATGAATTGTCATTTATTTTATTTGAGAGCACTGTTTGATTTGAGGTATTGAACAAAGAATATTTTGTTTCTTTTTCGAAACCTCTTATACCAATTCTTACAAAAGATGAAACAGGATTTGGACTACATTCTAAAACTCTGTCATTATTATCACCAATTTCTATATTCGATGTTCCCGGTAAAACAACAAACGATCCCATCATACCATCATCTTCATGATGTAGTAAATGACAATGATACATATAAGGTATGGTGTCTGCAAAATCTTCAAACTTGGTAATAAAGGATACTGATTCATTTGGCATAACAAGAACAACATCCTTCTTTACCTGATCAGATACTGGAACAGCAACCCCATTTATATCGGTTACATAAAATTGTACATCATGAATATGAAATGGGTGAGCGATCAAAGTATTATTTGTTAAAATCCATTTTTCCACATGATTCAAATAGGTTGTATCATTTATCGTATCCATACTAAATTGATGTCCATTTATTGTAAATGGTCCTTCAACCATTTCCATAGGTCCCATAGTTTGCGGAGCGAAAACGAGTTCTCTTGTCCTGTTTATTAAGGTAGAATCAAAGGGTTGGAAATTGACTAGTGAAGTTGGTATAGTTGTAACCGGATTAACAGTTTGAGCAATAACGTTTATTTGAAGAAGATCAAAATCAGCACCATTTAAAAAATTCAAATTGTAATCGGGAATTTGACTCATTCCATTACCAACATTTTGAGCTCCTATAATTCCATCAGGCAATCCACTGCCGTAATTCATCAATGAAATTGTTTGGCCTTGCATTCCGGTAAGATCAATCAATATTTCAGCTCTTTCTCCCGGTGATAACTGTAATCGGTTCATTGCAATAGGGGAGCGAACTAAACCACCATCCGAAGCAATTTGATAAAAAGTCATATTATTTGAAAATCCGAATAAAAATGAACGATCGGACGCGCCATCAAGTAATCTTAATCTGACAATTTGTGCAGGAGCATTTATAAAGGGATCAATCGTTGCATTTACCATAGGTACGGTGTCAAACATAGTAGCTATTGCAGTTTGATAAAGCACGTCAAAGCATTTTGTCTGAACAATGAGCGGGATATCATCTATGCCATAAGTTCTTGGCAGATTCAATCCTGCTTCAATGCTATCTCTGATTATAATTAATCCAGCCAGACCTTTAGTAACCTGAATATCTGTTCTATTTTGTCCATGTGGATGATACCAATAAGTTGCAGCATCATTCATCACTGTAAATGAAGGCGACCAGGTTGCTCCCGGCATGATCATCTGGTGCGGACCACCATCCGCATGTGCAGGAACATGTAATCCATGCCAGTGCATAGTTGTAACCGGTGGAATATTGTTTGTTACATTCAGTGTTACATTGTCTCCTTTATTTAAAATCAACGTTGGGCCAAGAATGTTTCCATTAACACCATAGGTCGGGGTTTGATATCCTGCAAAAAATTCCGTGGAATCCGCCTGAACCGTTAAGTTGAAATTTGTGCCCGACAAAGTTGGTGGAATAAATAGAGGATTTTGTGAAAACGATTTATTAGCAATGACGAAAAGGATCGTCACTGCTAATAAATTAATTATTGATTGTTTGGTTTTCATTAGTGAGCAATATTTATTCTTTTGTTAATTGATTTACCATCACTAAGAATTTGTACTGTATAAACACCGGATGGGATGCCAGACAGGTTTGAATTTATTTTATGGATTCCGCTGCTGGCCTCTTCATTTGCAATCTCACGAATTAATTTTCCTGAAACATCCAGCAGATTGATCTTTACGTTAGTCTTTGATTTCATATTTAATTCAATTGAGAATAGATCATTCACAGGATTTGGATACAGTGAAACATTTTCAATTGTTGCAGGTAAATCATTTACTTTTGAAGTTGCAAAGAAGTTTCTTGCCGCAATACCAATAGCAGTTGTATCGCTTATGGAAAATCCAACATTTGTAAAAAGGACATCATGTCCTGACCCTGCAGCAACTGCTACAGTTGGCATTCCGAAGCCTCCATAATAAGCAACCAATGTCGCACCCTGATCGAATATTGCACTATTGAATCCATTTGTGTTTTTGAATCCGGTCATAGTAGCGCAAGTGTAGCTATTCGTGTAAGCGATCTGATACCACTTTACTCTGCCCGGAAATTCAGCCTGAAGATTGTTAACCATATCTTCAATCGCATGTCCTGCTGCAATACAAGAATTGCAGGTCATCACAAATTCCATAATCACAACCTGACCTGAATCAAGTTCAGAGAATAAATGATGTGATTGACCTTCGCAATCAACTTTTGTAAAATCCATCGCAGTTGTTTGAGCTTTGGAAATCACCGAGGCGAACATCAAAGCAATCATTAGATAAAATGATTTTTTCATTTTGTTTTATTGTTTTTTGAATTATGTATAAATAGGAATAGTCGCCTTTCCGAAATGGAGGCGACGCTAAATAGAATGTACTATTTCAAATTAAGAAGGTACTGTTTCGCTTGTAAATAGGAGCCTGATTTAAATTAGGCGGTGGCTTGTCCAATGAGAAATGGACGTATTCAGAAAAAGAGATAAGAGATTTAACATCAAAAATCGTTGGTAGTACTAATAAAAATTGATTATTAAGAAATGTAGATGTTGAAGATTTACTGTGAACAGACTTTACTTTAAAGTACTTTATTTCATTTTTACAGCAATCCGGTTTCATTTCGCCTTTACCGCACGAGCAAGAATGTTCATCATTGAACAATACCTGTACAGAGCTAACTTTTTTTCCGCAATAATGTAATTGAAGCCCAACACCAAAAGTGGTGACGGAATACATAATTAAAATAAGGAAGGTGACCAATCGCTTCATGGAGTCCGAAGATAAGCTAATTGCAGTTAATTTCAAAAATTGGGGTTTAAATTTGAATGTAGCGAACAATTCCTGAAAACATAGAGACTAAAAGTTTCTAAATTTGCCAAAAAACGAAGGTGTAAATGGTTCGCCTGTTTATTCACTTTCTAAGTTTATATATTATGCTGTTGTTTAAATTTCATCAGATTCAAACTAATCAATATGACAATTAAAGTCACCCCAACATCAGCAGCAATCGCAAAAACCAAATTGCTATAACCCAGCAAAGCAAGTGTAATAAATAAGACTTTTACAGCAATTGCTCCTGTAGTGTTGATCTTTATTGTTTTGAGTGTCCTTTTCGAAAGTTGAATCAAGAAAGGAATAAGAGAAAGCCTATCATTCATCAATGCAATATTAGCAGTTTCAATTGCAGTATCACTTCCAGCCGCCCCCATTGCAATTCCAACAGTAGATTGTGCAAGTGCAGGAGCATCATTTATACCATCACCTACCATAGCAACGTTTTTATACTTTGATAGAAGAGCTGTGATCTTTTCTGATTTATTCTCCGGTAACAATCCACCATAGCTTTCATTTATTCCTACAATTTCTGAAGTATATTTAGCTGCTTTATCACTGTCTCCTGTGAGCATAATAACATTTACGCCCATATTTTGAAGCTGACTTATAGCCTCTTTGCTGTCGGGCTTAATTTCATCCATTAACCCAATAATTCCTGCAACACCATTTCCAAAACTTACAACTACACTTGTCTTCCCTTCTGAAGAAAGTTTTTCAACTATTTTTTCTGCTTCTTCGGTTACAGGTTGATGCTCTTCTATAAAACTTAATTTACCTATGAAAATGGTTTCATCTTCACAAACCAGACACTCTGCAATTGCACCTTTACCTGCAACACTTTTGAAATTCTCAACTTGATGCGGAGTTAATCCCTCTTTTTTTGCTGCATCAATAATCGCCTCCGCTAAAGGATGTTCAGAAAAAACCTCTGCACCCGAAGCACAGGCGAGTAATTCTTTTTTATCGGTCCCATTCATTGGAATAACATCTGAAACAATCGGCTTCCCAAATGTAATGGTGCGGGTCTTGTCAAGACATATAGCTTTAATTTTTGCCATTGCTTCCAGATACTTCCCGCCTTTAATTATAATTCCCTTTGAAGAAGCATTTCCTATTGCAGCGTAGATAGCGACAGGCGTAGAAATTACTAAAGCACAAGGACAGGCTATCACCAGCAATGTAATTGCTTGCTGTAACCATTTTTCTAACGATTGATCCAAAATGAAAACAGGTATGCAAAAAACAAGAATTGCCAATAGAATAATTGAAGGTGTATAATACTTAGAGAATTTTTGAATGAACTTCTGTGTATCCGATTTTGTTGCTTGGGCTTCAAATGTTAATTTAATGATCTTTGAGAAAGTTGTGTCTGTAGACAATTTAGTAGTTTCAATTTCGATGAAACCGTTCTTATTGAGCGTTCCTGCAAAAACAAAGTCTCCTTCATGCTTGTCTTTAGGAATTGGTTCTCCTGTTATTGCAGCTTCATCAACGGTTGTATTTCCGGACACAATCTTTCCATCCAATGGAATCATTCCCCCCGGTTTAACTTGAACAATTGAACCTCTTGCTATTTGATCAATTTGTAATTCACCACCCTCTTTTAACGTAGCTATTTTAGGTGACTTAGAAACCAATTCATCCAGTGCGTTCTTACTGTTTTCGATTCCTATATCCTCTAATCTTTCACCAAGTACATACAGAACAATTACAACTGCTGCCTCTGGGTATTCTTTCAGATAAAATGCACCTGCAACTGCTATAAGCATCAATAAATTAATACTACTGAATTTAAGCTTTACAAGCGCCTTTAATCCGTTCCAAAGAACTTTGTAACCAAATCCTATAATTAATCCTGCAAAAACATATGGAGCGTATAAGGGGGGTACTTCTATTCCAGTTAGAGATAGAATTTCCAGTGTGACAACTACTATTACTGCAAAAAGCAGAAAGAGAAATTTTTTGTCGTTTATTGGTAGTTTCATTTGAATTAAAATTAAATTAACCTGTTCGTCTGGAGCATATACATCTTATATTTTTCACCATGCTGGACTTTCAAGTGAGCCTCCTCTAATCTTATCTGAATTTGAATGAAAAAATAAGTTAGGATAAGGCTTGTAAAACTTAAAACATTTGGTAAAATCAAAAACAATCCACAAGTACTTAAGATCATTCCTAAGAATACAGGGTTGCGGCTTATTTTGAACACTCCATTTGTTACAAGATCCGTACTATTCATTTCGTCAATTCCGATTCGCCAGTTTTCTTTCATTTGTTTCTGCGCTACACCTATCCAAATCAGGGAAGCATGAATGATGACTAAACCTATGATTTTGGAAGTCATAATATCAAGATATTGAATTGGGCTCAGGAAATCGTAATACTTAACACTTATAGAGTAAAGGCAAATATTTAATGCTATACCTACAATTATTAATTTCATTACAAAGCCAATGTAATCATGTAGACTATCTGACCGTTTAAAAGTTATTGGATTAATTCCTTTTAACATATAAACACGGTATGTCGGAATAATGAATATAAATAACAGGTAAATTAATAAATAGACGGGTAAGTACATTTTCAGAATGTTATTCATGTCATTAATTTTAATGTTCGTGGGCTTCACCCTGATTTGTCATTTTGGCTAATAGAAAAAATGCACCATTCACTACAACCTTGCTGTTATGAGGTATATCCTGAAGCAACGAAATTTCAGAATAGCCAATATCAGTAGTTCCTTTCTTAATTGCTATTCTTTCAAATGTAAGTGACCCTTCTGGTAATTCTTCATGATGTTCATGATTGTGTGCCTCCTCATTGTTTTCTGCGGTGGAATGCTCTTCTTCTGCTTCACTTTCAGCTACAATAAAAATAAAGTCTTGCCCTTCACTGCTTACAATAGCATTTGTTGGTATTGCATCTACAGTGGCATTTTCTAAACTAACTAAAGCTGTAATACTCATTCCATCAATCAGTCCTTGCCGATTACCTTTTACAGTAGCATGTACTGCTATTGCTTTAGTACTTTGTTCAAATGTATTGCTAATTGCAAAGACGTCTGCATCATATTCCTTACCGGGATTGTTGGTCAGTGTAAAGTGAATAGTTTGTCCAACTTTTAATTTAGCCAAATCCTTTTCATAAACATATAAGTCCAAATGCAGTTGGTCATTATCAACTATTTCAGCAATGGGATTATTAGCCTCTACATAACTTCCAATGTTTACAAGTACATTACTTATCGCACCATTTATTGGACTTTTTATACTTGCAACAGATTGAATGTTGTCAGATGTAATATTCTCTGTATTAAAACCGATCAATTCCAACTGTTTTCTTAAACTTGATTTTCTAGCCTTCAAGGACTTCAATTCTGATTCTGCACTTTGTAGATTTTTTAAAGCGCCTGCATTTCCCACTTGTAATTCTTTTTGCCTCGCAAGCTCTTGTTCTGCCAAAAAGGATTTTGCAGAAACATTAATGAATTCTTCTTGCATTATTATAAATGAATTGTTCGAAATCGTTGCTATCACTTGTCCTTCTCTAACTACATTTCCGGCTTGAACTAAGATTGACTTAATAACTCCGCCCAATGAAGCAGTGGCAGTAGCCCTATTTTGATTGGGTACTTTGAGAATACCATTGGCTTTTAATGAAGCTGTTAACTGCTTTTTCTCAATATTCCCCAATTCTATTTTGATTGATTTTATTTGCTCCGATGAAAGAGAAACCGAGTTTGAAAGCTCCTCGGATTCATGGTGCTCTGTTTCTTCTTCCTTGTGACTATGATTATCTTTACAGGAAGCAAAAAATGTCAGTGCAATAGCTGCTATGGTGATTATATTTTTCATTTTAAGATTATTTGTTTAGTAGGTAATTTAAATTTATCACAGACTGATTCATTTGATTGACAGCATTGAGATAGGCAAGTTGTATATCAGTCGCTGTCTGAAGCGCATTGAGATATTCGATATAACCAATTTCACCGGACTTTAGACCAACGTTAGCTGTATTGATAACCACATCTGAATTGTTTAAACCTGTTGATCTATAATAGCTATAGACAGAACGACTCTGATCATACTTATTCAATGCATTCCGAAAGTGGACTACAATATCCGTTTTCATTTTTTCGGCTTCTTTTACTAATGATTGCTGTCTGAACTTATAAGACTTGATCCGTGAACTGCTGCTAAAGAAAGTCAGAGGAATATTAACACCAAAATTAAATCCGGTAAATCGTTTGTCAGAATCATAGTACACTTCGCTACCATTTACATTCTGAAAACCAATTATACTTTGATTGTTATATCCAATACTAAATTCGGGAAGAACATTTGCAGATTCTACCTGCTTAGTTTTCTCCGCTATCAAAGCTTCTTGAAATATCAGTTTTAATTGAGGATTTTCATTAAGAAGCGAAGAGTCCGTTAATTCTGTAAAATTAAAAATCAATGTGTCTGCTTCCGGAATCAACACAAATTCATCTCTTAGATTTAAAAGTGATTTTAATGAAAGATAGACTTCTGAATATTCTCTTTCGAATTGTGTTTTTAAGATAGTTAATTGTCCCCGTTTTGATTCGGCTGTTGCTTTCTCTAGCAAATTACTTTCACCGCTCTTATACCGTACTTCAGAAGCACTTACAAAATTGGAATAAAGGCTATCAAGAGAATTGAGTTTAACATTTACGTTTCGTAAATACTGCATTTGATAAAATAACGATCTTATTCGCGTTCTGACTTCATTGATTTTTGCATTCCCTTTTAGCTCTGCACCTTCAAATTCTGCTTTATATAAGCCAGCCTTTGCTGAATAGACCGTAGGAAAGGGAATATTTTGCTGGATTGACAATCCGTTATCCTTATTGATACTATTATATTGACCGTATTGATATTGAATCTCTGTTTTAGGAAGTTCAAATAAAGATTTTTTTAATGCTGCTGAGGATTTTATATTAAGTTGTTCTGATTGGATTTCTAAATTGTCTTTTAGTGCTTTATTTATAGCATCAGGCAAACTTAGGTTTTGCTGAGCATTTGCTTTTAATGAACTTAAGCAAAATATAGCAATAACCACTGCCGAACCGATCTTTACTTTACGTCCAGAATAAAAAATCAGATATAACAAAGGAAGAATAAACAGAGTTAAGAAGGTCGCTGAAAGCAAACCACCTATTACTACAGTTGCCAGAGGTCGCTGAACTTCTGCTCCCGCTCCATGAGAAAGGGCCATTGGAAGAAATCCTAATGAAGCAACAGTTGCTGTCATTAGAACCGGACGCAAACGCATTTTAGTTCCAGTCTTTATTCGTTCGATAATATCTGTCATGCCATCTTTTTCCAATTGATTGAATGTTCCTATCAAAACAATTCCATTTAGAACAGCTACTCCAAATAATGCAATAAAACCGACACCCGCTGAAATGCTGAAAGGCATATCCCTCATAAGGAGAGCAAACACCCCTCCAATAGCTGACATTGGAATTGCTGTATAAATTAAGGTCGCTTGTTTAATAGAATTAAATGTGAAATAGAGCATCAAAAAGATCAACGCCAGAGCCACAGGTAAGGCAATCAAGAGACGTTTACTTGCTGCTTGAAGGTTCTCAAAAGTTCCACCATAAGTATAATAATAACCTTCTGGCAATTTTATCTTCTGATATAACTCTTTCTGAATATCTGAAACAACGCTTGCTACATCCCTTCCTGCTACATTGAAACCGACAACTATTCTGCGCTTACCATCTTCGCGACTAATCTGAGCGGCACCCAATTCCATTTTAACATCAGCAACTTGAGAAAGAGGTATCTGTGTACCACTTGCTGTCGGAATATATAAATTGCTTACATCCTCAATACCACTTCTGTTAGCACTATCTAATCGGACAACCAAATGAAACTTCCTCTCATTCTCATATACCACTCCAGCAGATTGTCCTGCGAATGCTGTACTAACAATGTGATTAATGTCTTCAATATTTAATCCATAGTTTGCAATCTGTGAACGGTTATAGTTAATGACAATTTGCGGAAGACCTTCAACTCTTTCTACACTTGGCTCTGTTGCGCCTTCAATGTCCTTCACAACTGAATTTACTTTATTTGCATAACTAAGCAGAGTATCCATATTCTCACCAAATATTTTTACAGCGACATCTTGCCTAATTCCTGTCATAAGTTCATTGAACCTCATTTGGATTGGTTGATTCTTTTCAAAGAAAACTCCGGGAATGACACTTACTTTTTTTTCAAATTCTTCAGCAAGTTCATCGTATGTTATTTCTCTTTTCCATTCATCAGGACTTTTTAAAATGATCATTAAGTCTGTTGCCTCTGGAGGCATTGGATCAGTTGGTACTTCACCTGCTCCCGTTTTACCGACAACCATTTTTACCTCATCAAACTCTTTTATTAAGCGGGACGCTTGCATTGAAGTTTCAAGACTTTGAGAAAGCGAAGTTCCCTGAGGAAGAATGCAGTGAAAAGCAAAATCGCCTTCTTGCAGCGTTGGAATAAATTCTCCACCCATTCTTGAAAATATGAACACTGCAAGAATAAAGAAGCCAATTGTAATAGCTACAAGCGTTTTTTTAATTCTGATTGCCTTTGCAAGCAGAGGAGAATATTTACTTTGCAAATAGGACATCATCTTATCGCTGAAAGTTTTCTTATGGCTTAAGTGCTTAGGTAAGAACAAAGCGCTCATCATTGGGATATAAGTCAATGAAAGAATCATAGCGCCTAAGATTGCGAAGGCTACTGTTTGTGCCATTGGTCTGAACATTTTTCCTTCAATTCCAATTAGGCTAAGGATAGGAAGGTAAACGATCATGATAATAATTTGTCCGAATATTGCACTGTTCATCATTCTTTTAGCACTTCCTCCAACAGCCAAATCCATTTCATTTTGCGAAAGTCGATTTTTCTCTCTTCGTTGCTCTATATTAAACAAAGACGCTTCAACAATTATTACCGCCCCATCTACGATTAATCCAAAATCAATCGCTCCAAGACTCATTAGATTCGCGCTGACTCCAAAAACATTCATAAGTCCAAGAGCAAAAAGCATTGAGAGTGGTATAGCTGAAGCTACTATTAAGCCAGCCCGAAGGTTGCCTAGAAATAAGACTAGCACTAAAATTACAATCAGTGCTCCTTCGATCAGATTCCTTTCAACCGTACTCATAGATCTTTTGACAAGATCAGTTCTATCAAGAAATGGTTCTACGATTACATCATCAGGCAAGGATTTTTGAATTGTAGTCATTTTACTCTTAACCCTATCAACAACCTCTGCACTATTAGCCCCCTTTAACATCATTACGATACCACCAACAGCATCAACTTCTCCGTTGTAAGTCATTGCACCGTACCTTACAGCACTACCTAAACGCAATTCTGCTATGTCCTTTATTAAAATCGGTATTCCGTTCGGATTTGTTTTAACTACAATGTTTTTGATATCCTCAAAAGTTTTAATTAAACCAACTCCTCTTATAAAGTATGCATTTGGTTTTTTATCAATATAAGCTCCTCCGGTATTCTCATTGTTTTTCTCAAGTGCAGTAAACACCTCCGGTATTGTTATTCCCATTGCAATGAGCCGATCAGGATTAAGTGACACTTCATATTGCTTCAACTGTCCTCCGAAACTGTTAACCTCTGCAATTCCCGGTGTTCCGTATAATTGACGGGCAACAATCCAGTCTTGCATCGTACGCAGATCCATTGAAGTGTATTTACTTTCACTCCCTTTCTTCGGGTGGATGATATACTGATAAACCTCACCTAAACCAGTGCTGACAGGGGCAAGTTCCGGTTTACCAATTCCAGCGGGTATTTCTTCCTCCGCTTCTTTCAGTTTTTCATTTATAAGTTGACGGGCAAAATAAATGTCAACTTTGTCATCAAACACTACAGTAATTACAGATAGACCAAATCTCGAAATGCTGCGCAATTCTTCAAGATCTGGCAGATTGGCTATACTTTGTTCAATGGGATAGGTAACTAACTGTTCTACTTCCTGTCCGGCAAGTGTAGGGCAAACAGTAATGATCTGAACCTGATTATTTGTGATGTCCGGTACGGCATCAATTGAAAGTTGGGTTGCACTCCATACGCCCCAGATAATGAGTGCAAATGTCATCAAGCCAATGATGAATTTGTTTTTTATGCTGAACGCAATTATTTTATCAAGCATTATATATAAGTTAAAAATGAATGAATACACAGATTCCTACAAAGCAAAATGCTAAGTAGAAAAAAAGCTTACTCGTTAAAAACGAGTTTAGAAATTCATTAACTGATTTTAGGCGGTTGCCAGATAGAAGAATTGTCTATTGAAAAAAACTGTTGATCAAAAAGAACAAAGTCCTGTAGTGCAGGTTTAGCTTGCAAAGTAATATTTGGCAAGTAATGAATGGTCATTGCAGTTGAACAACATGAACATAAACAAAACGGACTGCACATGTCATCCTCCGCTTCATGATGATCTGAAGCGCTTTGCATTAAAGAAGTGACATCATGTTGATGAGAATCGCAAATGTCATTGCAAGGCATGAGCATTATTGTCATCAGATAGATGACAAGTGAAAAACTAAAGAGTCGCTTGAACATGTTCACAATGCAAAAGTAGTGAAAGTTCAGAAATTACCAATTTTTGAAGAAAAAGTGCTTTTTCATGGTTTATTCATAACTCTTTAATCATGTTTCGTATCTTTATTATTCTAAAAAATCAAAAATATGAATGATAACAATTTTTTTGAGAAAACATAAAAACGCACTTAAATATGAACTTCTTAGTTGAAAGTTTGACATATTTAAAACGAAATCATAGCTTGATAATTCGATCAGATCGAATTAAACGTCCTTGAGAAAAAAACTTATAAATATAAATACCCGGCGTGAAGTTACTTATGTCAACTTTAAAATCTTCAGTATTTTCTAATTTATAAATATTTATTAATCTACCTTTTATATCGAACAATTGAATTTCTTTTTCAATGTAACCTTTGGTAATGTTAAAGTTCAAAAGTTTAGTTGCGGGATTAGGAAAAGTTGATACAGGAGAAACTAAATTTTCGTAAACTGAAGTTGTTGAAGAAGTTTGTATATAATTTGACAGATTGAGGTAATATAAATTATTTCCTGATCCAGTATTTTCATCAGTTAAATGAACTTCATTATTACTTGTAAAACAAATTCCTTCTTTTTGAGTCCATGATCCACTAATGTTTAATTGCGTATGCTGGCCATTGAAAAAATCTACACCACTAAAGTTAGTAAAAATATGAATGCGGGAATTAGACATTAAGATCATTGACCTGCCGTCTGGACTTATAGAGGCTGAAGTTGTTCGATCGTTAGTATAAAAACTATCAACCAGATTAGCTACTTTTTGTCCGGCATTTTGAGAAAGCGAATACATTTTTGTGTAACCTACTGCTGAACCATCAGCTTTGGTGAATAAATATAAACGGTTATTAAAATGGAAGAAAGCTTCAACATCAAAATTCATCCATGCCGATGGAAAATCGACCTGATCAGAATAAGTAAATTCAATAATTTCGGCCGCAATTGAAGTAGTTGATGAATTGGGATATGGTATTTTATAAATCCTCAAATTAGTTCTGTCATTTGCATTATTCCCAAAATCACCTATAAATAAATAGTCTCTATTTTGGTCGTGTGTAATGTCTTCCCAATTGCGATTAGTCGCTCCATCAATAGTTATTGTTTGTTGCAAATTCCCAGTTAAAGAAATTCTATAAAGGTGATTATCACCCCAAGAATCGTTATGTGTCCAAAAAGAAGAGTTTCCATTAAAATCTAACCCAGAACACTCAGTTAGAACCGAAGGAAGAGACCCTTTTATAGTTGCAGTTACAGCAGTCCCGGTATTTATTACTAAACACAAAGAGGCAAACAAAAGAATCTTGAATCTACGTTTTAATTTATACTTATCCATTAATTAAAATTCCTCTACGATAAACTTAAAATAGATGTTTCATTTTAAGTGTGGCAAAGGTAAAATTTTAGATGATTTTAGCTCCTTCATCATTTAGTAAAAACCCTTTGAAGTAAAAAACTCATAAAGCAAACAAAGTTATGGTCAAATTATTAAAACTAAGCTGTTTATTAATTTAAGTTCTGTACTAAGTTGTATTTTGAATTTTGTTGCACCAAGGACTCATGCATTTCTCTGCACTCCTTGATCAAGTCACTTCAAAATTGATATTTAATATAATGCATTATTTTTGCAATTGCTCCTAAAATTAACAGCAGTGCAAATAAGGAGTAGATCACTCCCTTAACAACTGTAGATAATGAAACCGATTTCTTATTTTTCGATTTTGTCTTTTTCACATGATTTAAAATAATTGTAGTTTTAATTTACTAAGTTTCGTGTGATGCAAATTAAACTTTTCGCTTTTGAATCCTTACTGCATTAAGAATTGCCAATAGCGCGACCCCTACATCAGCTATAACTGCTTCCCATAATGTTGCAACTCCTCCTGCACCTAATATCAGAACTATTGCCTTAATTACCATTGCAAATATTATGTTCTGCCAAACAATGTTACGAGTGATTTTTCCTATCCTAATCGCTGAAACAATTTTTGAAGGTTCATCATTCTGAATTACGATATCTGCTGTTTCAATAGTAGCATCACTACCTAAACCTCCCATTGCAATCCCAGCATCAGCGAGAGCAACAACGGGAGCATCATTTACACCATCACCAACAAAAGCAATATACCTTCCATTGTTTTTCAATTCCTGCACCTTTTTTACTTTATCTTCAGGAAGCAAATCTCCGTAAGCATTGTCAATATTTAAAACCTTTGCAACATTATCAACAACTGCTTGCTTATCTCCTGATAACATTACAGTTTTAATGCCTAATTGATGCATTTCTTCAATTGCAATTTTGGAATCATCTTTTATTTCATCGGCAATGGTGATATGACCAGCATAGATACTATTAATAGAAACAACAACGATTGTATCTACAATATTTTCTATTTGCTGAGGAAAAGCAATATTAAATTTCTTCAGGAGTTTTAAATTACCAGCTAATACTTCCTTTCCGCTTACTAAACCTTTCAAACCATGCCCTGCAACTTCTTCAACATTTTCTGCAGGTATAATGGACTTTGGCTTACTTTGATAATTAACAATTGCTTTTGCAATAGGATGAGTTGAATTTTGTTCTAAAGCAGATGCAAATTCTATCAATTCTTCTTTCGAAATTTTTTCCGGCACAATTTCCTGAACAACAAAAACACCTTTGGTTAATGTCCCTGTTTTATCCATTACAACAGTGTTGATTTTAGTCATAACATCTAAGAAATTTCCTCCCTTAAAAAGAATTCCATTTCGTGAAGCAAGACCAATTCCTCCAAAATACCCCAAGGGTATAGACACAACCAATGCACAAGGACAACTAATTACAAGAAAAACTAAAGATCTGTAAAACCAAGTGCCGAATTCATAATCTTTCACAAAAAAATAAGGGATGACGCAAAGAGCTAATGCGAGAAAGAACACAATTGGAGTATAAATTTTTGCAAAGCGAGCGATGAATAATTGCGTCTGAGATTTACGTGCTGTAGCATCTTGAACCATTTCCAAAATCCTACTCAACTTACTATCCTTGAATAAAGAATTTACTTTGACTTGGGCAACTGTATTTAGATTTACCATTCCAGCATATATATTTTCTCCTTTATATTTCATATCCGGTTTACTTTCCCCTGTAAGAGCTGCAGTATTGAAAGAAGCATTTTCTGAAACCAATACTCCATCTAATGCAACTTTTTCACTTGGTTTTATTGTGATCAATTCACCAATTTGAATTTCCGATGGATTTACAACTGATAATTGCCCATTTCGCAAAACGGTAACCTCATCTGGTCGAATGTCAAGTAATGCTTTAATACTACTTTTTGCTCTTTCTATTGCTGTATCCTGAAACCATTCACCAATACAATAAAATACCATGACAGCAACACCTTCACTATAAGCATTAATGTAAAATGCACCTAAAGTAGCAACACTCATCAAAACGAATTCATTGAAGATGTCCCCTCTTTTCCCTTTTCTAAAAGCAAGAACTAATACTTTATGACCAGCCAAGATGTAAGCAATTAAATGAATAGCAAAATCAACTTCATTTTGAGGAGTAAACCCAAAGGCAAATTTTAGTACTAGCATTGCAATTAAAATAAATAGAGCTAGTAACAAATCCCAATGACTCTTCCATCTAGAATTAACACCTATTCCATTTTCGTGATCTTCTTCTTCAATTTTAATAATTTCAGGTTCAATTTTTATTTTTTCAACCATAGAATTTAGTTTTAAATCTGCTGTAAAGATTTTCGATTTTTTATCGATGATTATTATTTAATTATATGACAATTTATTTAAAAAAAATCTATAAATAAAAATAAGCTATCAATCACTAGTCAATAATTATTTTCTTCAATTCAATTCCCTTTGAAGCAACTACTTTCATCAGGTAAATACCTTTCGGAAATGTTGAAACATCTAAGGATGTTTGGTTTGAGAAACTTTTACATACTAAAAGTTCTCCAGAGGAATTCACCAATTCAAGATTGGCTGTTTTTACATCAGACAGTAATTCAACATAAACAAAAGTAGAAGCAGGATTTGGATAAATATAATTTATCAATGGGTTGATTTCATCCACTCCGACAGATACAACAACATAAATACAGTCCGAATTAGTACATGAATTTGCTCCAGTTACTGTCACACAATAACTTCCAGAAGTGATTACTGTATAGGTTTGGGAATTTGTGCCCGTATCCCATGAATATTGCAATCCGGGACCTGCATCCAATAAGAATGAAGAATCACTGACTGCGGTGTCAACTCCCAAATTTAAAGTAGGCTGTGGTTTTATATTTATGGACTTTGAGAAAGTATTTCTTTCTGGATATACATCATTATTATTTCCTGTAGAAAAAAGGAAAGTATATGTACCTCCTGAAGAAGTATTAATAATATTTGAAAGCGTTATTGTATCGGTAACTTCAGGTTCAAATGGGATATTATAAACTTCAGAAAAGTTTGCAGAGACCGCACCCGATACGCTGATAGTTAGAGGCACAGATTGAACTATCTTCCTGCCATAATTCTTAATCACTATTTGTATTTGTGAATTCGTGCTTCCACATGAATTATCTGTTGGCTCTAGCATATCAAATACAGAAGTATATGTCATTTGGTTATCAATATTTCCCGAACTATCCATTTTTAATATATAAGCCTCTTCGAAATTATACCCAAAGCTTCCAGTGTGACCTACCAGTATATAACCACCATCAGATGTTTGTTCACCGCTATAACCATGATCATGATTATGTCTTCCAAAAGTTTTATTCCATATTGTATCACCTGTAGAATTCGTTTTAACAAACCAAAGATTCGGATTTTCATCTCCATAGCTTGAAGTTGTTCCGGTTATAATAAATCCACCATCCGAAGTATTCTCGACTCTATGCATATCATCTTGAGCAGTGTCGCCGTACAATTTTGTCCACAAAACCGTACCTGCTGTGTCGGTCTTTACTAAATATCCATCATCATCTCCGCCTGCCACTGTTGATGAACTTCCAGATAGAATAAATCCCCCTGAAGTTAATGTCAAACATTCAATATTATCCGTTCCAACTGATCCCATTTTTTTTGACCAAATTTCATTCCCGAAAGAATTTGTGCGTACAATAAATTGATCAAAACCATTGGCTCCGTTATTACTTTGTCCACCAAAAATAAAACCACCATCAGAAAGAGCTTTTACAGTATTAGCATCATCATAATTTGCTGATCCATATAATTTAGTCCATAGGGTATCTCCGTTCGTATCTGCTCGAAGCATAAAAGCATCATAATATTGAGCAGGAGTAGAAGTTGAATAACCAACGATTGTATAATTACCATCAGATGTCTGAATGATATCCTGACCTCTTTCTTTACCTGTGCCACCAAAAAATTTCACCCATTGTTGCTGACCTGTTGAACTCAATTTTAAATATAATAAATCATCAGAAATACCTGTTAAACTGGATGTATATCCACAAAGAGCAAAGCCTCCATCTAAAGTAGGGATAACTTTGTAGAAAAGATCTTTCTTACTCATCAGGCCATTGTATGAATATGTCCAAAGAGTATCACCATTAATATTCAACCGAACAACAAAAGCATCAGTATCATTTGCACTGAAGTTGGCAGTATATCCGGCAGCTATATATCCCCCTGTAGGCACTTCTCTAACGCATCTGAAGTTATCAGTACTATTTTTACTAAATAATTTCTCCCAAGTAATTTGCCCACTAATTTGAAAGGCAAACAGGATAAATATTGATGTGTATATAATTTTCATTTTTTCTATTTAGTTTTTAAATTAATGTGTACCTCCGATTCCATATGGATCTACACTGACTTCTGTATTGAATTCAATAACATTTAGAGTATTCAAGTCAATTGCCGAAACACTCCCATTCCTTCCACCACATACACTTGCATGGTGGGGTGCAGGCCCACCTTGCACATTCCTGTTTGTTATGAAAGCTGTATTAGAGAATTGATCAATCGCAATACCATGTGGCTGCCAACCAGTATACAAAGATTTGATTACCTGATTACTATTTGTATTAATAATTGTTATTGACCCTCGTTTTGTACTATCTCCAGCAAAAGTTGTTATGTCTTCCATGCAACTAACAAGGAGGTATGGAAAGTTAGTTGATAATGCTAATTCAACAGGAGAATTTCCTACTGGTATTACTGCCAATAAGGAATCATTAGAAGTCTGTAGAACTCTAATCTCATTTGAACGCTGGCATGAAACATAATATCTGCTTTCATCAGGAGACATCAAAATTTCATGTGGATCTAAGGAAGAACTGCTTGAAGGTTGTTGGCCCGGCTGAATTGAAATTTCTTCGATATCAGGTTGAAGTATATCGGTTATGTCTATCTTGTAAATAAAATTCCCATATTGGGAAGTTAGATATAATCTACTAATAGCATTATTTACAAAACTTCCATGAGGCCATGTTAGTCCTGAATACATTGTAACAACAGACATGTTTTCAATATCTACTACTGCTACCTTTCCAGTGGGATTCCAGTCAACTATAAAAGCATATTTGGAATCTGAAGAAATGGCAAATGTATTCCAAGAACCAAAAGTGATATCTACTTCTCCAACAAAACTATTGTCTGAAGTGCGATATTTTTGAATAATATTTCCTGCGTAAAAAATTGGATACCAGTATTGGTTGTCGGGTGAAACTTTGACTTGATGTGGAACTTCTATGTTTGGACTATTGCCTACGTTAACGTATCTCATTGCTCTTCTTGTCTCACTATCGAAAACAGAAACTACATCGCACCCTTGATTAGAAACATAAAATTTTCTCCTAGAAGGATTATCAGAAAATTTAATTTGTCCATCTTTATTGGGTGCACCATTTTCAATCCAATTGACTAGTACTTGATATTCCGATGCTGACAAAGGAGGTGAATTGTAAGGCATGGTTGGTAGTAAAGTTAGACCCTGACTAGAATCAATATTTGTATAATATAGGATCGTACTAAAATCAGTTCTATATGGTATTACTGCAGGACCACTTCGTCCACCTTCAAATAGTTTATCCCAAGTAGATAAATCCAAAGCCGCAGCACCGTCTTTACTTAGAGTATTATGACAACCTGCATTTGCACATTTTTGAATAATAATATCTTCAACATTTTGTGGATATCCAGAAGGCGTCACGATAGGCTCTTCTTCTTTGTTCTTCTTACAGCTTGCAAATATGAAAACAATTAAGAAGACTGAATACAATAATTTATCTTTCATGAATTTAGGATTTATTATAGATAACTATTCTGTTACAGGAACATCTAAAAGTACCTCACCTGCTGCTTGAGTTAATGTATAAGGGATTCCCCCTTGAACAGTGTCTGAAATACTGCTGTCAAATGCAACTTCATATATATAATATTTTCCAACCTTTAAACCTTCTAATTCAATGTGATCTTCTGTAGGATCTCCATAAACTACAAGATCATAACTATTAGAATCTAGCCCCGGCAAATTCTGAACATTAAATTTCACAAATGCATATATCGGAGTAGTGCTATTTCCGTGATGCTTTGGAAATGCTACAATGGTTGTGTTACCTCCTGTACCTGCATATTGACAAGTTCCATCGCTTTCCTCAGCAGCAGGATTGTAATTGATGGAAATTGGGTCAGTACAACCTTTTACATTTTCAGGTTCTATAAACAGATTGGAAAGGGAGTCAAGTTTGCTG
>JBMQEM010000069.1:0-1885 GCA_049363815.1 Bacteroidota bacterium
TACTACTTACCACTCACCACTTACCATTTTTTCCTATATTGCGACCCGTTAATAGCGAAAAGCAATGGCAAAAAAAGAAACTAAATCGAATCTCGACTTTCCTTTTGGGAAAGAAAACCTGACATGGATGTTTATTGGCATCGGTATTATTTTCGTAGGTTTTTATTTGATGATTGGTGGAGGTTCAGAGGATCCCAAAGTTTTCAATCCTGAAATTTTCAGTGCACGTAGAATTACTGTTGCACCTGTTTTAGTGATCCTTGGATTGGCGATTGAAGTGTATGCCATTATGAAAAAGAGTAAAGACTAGTCTTTCATTTTTTTCAAAACGAATTCAATTGAAAGATTGAGTTCATTCTTTATACAATAACCGATGACAATTTTCCAGGCCATTATCTTAGCCATCATTGAAGGGCTAACAGAGTTTTTACCTGTTTCTTCTACAGGTCACATGATAATCGGCTCATCAATGATGGGAATTGCATCTGATCCGTTCACAAAATTATTTACAGTTAGTATTCAGTTCGGTGCCATTCTTTCGGTAGTGATGATCTACTGGAGAAAATTCATTCCCGGAAATAATTTCGCAGAGACATTTAAGTTTTACAAACGCTTAGTGATTGCATTCATTCCAGCAGCGATAATTGGATTGCTGTTCAAGCAAGAGATCAATGCACTTCTGGAAAATGTAGTTGTTGTTGCTATTGCATTACTTGTTGGCGGAATAATATTTATACTCCTTGACAAATGGTTTGCTTATGCAGAGGAGCGTGGAGAAGGCGAGATAAAATCAGACAAGAAAGCATTTGTGATCGGTTGTTTTCAGGTAATAGCAATGATACCCGGGGTATCAAGATCAGCGGCAACTATCATTGGCGGATTGACACAAAAGCTGAATAAAAAAGCGGCAGCGGAATTTTCATTTTTCCTTGCAGTACCAACGATGTTTGCTGCTACGGCAAAAGATCTTTTAGATTATGTCCAGGATGGTGGCATTGGATTACAGGGAAATCAGGTGATGTTACTGTTGATCGGAAATGTAGTTGCATTTTTTGTTGCATTGTTGGCGATCAAATCATTTGTATCCTATCTGACAAAACATGGTTTTAAAATTTTCGGGTATTACAGGATCATTGTTGGTCTGGCCATTCTCATTCTTTATGGAATGGGATATAATTTACAGATCATCTGATGAGTAATTCAACAGACAGAATTATTCTCATCAACAAACCTCTTCGCTGGACCTCATTCGATGTTGTAAAAAAGCTGAAGAAGCCATTGCTTGAAGAATATCGTTTACATTTTCCTGAAGAAGAAAGAAAACTAATCAAACGATTTAAAGTTGGTCATGCCGGAACACTGGATCCATTAGCAACAGGTCTTCTGGTTCTATGTACAGGAAAGCTGACAAAGAAGATCAGCGAAATTCAGGATGCAGAAAAAGAATATACAGGAACCATAGTGATTGGTTCAACGACTGCATCATATGACCTGGAAACAGAACCGGAGAATCATCAGAGTTTTGATTTCGTCACTGAGGAAATGGTAAGAACGCTGGCAAAAAATATGCAAGGAGTCCAACAGCAAACACCACCGATACATAGTGCAATTAAAGTTGAAGGTCGTCGTGCATACGACATGGCAAGAAAGGGAATTGAAGTTGAATTAAAATCGCGGGAGATCGACATCCGTGAATTTGAAATAACCCGAATTTCCTTACCGGAGATCGATTTCAGGATAGTTTGTACAAAAGGTACCTATATCCGTTCATTGGCACAGGATTTTGGGAAGAAGCTGGGAACGGGCGGACATCTTTCGGCGCTTTGCAGGACACGCATAGGGAACTATGAGTTGAGAAATGCGGTGAATCCACTGGATTTTCTGA
>JBMQEM010000070.1:0-28006 GCA_049363815.1 Bacteroidota bacterium
GCAGGTCCAATGGCACCATCACCGTTTGTATAAGTACCGTTACCATATGTGCAGTTACCTGCGATAAAAGTTTCTGTTCCGTTTTCTGTAGCAGCACCGGCGAATGTTGTTCCCGGAGCGATCACAAGATTTCCCCAGGCGTATTCACCTAAAGTAGATCCGTTACCACGACATGCTTTTTCAAATTCTGTTTCTGTTCCCGGACGCAAACATGCCCAGTCGAGATAAGCAGTAACATCAGCCCATCCTAAAAAGTTCTGTGCTCTGTCCGGACGTGTAGTTGAATATGGAAGAACTGCCTGTTGAAGTTGATTTCTGTTCGTACCAAAACTTCCCGGTGCACGAGTTGTTTGTTGCGCTGTTCCAAGAGTGTTCAGGAATTCCATATACTGACCTTCTGTGATCTCATATTTAGTCATATAGAATCCGTAGTTTCCTTTTGGAAAAGCCGCAGGAACGTTATTCACTGTCAATACTGAACCTACCGGTTCATTATTCATATAAAATGTAGAAGTACCTGTTTCAAATGCTCCTGTAACAGTCATTGCAGCCGAGTTCAAAACGTTTGAACCAAGAAAGCTGTTTACGGCAGCAGTTGTACCACTACCATCACCTATTGTAAAATCACCTTGAGGAACATAAACCATTTCAATTCCAAAAACATTTACACTTAAGTTTGTTCCGGGACCCGGTAATGCAGGTACATTCAGTACAACAGTTGATGCTGAAAGAGTTCCTGTACCTGTAACTTTCGGACGTAACATAATACCATCCGTAAAATCAAGCGTAGCACCTTGTGCAACACTTTCAGTTATACCAGAAGTACCATTCCAGTTAACAGAAGTCATTGCTTCCAGTGATGCCGGAATAGTATGATTTGCCAGCACAGAACTTAGAGCGCCATGTGTAAATGGGATCGCTGATGTCGCATTACAATCTTTATACTTGATAAAGATCCAGACTGCATCCCAGTTATTGGGAACACCTGTACCTGCAATATTCCAGCTGTTATCCCATGATACAGAGAAAGACACAGTCTTTGCAGTCTGGTTCACGGAGATACCGGTGATCTGAAGATTGTTTGCTGATACAATTCCATTAAGAAACAGAATTGAAGTAACAAGTAATAAACTTGTTTTGATCTTATTTACAAAACGATTTGTTCTGCAAACAGAATTCACCTCCGGGGAGGCATTGTGTGGATGAATTTTCATAATTGGATATGTGTGGTGTTTATTTAGTTTCAATCAAAACAATTTCTACAACTTCTTTGGGAAGAAATTGTGAAACAGATAAATCCAAGTGTGGGCTTAGATATATCTGCAAATTCTAACGGCATCCCGGAAAATAATGTTCCTTGAAATTTGGTTAAAAAGGCTCAATTACTGTTTTCTTCATGCAAATTCTTTCAACGTAAACTGTAAGAAAAATCGTAGAATATTAAAGAAGTTCAACAGGCTAAGTCATTATTCGAACCCGATTCAAACAATCAATTCAATTCATTTGCTATTATAGTATCATTCTTAAAAAATTAACATCAAAAAAAAACTCTGTTAAAGGAAAGTTACTGTAAGAAACCACAAGAATATTCAGGGCGATAATTTGGATTGAAAAATATAAAACATGTACAGGAAGATCATTTGAATGCGATCTGTTAATGAATTTATTTCAATTTTTTCTTCCAATTTAACTGCTCTTTATCTGAACTCATATCGATTAAACGGAAAATTTGTTTTAGAAATAGTTTTTGTTGAACTGTTAAAATTGGATATTGAAAAAAGTAACTCTACCTTTATAGTATGTATAAAATAATCTGTGTTCTTCTACTCACGCTGATTTCATCCGGTTGTTCCACTTCAAAAACTGAAACCAGGGTACCTGTTTCAGATTCTACAGCAGTACAGGAAATACCCAAACCCGGATCTGTTATGATCAGAGACATGAGTCGTTTTCCCGACATCAAAAATCAGAATAACCTGAATAAGATCGTAAGGGAACTGGAAACATCTGAATGTGTCGATGAAAATGGGGTCGGGTTCGCAGCAGAATATACCAGGACCTTTGCCTTGTATGAGCGAATGGGGCAGTTAGCAACAGAGCAGCAACTTTTCGGATTGCTTAAAAATAAGAGCGCAGTTGTAAGAGTCTATGCATTCAGAGCATTGGCAGCCATGAAATACAGTTCAGCGAATGCAGGAAAAGCAATACTCGATTCTGACACTAACCATGTTTGCTGGTTTACAGGATGTGTGAAAACGGACACAACGGTTTCCTTCTTTTCAAGATCAGAAGAGTGAAATGTGAAAAAATAGTTGGAAGTATTCAAAAAGTAAAATTTTAAATACTTATTTCTTCAACTAGAAAATGAAAAATACTCTTAAATTCCACCAATCAATTTTATTTATTCGCTTTTAATTATTTCCCGTATTTGTGGAAGTGCATTATAAAGTTGGTCGAAGGAATCGATGACAAAATATTTGTCCTGCAGTATATCTGTTCTGAAATCAGTAGACATAATTTGTTTCACATCAAAATTTATTTTTTCTGATTCATCACTAAGGCAGTGTTTCGTTTCTCCATTGGATGAAATGATTCCAGCACCATAGATCTTCAGCTTGCCATTTTCCCGGATCAGTCCGAATTCAATTGTAAACCAGTAAATCCTTCCAAGTAATTCTATTGCCTTTGGATCATCAATATATTCGATGGCAATATCACTTATGCCTTTAAAAAAATTACAATAGGCTACATTACTCAACAAAGGTACATGAGCAAAGACATCATGAAACATGTCAGGTTCTTCAATGTAGTCGAGTTGATCGAAGGTTCTCAACCAGCAGGTGGCCGTAAATTTTTTTTCGGAAAGGAATTGAAAAAATTCCTTTTGAGGACTGATATTAGGTACAACATGCAGGCTCCAGCCTGTAAGATCTTTTAGGGTTGCATTCACTTCTGTAAACTCCGGTATTCTACTGTTTTGGAAGTCGACTATTTTAAGGGCATCGAGATAACTTTTTGAAACTGTATCAGAGAGAATATTCATCTGACGATCAAACAGAATTTTCCATACACGGAAATCTTCAGGAGTATAATCAGAGTAAATTTGGGTAACAGGCCGGGTCATCAGAAATGCATTTTAACGAAGTGAATTTGTACGTGATTACCGGATCAATTGTTCTGCTAATTCTCTTTTCTTTAAATAGCTGAATCCTAATGATGCAATTATAAATATTCCGCCCATTGTCCACCATAGTGAAGCAAATCCGAAATTATATGCGATCTGACTTCCTGTAGCCGGTCCAAGAACTTGTGCAACGGCCCAGGCCATTGTAAACAATCCTGCATATTGTCCGCGGTTATGCGCATTCGTTCTGCTCATCGCATGTGAGTTCATGAACGGTAAGGAAAATATTTCACCGGCAACACAAATCAATGTTGAAATGAGTGCAAGTACAAATCCACCGGGAAATATATTAAAGATCAAATATGAAAGGCCAAGTAAAACTGAGCCCTGCGATATTAATTGCAAGGTATTTCTTTTCCCATCGATGGAGTGAACGATGATCATTTCAAAGGCAGTAATTACCAGTCCGTTCAATGCCATTAAGATCCCTATCGATGTCTCCGGCAAATTCAGATCTCTTTTGAAGAACACCGGTTGTGTTGTAAACAGCTGAAAAAAAGTGAATGCGTATAGGAAGACACATACAATATAGATCAGGTAATTTTTATCCTGATACGGGGATTGAATCACCTCGGGCTTTTTTTCAACGACTTTGTGAGTTGAGCTCACTTTAGATGGAGCAAGAGAGAAGTAAAGGAAAATGGCAGCAAGTATATTTGTAGTTCCATCGATCCAGAACAACAGATGATAGTTAGTAGAGGCAATAATTCCACCCAGAGCTCCACCGAAAGCCCAGCCAACATTGATAGCAAGACGGTTCAATGCAAATGAGCGGGTACGGTTTTCCAGGGTACTGTAGTGTGTGATTGCAGATGAATTTGCAGGACGAAATGCCTCGTTGACAGACGCAAGAATAAAACTTGCAATACAGATATGAGAAAATTCTGTGAGTTGTCCAATGACAAAGAACATCAATCCGCCACCGATAAGGGCGAAGAGCTGAATATAATAAAAACCGAATTTGTCGGTAAGTCTTCCCCCTAACCATCCGCCACAAACTGCACCACAACCAAAGCAAGCCATCACCCATCCGGCTTTTCCGATTGAGTAACCCATTGCTGTGGTAAGATATAATGTCATGAACGGCATCACCATAGTACCGGCCCGGTTCACAAACATCACCATTGATAAAAGCCAAGCCGGTCTCGACAGACCGCTATAAGCATCACGATATAAATTTCTTACTCTTTCCACTTTTATTCTCCTGAATGCAGGTTTTTTTTGTGCTTTAAATTAAATAAAAAAGGGGATAATTTTCTAAGAAATTATCCCCTTCAAATGATTTTTACTTTATCAATTGAACGTTACAATTCCAAATTGTTCCATTTTTCTTCTGTCACCGAAGAGTAATAAATGTGATTCGTCTATCTGGTCACAAACTTTTGGACGGATGATCACTTCTGTTTCGGTATTATCAAATAATATATCACGCGTAACAACACCATTATCATCTACAGTTGCAATAGTAACCACTCCGTTTTTATCACCAAGATTGAAGTTTTTAATACGTTTTGATTTTTCTGAATCGAGATTATCTCTATGGTCATTGTAGATAAAAGCTATTTTGCTTTCAGTAACTGCAATAGCGTAAGATGAATAAAATCCACCATCATTTACAGACAATTGTCTTTTTGGTATTTTCTTCGCCCATTCAATTTTTCCAGCAGGGTCAATATTTACAACAATAATATCATTGTAATAGTAGTTTGTTCTTGTACAATAAGAGTTTCCGCAACGATATTGAATCTGACGGATAAAGAATTGTTCACCGACAAGCATCACACCACCATCAGAACGTTTAATGAGAGTGTGGAGATCGTATTCATACATTTCATCATCCTTGCCTTTTTCTTCACGTTTTTTTGCTCTCTTTTCCTGGCCTTCTGTCATGTATTCAGTCATGAACTCAATATCAAATTCTTTCATATTGGAAGCTTTTATACTCTTAGTTGAAGGGTCAAGAGTAAGAAAGAAAGAACCATCA
Organism: Bacteroidota bacterium; assembly: GCA_049363815.1. Taxonomy (GTDB): domain Bacteria; phylum Bacteroidota; class Bacteroidia; order AKYH767-A; family 2013-40CM-41-45; genus JADKIH01. Next base: position 5,169 of record JBMQEM010000070.1, read on the forward strand.
ATTGATGCCTGACCTTTTTTACTATAAAAGCCGGCACACACGATATCTCCGCCATCATTCTTTGCAATAGTAATGTCGGTAATAAAATTATCAGCAAGTTTCACTTCATAATCAATTTTTGAATTGCCATGATCAGCAAACGCAATAATATGATACATATAATTCACATGTCCTCTTACCCTTTCTTTTGCTTTTTCTTTATATAGTTTTCCTAATACGTAAAAATTACCTTCGTCGTCAACCATAAATTTCTGGCGATAGAAAAGAGTATTTTCATATGGTAGCTGAAGATTTTTTCTCCAAACCTGATTTAAAGCACTGTCGAGCATGACCACATTAAACTGTTCGTTTTCTTCTTTCTCAGTAGGAATACTTTCAATAATCATCAGATAATTATCTGAAGGAGAAGTGACGGTGCTCCAACCGCCTTTGTCACGACGTTTTTCATAGGTAATATCTGAAAGTTTTTTTATCTTACCTTTAACACTCATCGTTTTAGTATTGATCTCTTCTGCATACAGTGTTGTTGTTTTTGTTTTTTTATCAAGATTTGTTTTCAAAAAATACAATCGGTCTGCGAAGTACATTCTGGAAAATGGCTCAAATTTTTCTTTTGTTTCGGCATCCTTCTCTTCAAAAGTATAAGTTTGAGGGTTTCCCAGATTTTTGTCCAGTTTCTCTATAAGCAGATCAGACTTCAGATAAGCCGACAAATAGAAAGCATTATCATCATATCCTAAAAATTCCTGAATTGAACCTTTTCTTGAACCTTCAAGTTCCGGTCCCCATTTCATAGTTGCGAAGTTTGATTTCTTTTGAGCCAATACAACAGAGCAACAAAAGAGTAGTAAGAATAGTATTTTGGTTTTCATTTTTTATGTGGTTAGCTGCCCGCAAGTAAATAAAGATTTTGATAGCAATCAATAAATATTATATTTGTCCACATCTAATTTTAACCCATATGAGCATTAAGAAAACAGCCTTTTATTGCATATTATTAACTATTTCGATGATTATTTCGAGTTGCGCAACAATATTAAGTCCGGAAAAAGGTACAAATACTTTGGATGCAACACCAGGTCCTGCAGAAGTTTACGACGAAAACGATCACATGATTGGCACTACTCCTTTCGACATGAAAAAAGTAGGTTCAAAAGTAAAAGTCCTTACTATTAAAAAGGAAGGATATTTAAATAAAGAGGTCCCGATCTACAGAAAAACTAAGAATGGATTATTGTTTTTGGATGCTTTATTTCTTTGCATCCCTTGTATCATTGATCTTCCATCAGACAACATATCATACATTGAACCTAAGAATAAAATAGTTGATCTGAAAAAGGCTCCTAAGGAATATGACCGTCCAATTTTGGTTGCTATAGATAAAGTATCTTATGAAGATGAAAACCTGATCAAAGGCCGTGTGAACGGTATGACAAAAAAACCTTCTGATAAAGGAGCGACGAGATCCATTGGTGACATCGATTATCTGGAAAACACAATTATTGAAAGACTTGAAAAGACTTACATTGATGCTGTTACTGTAGCATCAAATAATAATTCCAAGTCCGGAATGTCAAGAGCCAAGGTTAGAGTAAAGCCCGTGATCAATTCAATGGAATTTATGGTTAAAGGCAAATACCTGAAACTATACGAAGGAACTGAATCAATGAAATGTACCTGGAATTTTTTCCGTGGAGTAGATGGAAAAGAAAAAATCGGAACAGTTGTTACAAATGTTAATCTAACCCGTTCGAAAGGTACCACCACAACTATTCTGGATGATCTTATGTCAGAAGCAGTTTCAGAATTACTTTCGATCGATACATTATATGACTTTCTCGATAAAAACGAAAAAATCTATTTATCAGACTCTAAAGGTGCTGAGATAAAAATTTCTTCTTCCCCAAAGTTAAATTTTGAAACAAAGAAAGAAATGCTCAAAACCACCAAAGAAGGTGTTGTGACCGTTTTGACGAAAGACGGTTTTGGAAGCGGATTTATTATATCACCGGATGGTTATATCGTTACCAATTATCATGTTGCCGAAGGTCAGAAAAACAACATCCAGGTTAAATTAAATTCAAGTATAAAACTAAAAGCCACTGTTGTAAAAAGCAATGAAGATTACGATCTCTTGTTATTGAAGATAGATGCCGATGAACTTAAACCGCTTTATGTTGGAAACAGTGATGCAATAGAGATCGGTGATCCGGTCTATGCAATCGGAACACCACTTGAGACAAGTCTTGGACAAACAATTACAAGTGGAATTGTTTCCGGAGTAAGGGATATAAACAGTATGAAATATATCCAAACAGATGTAAGTATCAATTCAGGAAATAGTGGTGGTCCGCTGATTAATGAAAACGGTGAAGTGATCGGTGTCACCACGATGAAACTTTCAGGAAAAGGAATTGAAGGAATAGGATTCTGCATTCCTTCAAATATTGTTTTAGAAAAATTAAATATCAAATTCTGATCCTGATTTAAACCCGTCATCATTTTACCCACATGAAAATAAAGATCATTTTTGCTTGCATTGCTTGTTATTTCATATTAATAAATCCTGTTTCATCACAGGGAATTAAAATGGAAGTAATGGGTTATACAACAATTCAAAAATCATATACCAGTACATTCTATTACGGTTTCGGCTATGAGCAAAACGTCGGAGATAAAATATCGCTTGGTTTGACTTACAGGAAAGGATATTCTATTGATCCGGATTATAGTTCTACAACTAATACCTACACTTTTGTAGGATATGAAAATGGTGTTGGCTACAATGTTTCTTTCGATGTTGTAAATATTTCGGACTGGCATGAATTCAATTATACATCTAAATATTTCTTCGAAGACAATATGGAAGGTGGATATTTTTCATCAAGTATTGGAATTGTAAAAACAGATATCGAATATAATGTGCAAAACATCTGGGTGGATCAATACCCTGCATACTATGCTTTTGACATTACACCTGGTGTATATCATCAGGAACTGACACTTGTTCCTGTTTCTTTTGATCTTGGATCAAGAAGTGAATTTGATGGCTGGTATTATGATCTGTATCTAGGTGTATCAATGTTACCATTTGGGAATAAAAAAGATGTCAAGCCACAGTTCCTTCATAACAGAGGTGTTGAGAGTTTGTTTGACCCGCTATCATTTCATATTGCCTTAAGTGTTGGTGTAAGCTGGGCTAAATAAATTCAATCTTTAAATCAGCAATAAATATTACATATGAAATTAAAATTTATTCTATCTGTTGTTTTAGTTTATTTTATTGGGTCAAACACTTTTGGTCAGGCTATCAAACTGACATTTATGGAAAATAATGAAGTCGGGCGAACGGGAGCTAACACTACAGCAGTTGGAATTGGTTATGAACGAAACCTGAACAGCAGAATAAGTATCTTAGTAATTCCGGGAATGGAAATTCCGGAGGGCAGTGATGATGAATATAATTACAGCTCGAGAACCGGATATTATCAATATGGTAATGACATTACGACCATTGATTATTCAAAAAAGCATACAACTCTCAAGCTGACATTTGAATCCAGATACTTTTTCCGGGACAACGATGAAGGATCATGGTACATGGCTAGCAAAATCAGTTTTCAAAAGAGAAAAGAAACAACTGTGATAGAGAGAATTGGTCTTTCAAATAGTGTTCAAACAAGTTTCTATGATATAGAAGAGTCCGGCGAATATTCTCAAAATCTTTTTATCACGCCTTTATCCTTAACTCTGGGCCACAGAAGTAATCTGGAAGGTTTCATTTTTGATTTCAATCTTGGATATGCTTTCCTGCCAAAAAATGTCTACGAGCTTTCCATTCCAAGAGGAAGTATTACAGATAACACGATCACCTTTTACAAATCAACTTTTACATTCGGGCTGAGTATTGGTATCGGCTGGGCAAGTTATTGATCAGAATGCTTTCCAGCCCTGTGCTTGTAATTTAACCTGGTTACCTGATTTATCAACCAGATGTAATCCTTCCTCCTTTGCTACCATGTGTCCGACAATAGAAATGTCAACGTGCATACGTATCTTTTCATAATCAGATTGCTTTATTGTAAAAAGTAATTCGTAATCTTCACCACCACTTAAAGCACAAACAGTCGGATCAAGATTAAACTCTCTTGCCTTTTCATATGTCTGGGGATCGATTGGGAATTTATCTTCATAAAGCGTGCATCCGGTTCCTGATTGTTTACATAAGTGCATTACCTCAGAAGACAGACCATCAGAAACATCTATCATTGCTGTTGGCTTTACATCAACTTGTTTCAGTTTTTCGATAATATCTTTTCTTGGCTCCGGTTTTAGTTGACGTTCCAGAATATAATCAGCGTTACTTAGGTCTGGTTGAATTTTCGGATTCTCAAGAAAGATCTTCTTTTCCCTTTCCAGTAATTGCAAACCAACATACGCTCCACCCAGATCTCCTGAAACACAAATCAGATCCCCAACTCCGGCTCCGTTTCTGTAAACAAGATCTACTTTTTTTGCTTTACCGATAGCAGTAACAGAAATTACCAGACCTGATGTTGATGATGTGGTATCACCGCCAACAAGATCCACAGAATATTTATCACATGCCATTTGAATTCCTGCATACAATTCTTCAATTGCTTCAAGTGAAAACCTGTTTGAAATTGCAATTGCAACTACAATTTGTTTCGGTGTTGCATTCATTGCATATATGTCACTCAGATTTACAGTGACAGCCTTATAACCCAGATGTTTCAGCGGCTGAAAAGTGAGATCAAAATGAACGCCTTCAACAAGCATATCAGTTGTAACGACAGTCATTTCATTACTGTTATCAATTACTGCAGCATCGTCGCCGATTCCTTTTATACTTTCAGGATTTTTCAATTCAACGGCGGATGCGATCTGGTCTATTAATCCAAATTCACCTAACGAACTTAATTCTGTTCGATTTTCTTTGTTTTCAAACATGGTGCGAAAATACGAAAAAGATTTGAAGCGGGGGCAAGGGGCCGGGAAGGATGAAGGGTGTGTTTAAGTGTACGCGAAAGAGTATGCATGAACTAACGGGTCCATTCATAACTTTAAACCAGGTGACGTTTTTTAATCATCCCACCCTTTGTATCTTTAATACTATGGGTTATAAGAAAAGCCTGACTATCGATCTTATCAACTTCTTCCTTTAAGGTTGACATCTCCAACCTTGTTACAACGGAAAAAATAATATCAACTTCACTTAACCGGTGACCATGCGATCCAAAGCCGCGTTTTCCTTTGTAAACGGTAACACCGCGTCCCAGTTGTTCGGTGATCATCTTCCGGATCTCTTCACTTTTTTCTGAAATGATCGTTACTCCCGTATATTCTTCAATTCCTGAAATTATGTAATCCACCGTTTTTGCAGCAGACATATAAGTAAGTATTGAATACAGGGCCTGTTCAAAAGAAAGAACAAATGCCGCTACGCAGAAAATAATAATGTTGATAATAAGAATAACATCACCGATAGTAAGAACTGATTTTCTTGTGATGCTGAGTGCCAGAATTTCTGTACCATCAATCACACCTCCGCCACGCATGGCCAGTCCGATTCCTACTCCTAAAAAAAATCCGCCAAAGACAGCAACAAGTAATTTATCAGTAGTAAGAATAGGATAAGGAATAAAATATAGGCAAAGCGCCAGTCCACCGATTGCAGAAAGAGTTTTTAACGCAAACACTTTATTGATCTGCTTCAATCCGAGATAAATGAATGGGAGATTAATAATAACAATGAGCACAGACAAACTCCAGCCAGTAATTTCTGAAACCAGCAGGCTGATCCCCATTACACCACCATCAATAAAACCATTTGGAAGTAAAAATCCTTTGAGTCCTAATCCGGCACTTAGCATTCCTGCAATGATCAGGAAGCCATCAAATAGCTGTGTCCGTGCGTGTCGTTTAAATGATTTGTAATCCTGTTTACCTGCTCTACGAAAAATCTGCCCTTTCTTTTTGGCTCTGTTCTTTGCATAATTAATAAAAAGCGATTGATAAATTGGATTCATACAGAAGAAATTTTAGAAAGACCCGTTGAGTCTAAAAAGCAACGGGTCTTTCCATATTAGATAATCAGACAGCTACTTTCTGCTTTGACATCAAAGCTTCGATCTCATCTGCTTCAACAGGAATAGCGGCCATAAGATCAACTGGACCTTTTTCTGTAATAAGAATATCATTTTCAATTCTTATTCCGAGGTTCTCTTCAGGAATATAGATTCCCGGCTCGCATGTAAATACCATTCCGGCTTGCATTGGAAGGTACCTGTTACCTATGTCGTGAACATCCAATCCAAGGAAATGTGAAGTACCATGCATAAAATATTTTTTATAAAGCGGCATTTTCGGATCCTGTTTAGCAACTTCAGCAGCATTCAGCAATCCAAGTCCGATAAGTTCTTTCTCCATGACCTTTCCTACTTCTTCATGATATTTAGGAATTGTATTTCCTACTACCAACATAGAGGTTGCAGCTTTCATCACTCTTAAAACTGCATTGTAAACATCTTTCTGTCTGGCAGTAAATTTCCCGTTAACCGGAATACTTCTGGTAAGATCTGCTGCATAATTTGCGTATTCAGCACCAAAGTCAAGCAGGATAACATCGCCGTCTTTACATTCTTTGTTGTTATCATTATAATGCAAAACATTGGCACTTGCGCCACTTGCAATGATTGGATAATAAGCATGTCCATTTGCACGGTTACGAATAAAAGTAGCAGTAATTTCCGCTTCTATCTCATACTCCATCACACCAGGACGAAGAGTTGCAAGTACCCGGCGAAAAGCTTTGTTTGTAATTTCAACAGCTTCTCTCAAAAGAGCAATTTCAATTTCACTTTTTATAATTCTTAACCTGGCCATTAAAGGTCCTGATCTTTCATAGCGATGATTCGGATATTTACTTTTCAATTCACGTGCATAACGTTCATCACGGTATTCAACTTCTGATACGAAACGGTCATTTTCATTCAGGTTAATATAAACGTTAGTTGAATGATGCATTAATAGTGGTAAGATGGAAGCATAATCATCGATCCATAAAACGGTTTGAATTCCGCTTGTGGCTCTGGCTTCATCTTTTGAATATTTATGGCCTTCCCAGACAGCGATGTGTTCGTTCGTTTTTCTGAGAAAAAGCATTTCTCGATATTCAACGATCGGATGATTAGGTGCGATCACCAGAACAGATTGTTCCTGATCAATTCCGCTTAACCAGAAGAGATCGGAGTTTTGGCGGAATGGAAAATTGCAATCTCCGTTTCGCGGCATTTCATCATTTGAATGAAAAATTGCAATGGAGTCTTTTTGTAGTTCGGCAACAAATTTTTTTCTGTTTTCAATAAAAAGCTTGTTGTCAATTGGAGTATACTTCATAATGGACCGGTTATGTGGTAAAAATAATGAATTTTTCACATACTACCGCCGAAATTTCTTACTCAAAAAGACAAAAAACATGAAATTAAAGATACAATAGCAATGTTTAGGAATATAAAAAACTATTTAAACAAAGAATCCGAGCTGACAAGGCATTTGGGAATATTCCACTTACCGGCATATTCACTTTTATCAATCTCAGTTCCATCACATTTTAACTCCCGACCTTGTTCATTTTTCAGAATGACTTTCAATCTTCCCGATCTGATTTTTTCTATAACTGAATCGCAGATCATTTGTCGGGACATCAATTTGAAATTACATCCAATGGCCACCCCTACTTCATTATTGTAAAGATCCATTGCAGAAGAAACAGAATCCGGCAAGAGCCCCTCTTCATCGGTATGGTTTTTCCTGAATGAAATTTTATTTGCCTTCTCGTGAGCTATCCCTAATTTCAGGGCTTTCTTCCATTTCATTTTCTGAGCAAGGCGTGCCATCCAGTAAGCATGTCTGAAAGCATCAATTTGTCCACCAAAAGGATCACCATCAAGTGCTGAAGCAGAAATAAGGCTATCACTTTTTATCCTGGCTTCAGCAGTGATCTTAAAAGCATTTTTTGCAACAAAAGGATGTGTAAAAACCCACCATTTTTCCGGGCAAGATAATTTCCAGAATGATGAGAAAGCAGAAGACTGTGCTTCCGTTTTGACGGACAGAAACAGAAACGACACCAGGAAAAGAGTTGCTTTCAATTTTATTTACAGGTAGGGAAAGCGAAGATAAGTGAAGTTTATGGGTTACGAAAAGTAAAAGCCCAATCCGTTTCTTAATCTTTGTTATTTCAGGTATCTTATTCATACTTTTCTTAAATTGCGCCTATGAAGCAAGGGGTTTATAAAATATTGAGCATAGCACTTTTCATTAGTGCTTGTTCCGCACCAAAGTTATTGCCTTTATCGAACGAACAAGTCAGGGCAAACTTGAAATCACATATTGTTACTTTATCCTCCGACGATTTTGAAGGAAGGGAAACAGGCACTGAAGGAGAGTCAAAAGCTGCCAGTTATATTACCAAACAATTTAAGTCGATCGGATTGAAAGGGAAGGGAGAATCCGGCTTCGTTCAGAAATTCAAATTCAATTCCGGGGCGACATTCGGAAGCAGCACACAGTTGGTTGTAAACAATTCCATTTTCAAAAACGGTGAAGATTTTTATCCGCTGCCATATTCAGGCAATGCTGTTGTCACCAACTTTATCACAAAGGTTAGCTTTGGAATTACCGATACAAAATTGAACCGGGATGATTACAAAGGGAAACTTAACATTGCAAAGCGGATCTTTCTGATTGAGTCAGGCACTCCTGATGGAAATACTCCACATGGAAAATTCGGTGAGTGGAGCGACTTGCGTAAGAAGATCGATCTTGCAATTTTAAAAGGCGCAGCAGCGATCATTTTTATAAATTCAGATACAGCACAATCGGATCCGAAAGCTGACTGGCTGAATCATACAACGCCGGTTTCCATTCCTGTTCTTTTTGCAAAAGGAAAGGCTGCAAATTTACTTCGCGACAGTGTAGTTACAAACTGTACTATTGGAGCAGATATTATTCATGTTGAAAAAGAAGGCCGGAATATTATCGGATACATAGACAACAAATCACCATATACAATTGTCATCGGAGCGCATTATGATCATCTCGGCTACGGTGATGAAGGATCGTTATACAGAGGAGAAAAGTCAATTCACAACGGAGCTGATGACAATGCAAGTGGAACTGCTGCACTGATCGAACTTGCAAAATTCATAATCACCAATGGCCTGAAAAATAAAAATTACTTATTTCTTGCATTCAGTGGTGAAGAGAAAGGGTTACTGGGTTCAAATTATTTTGTAAAACATCCTACGATAGAATTAAAAAATGTAAGTTGTATGATCAACATGGACATGCTTGGCAGACTCAAGTATGAAGACAAGGCTTTGATCATAAATGGTATGGGTACATCTCCGCAATGGAAAGAATGGATCAATACAATTCCAACAGGAGACATGCGGTTAAAAACGACAGATTCGGGTGTTGGTCCTTCAGATCATACTTCTTTTTATCTGCAAAACATTCCTGTCCTGCATTTCTTCAGCGGCACACACAGTGATTATCATAAGCCAAGTGATGATGAAGATAAGATCAATTATGATGGTCAGATGCAGATCATGGAATTGATAGAAACTATTTTAAAGAGAGCGAATGATGCTGATAAAATGGTTTTCACAAAAACAAAGGATGATGAGAACGAAGATGCACCGAAGTTCAAAGTAACTCTTGGTGTTGTCCCGGATTACTCTTATGAAGGAACAGGTATGCGGATTGACGGAATTACTGATGGGAAACCTGCTGCCAATGCAGGACTAATGGCGGGAGATATAGTCATCCAGCTTGGGGAACACAAAGTTCTAGACATGATGAGTTATATGAAAGCTCTTGGAAAGTTTTCAAAAGGCGAAACAACCAAAGTAAAAGTTATTCGGAACAAAGTCGAAATAGAAAAAGATATTACTTTTTGAGAAAGTAAATCATTTCGTGATCAATTAATAATCCAATCTAGTTATGGATCAAAAAATATCAGTGATAGGCGGGGGAAGCTGGGCGACAGCAATTGTAAAAATCCTGTCAAACAATGTCAGTAAAATTCACTGGTGGGTGCGGAGTAACGAAACTGCAGAGTTCATTAAAAAATACAGACACAATCCAAACTATCTTAGCGATGTAGAGATCGATCTTTCCAAAATTGAAATTGAAACCGATCTCAAAAAAGCGATCACTTCTTCTGATGTTATTATTCTTGCAGTTCCTTCAGCCTTTTTAAAATCTACGCTGGAGAAGATCACCGGAGATGATTTTAAAGGTCGTGCAGTTTTTTCTGCTATCAAAGGAATAATACCTGACGACCTGCTGATCATTGGGGATTTCCTGAATCAGAAAATAGGAATTCCTGTCAATCAGATCGGTGTTATTACCGGCCCTTGTCATGCGGAAGAAGTAGCAATGGAACGGCTTTCTTATCTCACCATTGCCTCGCAAAACAAAGATACAGCAACGCGTCTGGCTACGATCATGTCGTGCCGGTATATAAAAACATCAGTGAGTGATGATATTTATGGAACTGAGTATTCAGCAGTTTTAAAGAACGTAATTGCAATTGCAAGCGGAATTTGTCATGGTGTTGGTTATGGAGATAACTTCCAGGCTGTTTTAATAAGCAATGCGATTCAGGAGATAGAACGATTTGTAAAAGCTGTTCATCCTGTGAACAGAGATATAAAAGATTCAGCATACCTTGGTGATCTGCTGGTAACGGCCTATTCATCATTCAGCAGAAACCGGATGTTCGGAACAATGGTTGGTAAAGGCTATTCCGTAAAATTCGCACAGCTTGAAATGAATATGATCGCTGAAGGTTACTATGCTACAAAATGCATTTACGAATTAAATAAAAAGTACAACGTTCACATGCCTATTACAAATGCAGTTTACCATGTACTTTATGAAAAGATCGCTCCAAGAATTGAAATGAAATTATTGAGTGATCAATTTTCATAATTACAAATCATTTTATTGAGTCAGGTTTTCTCCGTGTTAAATAAAAACGTAAGCCGTAAAAATCACTTTGCCAATTTTTCAAGATTTTCTGTCGCCCTTGGATTTCCGGGTCTTACGATCAATGCTTGCTTGTAACATCTAATAGCTTCTTCCCTGTTGTTCTTGATCCTGTAAATATCACCCAGTTCATTCCAGGCAACTACAATATCAGGGAATTTCTGTGTGTAATATTTAAAGAGCGAAAATGCGGCATCAATATTTCCGTCATTAATGAATCTCTGTCCAACTTCTAACAAGACCATATCATCTGAAATTTGAAGTTTTTCATTGACCAATTCCACATCTAAATCAGCATTACTATTTGAATTAAGAATTTTGTACAATTTCTCGCTCTCAGGAGATTCAAACCGATTCATTGCAAAGGCGTCCTGAACTATTTCACCTTGAAAATAAAGTTGTGTGACGTTCGGCAGGACCATGTTTGTATTTGCAGACTTTTCGTTGGTCACCATATAAAAAACCAACTTTTCTTCCGGCAGCCGGATCATTCTGGCAAAATAAATTCCATTACTGCCTCCATTATCGATCAAAACTGTATTTCTTCTACTCTTTGAAAGATTACATCCATAACCAAAAGAATAATTTCCTTCAGTCCCGTCTTCAACAATATGTCCAGTAAACATTTTATCAATTGAAGATTTCTTCAGGATCTTTGCAGAAGATATTGCATTAATCCATTTATACATATCATTAAGAGAAGCTTCCAGTCCGCCATTTCCTTTCAGGTTCCAATAAGGACCACCTCCGGATTTTTCAAAACGTTCCTGATGAGTACCCCAATCAGCACCATTATTATATCCGTGTGCAACTGTATCTGACTTTAACAAAGGATAACAATAGCTGATCCGTTTAATATCTGCCGGATCAAAAAGTTCTTTTTTCAAAAACGCTTCATAATCCATTCCGGAAATTTTTTCAATTATGATTGCAAGTATACTCATGCCGACATTTGTATAAACAGCTTTTTGTCCAGGTAAAAAAGCTAAGGGTTCCTTAAATGCACGTTTAAGAAATTCTTCAGTTTCCAGTTTTTCATAATCGCCGCCATCATTGGTAAGATATTCCTGAAAACCCGAAGAATGGGTAAGTAACTGGTGGATTGTAATATCCGCTTTATCAGATGGAACATCAGGAAAGAATTTTCTTAAACTATCACCCACAGACAATTTACCTTGTTCAACAAGCTTCATTATTCCGCTTGCTGTAAAAGCTTTAGTAATACTTCCCATGGAAGCAAGTGTCCTTGATGTAAAAGGAATTTTTTGTTGTTTATTCGCCCAGCCGTAACCTTTGCTGAAAATTTTCTTTCCGTCTTTTACAATCAACAAGGCGCCGGAGAAATTTTTTTCAACAGTAAGTTTAGACAAATAAAAATCAATTTTCTGGCAAGTATCATTTGGATAAACCAATTCACCCTTTTCAGGCTCCGCGAGAGAAAGATTTCCGGATCCTATAATTAATATCAGGAAAGCAAGTAGCTTTTTCATTGGTGCAGTATTATGTGGTTTGTTCAGTAAATATAAACCTCAAACGCTGTTACAAATGTTAAAGCAATCATAAAATTCAACCAGGGATTATTAATAAAGTAATAACAAATGGAATCACCTGACTTACTTTGCAAAGACGATCAATGGCACTTTTGAGATAAATGAAAATTCCGCTGAATATGAAGGTACGAAGATCTTATCAAAAATGCTTTTCTGGGTGTGTTTGAACATGATCAGTAATGAAGGTTTAGATCTTTTCACTGCACCTTCCAGATTCGAAACAAAACTATTTGCTATATTAATATTTGCAAGATGAAGACTTATATTTTGTTTAGCATATTTCTTCTTGGCATCAGTCATCATTTTTTCCTTTAAATGAAGTTCAGCAGGAAAATCAAAATGCAACAATTCGATTTTTGCTTTGAGCGACTTGTTAAAATTTATTACTGTTTTCAATTCTGTATTTAGACTGTCAAGGTCGGAAGCATATAATATTGTATTTATATTTTCCGGTTTGTAGTTATGAGGAACAGATATGACAGGAACCTTCGATTTTTTTATTACCGTCGAGGTGTTTGTCCCAAAGATCTTCCGGATGGTACCTGCTCCCCGCGTGCTGATACAAATAAAATCAAAATTATTCTTTGCTGCATAATCAACTATGTTACCATCAGGTGCAACAGCACTGCTAAGAACACAATTAGCTCCTGAACCATCCAAAGACATACTTTTATAGACTGCTGCAACAAATTTTTCCAGTTGCAACTGAAGTTTCTCCACTTCCGCCAATTCATACGCTCTTACACGTTTGCTTTCCCATGATGTGGGTTTCAAAATATAATAAGAGTTAAAAAATGTCAATTGCACTTTTTCTTGTTGAGAAAGTTGAATTGCGAATTTAAGTCCTGCTTTAGAATTTGCAGAAAAATCTGTAGTAACGAGAATCTTTTTCATAGTAAAACGACTTTTTCGATTATTTCAAAGTTACCGAACGGGTAAGTGAAATTAGTGATTTTAGTCATAAACAAAGGTGAAATTTATCAAGCGGGCGATTAGTCAGCAGTTCTATCATGAAAATGCAAAAAAACCTTATCCGCTCTTGAATTCCCAATCACTGCCTTCAGTTCCTCAAGTGATGCTTCTTTAATTCGCTTAACAGATTTGAATTCACGCAACAATTCATCCGCAGTCGATTGACCGATTCCTTTGATATCAGAAAGTTCAGTCTTCATTACACCTTTACTCCGGCGATTCCGGTGGTGAGTAATTCCGAAACGGTGAACTTCATCACGCAAATTTTGTATTACTCTCAGGGTTTCACTTTTCTTGTCGATATATAAAGGTGCTGAGTCACCAGGGTAATAGATCTCTTCAAGTTTTTTTGCAATTCCAATGACAGCCATCTTTCCAACCAAGCCTAGTTTTTCAAGACTGGTCATTGCTGAACTAAGTTGTCCTTTCCCACCGTCAATTACAATCAGCTGTGGAAGAGGTTGTGCTTCATCAAGCATTCTTTTATAGCGGCGATAAATTACTTCTTCCATTGACGCAAAATCATCGGGGCCTTCAACTGTTTTTATATTGAAATGTCTGTAGTCTTTTTTAGAAGGTTGACCATTTTTAAAAACACTCATTGCAGCAACCGGATATGCTCCTTGTATGTTTGAATTATCAAAGCATTCAATATGTCGGGGCAGTTCTGTTAACCGCAGATCCTTTTGCATTTTCTCCATCAACCGTAAAACTTTATTTTCCGGATTCTGCTTTTCGAGTTGCAGATCGCGTTCACGGATATAATTTCTGACATTGCTTTCTGACAATGAGAGCAAGTGTCGCTTCTCTCCTATTTTAGGAATGGTAAACGTGACACCTTCCATCATGGTTGGAACTTCAAAAGGAAGTATTATCTCTTTTGCATCGCTGTTAAATTTAGTCCGCAGATCAGCTATAGCAATTTCCAAAAGCTCTTCCGGTGATTCATCGAGTTTCTTTTTGATCTCAAGAGTATGTCCTTGCACGATTGAACCATTCATTATCCGGAGGAAATTTACAAAAGCAGCATCTTCTTCTGTTACGATGCTGAATACATCGGTATTATGGATCGATGGGTTTACAACAACCGACTTCGTTTTGAACTTTTCCAGCAATTCAATTTTTTGCTTTGTTACCTGAGCTTCTTCATAAAAAAATTGCGCAGATTGCTGATTCATCAGATTCTTCAGATGCTGAATAACAGTATTGATATTTCCTTTCAGGATCAGGCGGATCTCTTTTATGGTCTGATCATAATCCTCCATTGACTGATGACCTTCGCAAGGACCTTTACAATTTCCAATATGATACTCCAGGCAAACTTTGAATTTCTTTTTTTCAATATTTTCCGGCGAAAGATTAAGATTGCAGTTCCGGAGTTTGTAAAGTTGTCCGATCAGATCAAGTAAAGTGTGGATCATTTTCACCGGAGTGTAAGGTCCGAAATATTCTGATCCATCCTTGATCATCTGACGAGTGATAAAAATTCTCGGAAATTTCTCGTTCTTGATACAGATCCATGGATAAGTTTTATCGTCCTTGAGGTTTACATTATACCGTGGCTGATGTTTCTTGATCAGACTGTTCTCCAGCAGGAGAGCATCCATTTCTGTATTAACGACAAGTGTCTTAATGTCGGCGACTTTTCGCACCATAACGGTCGTCTTACCGTTTTCATGAACATCTTTCTGAAAATAAGAACTGACTCTTTTTTTTAATGACTTAGCCTTCCCGACATACAATAGCAATCCTTCCTTATCATAAAACTGATAAATTCCCGGGCTGTCGGGAAGTGTTGAAAGGAGTTCTGGAATTTTCAAGTTAGTGGGAAATGCGTCTTTCGTTTTTCGTTTTTCGATAATCGTTATTTGCCAGTATCAAAGGCCATATTCTGCCAGAAGAAACGCCATAGCTCCCATTGCTGCAGAGCCAAGAAGTAGTTCGCGTTTATTGACTTTGTCCCATGTATCTGAAGCAGCATGATGATAATCGAAGTAACGCTGAGAATTAACATGCAGTCCCATTAATGGAACATTAAACTTTTCCATGGCACTGATATCTGCACCATCGCCTTCACCTGTAAAATCATAGAGACCATATTCCAAAAACAGTGGAGCCCATTTTCTGATCTTTACTTTTTTCGCTTCCGCCATATTCAATCCAAAACCTAAAGGCAGAAACGCTCCTGCATCGCTTTCAATGGCTGCAATGTGAACCTCTTGTTTTTCATTCATGTTTGCAGCATACTTTTGTCCGCCACGTAATCCATTTTCTTCATTCATAAATGCAACAATACGAATAGTACGTTTCGGACGCATATTGATTGCTTTGAGTGTTCTGATGATTTCAATTGACTGAACAATTCCTGCACCATCATCGTGAGCGCCTTTGCAGTTATCCCATGAATCAAGATGTCCGCCGACAACAACAAACTCTTTCGGTTTTTCCGTACCACGCAACTCACCGATCACATTGTAAGAAAGTACACTGTCTTTCATTTCACAATGAGTTTGCATAAAAAATTTCGTTTCCTTATTTGCTTTCAGGATCTTACTTAAAAGGTTTGCGCCGATTGTACTGATGGCAACACAAGGAATTTTCGGAAGAGAGTCAACATAACGCATTGCTCCTGTATGTGGATAATCATCGAGAGCATTTGTCATTGAACGACAGATCGAACCGACGGCGCCATACTTTGCTGCTTCAGACGGCGCTTTCCAGCGGTACTTCACTGCTTCTCCATAGGCTTCGAACGTATTGATAAATTTTTCATCGAACGGATGATTGAAGAAAACGATCTTTCCTTCCACCATTGCCTTACCGAATTTTTCAAGTTCGTCGAAATTATTTACTTCGATGATGTTTGCAGTCAATCCTTCTTTAGGAGTAGAGACCGAATTGCCCAGGGCGAGAATCTGCACTTCCTGTTTGTTACCGCTTGCTTCAACGATCACACCTTTTTCTTTTGCTCCACGCACCCAGTGTGGCACCATGACCTCTTCCAGATAAACAGTATCTGCTCCGGCTTCGATCATTTTTTGTTTCGCCCATTCAACAGCAGTACCGGCTTCCTTAGAACCTGCCAACCGTGGACCAATATTTTCGGTCAGGTCGTAAAGCCATTGGTAGCCGCGACCGTTTTCAAGTGTTTCGTTGTAGATTCGTCTGATAGAAAGTGAATCTTTGTTTTGGGCTTTTACCGTTGTATTTGCGATGAAAGCAGATAAAAAAATCAGGAGAATTCTGTGCATGGTTCTTAATTTCGTTCAAAAATAGTAAAAAAAGGGAACTAAAATCAGCGCTAAATCTGCGGGATCTGCGGGAGAAAATTTCTGTGTGTTTTTCTTTCCCACAGAACTCGCAGATTTGGCGCAGAGCTTTAGGTACTGGTTCCCTCTTTATTTACTGCTTAAAGAACTGTCCTTTCACTTGACCATTGTTATTTGTGATCTTATAAAAGTATGCACCATTTTCCAGATTATTTATATCGATAAAATGATTTGCACTTAAATTAAAATCATTGAAAACAATTCTCCCCTGTATGTCAATGATCTCAAGAGAATATTTTTTTGAATCATCTTTAGCATTAAAAAGCAAGACACCATTTGAGGGATTAGGTGAAAGACTCACTTGCAGATCTGAACTATTCTCATCAACTCCAACAAACATAACTGTGACTTGCTGTGTGGATGATTCAGTTCCTGTGCAGCCTTCATTGATAGCATTGAGTGTAACATTGAACAAAGCAGCAATATTAAAAATATGTGTTACAACATTTCCGGTATCGGCAGGACTTCCGTCACCAAAATTCCAGACATCATACGTATTGTCAGTTGAATTTGCAGTGAACACCACAGTATCATTCAGAAGAGCCGGTGAAGGTGAATAGGTAAATGTTGCATCTGCATTTTTTATATGAACAACAAATAATGCAGTAGTTGATTGTTGAGGAGAACCGTTATCGGTTGCAGTAACAGAAATTGAATGATAGCCGGCATTTCCTGCAGTCCCGGCAATATAGCATGAAGTAGCCGCAACGTTTCCCGGCGAATTCTGAAGCACACCGCAATCAGAAAGTCCGAAGAAATTAAATGCTGTAGTAGTAGTCTGTGAAAGTTCCGGCGAATAAAATTCAAAATCAACAATTGTTGTATCACCAATACAAATTTCAAGTGTATCACAAAGTCCGGAATATTTCAGGAAAGGAGCAACATTGCTTGAGTTACATAATCCAAAAGTATAGGATTGATTATCGAGAAAATCGACACCTGCTCCTCCGCCATAAGGACCAGAGTAAGAAGCTAAAGGCTGATCGAAACGTCCGATTTGAATGGAGCTTATTCCATCACCAAGATTCGCACCGACTGTAGCAGGAGTCCCGCTGAATCCATTAATTCCACCTGAAGCATCACCTGTTGTCCATTGCATATCGCGATAACAAAACGAAACATTTTTTCCAGCATCAAGTATCGGATCAAAGCCATCAGTAAGAATGAGCTGAAAAGTATTCAGCTTATCATCATGTGTTCCATAATATCCGACATGATCCCACTGCAGTATCAATGAAGTTGCTGTAAGTTTATAATAAGTGACTCCACTCAGTAAGCCTCGCGAATCAAAGTCAGCCCAGAATGGAGCGATCATTTTAAATGTGGAAGAAGGAAAAGAATCAGCAGAGAAAGTAGAATACGGCGCATCAAAAGAAACATTTCCATTGTTGTTGATATAAATCTCATGATAAGTCGTTCCATAGAAACAAAAATCGAATGGTATTACAAAAGGTGCAGTAGACCAATCATCGTTTCTGTATTCAGGAGGCAATCCCGGTCCGCCACCACCGCCACTTCCATCGAAAGGAACAACATTCCATGTTCCATCTCTTTCGATCCAGCAGTTGCAAGGATCTGCTTCATTTATTTTGACAGGATCGGAAATTATCACAACAGCATCTGCAGTGGAATGAACAGTTATAGACCCGTTCTTATTGTCAGCAGCGGAAACCAATAACACGATCAATTGCAGGAGTAATGGTAGAATTTTTTTCATGTGGGATCGTAAGAATATCCACGGGTGATTGGTTTAAATGACCTTCGCAGAATTCATTAAATACAAATATAAAATAAAACGGGAGAATTCAAAATGACTTAGGTGAATTCCTGTCTCAATTTTGTGTTTGGAACTCTGTTTCCTTGCTTTGTTCAGCAGGGGTTTTCACAGCAGTAAATTTATTCTGAAAGATCAAAAGCAAGATCACACCAACAGTGATCGATGAATCGGCGATATTAAATATTGGCCGGAAGAAAAGAAAGGTTTCACCACCCCAGACAGGTAACCAGTCAGGAAAGCGACCACCTACTATCGGGAAATAGAGCATATCAACGACTTGTCCGTGGAGAAAACTTGAGTAACCATGGCCGGGAGCAAATCGCGCTACACCTTCCATGCTATCAGTGAACAGCAATCCATAGAATGCGCTGTCGATGATGTTACCGATTGCACCTGCGAAGATCAAGGCAAAACAAGTGATGATAAGTTTGTGTGATTTCTGACGGATCAGGTGAATCAGATACCATCCGATTCCGAAAGAAGCAACGATCCGAAAAACACTGAGAAACAATTTTCCAAAATCACCGCCGAACTCAAGTCCGAAGGCCATTCCATTATTTTCCGTGAAATGAATACTGAACCAGTTGAAGACCTCATATTCTTGTCCGAGGTACATGTGAGTCTTGATCCAGACCTTCACTACCTGATCAACTAACAATATAAGAAAAACTATGAGGGCTGCACGCTTCAATTTTTACTTAGTGAGTTTATTTAGGTTAAAGGTCAAAGGTCAGAGGTCAAGACCATCCATGACCTTTGACCCTTGACCTTTCACCATTTTAATTTAGTCGCGATACTGATTAAGCTTTGCCTCGATACTCTGAGTTGTATGCGGAACGGCACGCAGACGTTCTTTCGGAATTAATTTTCCTGTCACACGACAAACGCCATATGTTTTATTTTCGATACGCACCATTGCATTTTCCAACTGCTCGATGAATTTTTTCTGACGGCTGGCAAGCTGACCTGCTTCTTCTTTCGCAAGAGAGTCTGATCCATCTTCAAGAATTTTGAACGTACTTGCAGTATCATCAGTTCCGTGTTCATTTGCTGCAGTCATTTGTGCTTGAAGTAACATCAATTCTCTGCGAGCTTCTTCTAACTTTTTATTGATGATAGCGCGGAATTCTTCCAGTTCAGAATCAGCATAACGAGTTTTGCCTGAATCTTCCTGAGGTTTCTGAGGTCTGTTCAATGCAGGTTCAGGGCGACGGTTAAAAGGCGCAGGGCGTCCAATCACCGGTCTTTCTTTTGGAGGAGCGGGAATTTCGTTACGAGGAGGAAGCTGAGGTTTTTCAACTTTATTCTTTGCAAGATCTTTCTTTGAAGGCGTAACAACAGGAGCTGCTTTTACTGCTTCCGGTTTAGCGACAACAACTTTCGCAGGAGCTTTAGGTGCTGCTTTCGCAACAGCCGGTTTTGCCGGAGTTTTAGCAATCGGTTTTGCTATTGCTTTTTTCGCCGGAGCTTTTGCAGCAGCCTTTTTCACAGGAGCTTTCGCTTTGACTGATTTTTTAGCAACTACTTTTTTTGCAGGAGCTTTTTTAGCAGCAACCTTTTTAGCAGGAGCTTTTGCTTTTTTAGCAGGAGCAGCTTTTGCCTTTTTAGCAGCAGGTTTTGCTTTTGACTTCGAAGCGGCTTTCGCTTTTGATTTGTTATTAGTCTTCTTACTCATATGAAAACGTTATTGTAATTGGTTGTTTTGATGGCTTGAAACCGGCTTAATTAAGTCCGGAAATGTGTTTTTGAATGATAATCCGCGTTTGTATTTCGTCATCTACCTCCAGGCTAACCGTATCTTCGCCATCCAGACGGTCGACCAGGTCTAATTTAGCTGCTAAAATTTCGGCGCAAATATAATCTTTATTATTTATCAGGGAATTCCTGATTCCCGCATGTTCCAATACTTTCAGGTCTATCCGGTCAGTGACCTCAAAACCGCGTTCTTTGCGTATATTCTGAATTCTATTGATGAATTCTCTGGCAATTCCCTCTTCCTTCAACTCAGGAGTCAGGGTAATATCGAGGGCTACTGTGAGTTTTCCCTCACTGGTCACCTGCCAGCCCGGGATATCTTCAGAGGTAATTTCGACATCTTCGTCTGTAATGATTACTGTCTGATCCAGTACTTCAAACTCAAACTTCTTTTCAGCCTCCAGCGTCTGGATCTGTTCCTGGGTCATTGCAGCAATGCATGCTGCAACATCTTTCATCAACCCTCCTACTTTTTTACCCAGTACTTTAAAATTCGCTTTTATCTTTTTTACAAGAACTCCTTTAGTGTCGTGAATGTATTCGATCTCCTTCACATTTACTTCTGCAAGGATGAGATCTTTTACCGCTTCTACTTTTGTACGGAATGAATCATCCAGAACAGGGATCAATATTTTATTCAATGGCTGACGAACACGGATATTCACTTTTTTACGAAGCGATAACACCATTGATGAAATTTGCTGAGCAAGTTCCATTCGTTCTTCAAGCGACTTGTCGATGATGGCAATATTCAGTTCAGGGAAATCTGCCAGATGCACGGAAACCGCTTTGCGCTTACTGCTAACATCATTCAGGTCACGGAACAGTCGGTCACTGAAAAATGGCGCAACGGGTGACATCAGTATTGAAATTGTTTCTAGACAAGTGTACAGTGTCTGATAAGCAGCGATCTTATCATTCGTATAATCACCTTTCCAGAAACGTCGGCGACTTAGTCGTACATACCAGTTACTTAAATGCTCAGTTACAAAATCAGATATTGCTCTTGTAGCGCGTGTCGGTTCGTAATCAGCATAACTTTCATCCACTATCCTGACAAGAGAATTCAACTCTGATAAGATCCATCTGTCAAGTTCTGTTCTGTCTTTTACAGCTATTTCTTTTTCAGAAAAAGTGAAGCCGTCAATATTAGAATACAGAGCGAAGAAAGAATATGTATTATAAAGTGTGCCAAAGAATTTACGTTGAACCTCAGCAATTCCTTCAAGATTGAATTTAAGATTATCCCAAGGCTGAGCATTGCTGATCATATACCATCTTGTTGCATCAGCCCCGTATTTCTCCAGAGTTTCAAAAGGATCGACAGCATTACCAAGGCGCTTCGACATTTTATTCCCGTTTTTGTCGAGTACCAGACCATTACTTACAACATTTTTGTAAGCAACGGAATCGAACAACATAACAGAGATAGCGTGCAATGTAAAGAACCATCCGCGTGTCTGATCAACCCCTTCAGCGATAAAATCTGCCGGAAATGCTTTTTCAAATTCATCAGCATTCTCGAATGGGAAATGCCATTGTGCATAAGGCATTGCTCCTGAATCGAACCATACATCGATCAGATCCAGTTCGCGTTTCATTGGTTTGCCTGAAGAAGACACTAAAATAATTTCATCAACATACGGTCGATGCAATTCAAACTGACCGCCATTTTCTCTTGCAGTTTTTACAAGATTGGATTTCATGAAACCGGCGGCAACAGATTTTTCAACTTCAGATTCCAGTTGAGCAACAGAACCGATGCAGATCTGTTCAGAGTAATCCTCATTCGCCCACATTGGCAGAGGAATTCCCCAAAAACGAGAGCGTGATAAATTCCAGTCGACAAGATTTTCCAGCCAGTTTCCGAATCTACCGGTACCAGTCGATTCAGGTTTCCAGTTGATCGTTTTGTTCAACTCAACCATTCTTTCTTTCGCAGCAGTTGTGCGAATGAACCATGAGTCGAGCGGATAGTAGAGAACAGGTTTGTCTGTTCTCCAGCAATGCGGATAAGTATGTTCGTAGCGTTCAGACTTGAATGCTTTTCCTTCTTTTTTTAATTTGATAACAAGACGTTCGTCAACGGAAAGATATTTTTCACCGCCTTGTTTTTTTATTTCAATTGCTTTCTCTTCATCCGTGAGATAAGCTTCTTTTACAAATTCTCCGGCGAAGTCTGTCACTTCAGATGTAAATCTCCCTTGCTTATCTACAAGAGTCAACGAACCGATTCCATTTTGTTTAGCAACACGAAAATCGTCTGCGCCAAAACTCGGAGCAATATGAACGATGCCGGTACCATCTTCAGTCGTAACAAAATCACCTAGCAATACTCTGAATGCATCTCCATCTGTTGGTTGTGCATAAGGTAAT
>JBMQEM010000071.1:0-77598 GCA_049363815.1 Bacteroidota bacterium
AATTATTCGCACAGACAGCGAATGCTCTGAACTTTGATGGCAGCGATGATTATGTCGACATCAGTCCAACCATTCCTTACACAAGTACTTTTACCATAGAATGCTGGATCAAAACATCTGATCCTAACTCTAAGTTTTATGTTTGGGAAAGTAGTGTTGTTAATGGACATGCTTATTTCGGCATGAATCAGGGTAAGCTCAGACTTGCAATTGGTACTGGTGTCAGTATTGACCAACTTGATGGTAATACATTGATCAATGATGACACATGGCATCACGTTGCTGTCGTAAAGTCAGGCAATGCTGTGACTTTTTATGTTGATGGAAATTCTGATGGAACAGGCACAAGTAATGCAAATCCATTTTCTACTATCACCGGCTCTGCTATTGGAGCCGGAGTTATCAATAACATTCTTCAGGGATTTACGAGTATGACGATCGACGAATTGAGGATATGGAACTCAGCAAGATCTCAGACACTCATACAAGGAACTATGGGTTGTGATGTAAGTGTACTTACAGGACTTGTTGCTTCATATCATTTCAATCAGGGAATTGGAAACGGATCTAATCCGGGTGTAACGAATCTTACTGATGCAACAGGTAATGGTCGCAATGGAACGTTATTGAATTTTGCATTGAATGGAACTACTTCAAATTTTGTTCCGTCAGAAGCAATTCCAGCTACTAAAATCTACCGCACAATAACAAGTGGCAACTGGAGTAGTCCATCTGTTTGGGAAACCAAAGTTGGAACATGCTGGGTTCAGGCAACCACTTCGCCAACAATTACTGATTCAACAATCACAATCCTTACTGGTCATACTGTTACAGTAAACAGCGCTGTAATCATAGATCAAACAGAAGTAGATCCAGGAGGAACTTTAACTATTTCAAGTGGAACATTGCAGGTAGATGATGGTCCCGGAAGTCCGGATCTCAGAGTCCGAGGATCGATGACCTTTTCTGCAAGTTTTATTGAAGGTAATGGCTATATAGAAATTGGTTCTGCAGGTACATTTACCTGGACAAATGGAAACATGCGTGGTACCGGAACTACAACAATTTTACCGGGTGGAACATTTGTTCTGGGCGGTGTTGGAACTAAGATCCTAAATGATAGCAGAATCATTAATAATTACGGAACCTGCAATGTTACAAGTTCGCCGACGGGAAGTCTTGCTTTCGGATCAAGTGTTCAATTTAATAACTACGGTCTTTTCAATATTAATTCGGGAATGAATTTCGCTGTTGTTGCCGGAGTTGTTTCACCGGCCTTTAACAATATGTTAGGCGGAACGATAAATAAAAATGATACAAGTACTAACTCTCTGACTTCTCCAAGCAGATTGAATAATTACGGAACATTCAATATCAATAATGGAACTTTTTCATTAAACAGTTCAACAGGAATTCATTCAGGTACATACAATATTGCTTTTACTGGAACATTAAATGGAACTGCTAATATGAATTTTACCGGTTCGAATTTCACGAATAACGGACTTGTAGACATGAATATGCTTAATCTCAATGGAACATCTTTGCAGACCATCGGAGGTTCAGGAAGCTTTTCAAATATCACTTTCAATAATGCAAATGGCTTTGTAATTACAGGGGATCCATTATTGAAAGACAATATCAACTTCACCAATGGAATACTTACAACAAATGCAAACAGAGTAAGACTCGATGAAACGCTTACGCTGACAAGTACTGTGAATTCATGGGTGAATGGAAATATGGAATGTTTCGTTCCGATTTCAAGTAACAGAACAGTTACTTTTGATATCGGTGATGCAACAGCGAAAGCTAAATTGGAATTTTTCTTTCCTTCTATCTCTACTGAAGGGTCATTCTCTGCAAGAACAGATGCTGGCGATAATATTAACATTGGAACATCAGGACTAAATCCATTAAAAAGCGTTAATAGAACATGGGCAGTTTCAAATAACTCTGTAGTTTACTCTGCATATCAAGTAACACTTAACTGGAATTCTCCGGATGTTGATGCCGGTGCTAATTCAAATTTATTCGAAGTTAAATTACACGATGGCTCATCCTGGAATTCGCAACCTGTTTTATCCAGAGCAATGTTATCCATTAACGCAAATGGAAATTCATTGAACATGGGACAGTTTCAGGTCAGCGAACCGTGTATTCCAACAGGTGACTTCAGATCTGTTGCATCAGGTGACTGGAGTAATCCGACAACATGGGAAGAATATAATGGATGCAGCTGGATCCCAGCAGGCACTTCACCAACGGTTGCTTCGAATTCAATTACTATTCAAAACGGAACCAATGTTACCATAAACGGAAATACCACTATAGATCAAACAACCGTTTTACCGGGAGGAACTCTGACAGTAAATGGTGGAACGCTTGTGATCAATAATGGAGCCGGACCGGACCTTGCTATCGACGGAAGTATTTCCTGGAGCAATGCTGCTACACTTGATGTGAATTCAGGAGCAGAGATCATTGGTGGTGCTAGTTTCTTTTACAGTGGAAGTACTTTGATCAATAATGGATCTATCAACACTTCACAGTTTCCTGTTGGCACCGGTTCGGTTACAATTCATGGAACCGGATCCATTGCTACATTTTTACCTTTCACATTTGATGCGGATGGAATTAAAATTACCGGTACACAAACAATAACTGACCAACTTTCATTTAACTACGGTATTGTTCGCGCACAAGGCTCGGGAAAAATTGTAATTGCAGATGGCGCATCTATTTATAATGGAAGTGCATCTACGTATGTTGATGGAAACCTTGAAATTTATTATCCATCATCACTTGGATTAACTTATCCGATTGGTGATACAACTTCATATTTACCGGTTACGCTTTCTGCCTTTATCACCAGTCCAGGTGGAATTATAACAAGAACAGATGGCGCCGATCATTCTCTGATTGGTTCTTCGGGAATCAACCCTGGTAAATCCGTTAACCGGACATGGACTCTTTCATCATCAGGTGCAGCCATCAATCAATATTACCTTGATGTACAATGGGGCGCTACTGAAATTGACCCTTCTGCAAACCCTTCAAATTTAATTGCAAGAATGTGGACTGGTCAGGCGTGGGAAATAGTCGACGTATTGGCAAGTTCTGCAACCACAGCAACATTACACTATACAGGAACTAGTTTTGGTGCAATTCAGATTGGTGAATCAAATTGCATCCCGGCAGATGTCCCTGTTGTAATAAGTCAAACAAGCAATTGCCCGGGCGACAGTATTACATTAACCATTGACTCAGGAGACTTAAATGATTTTGCAGACTGGCAGTGGTATGAAGGTAGTTGCGGTGGCACTTACTTAAGTGTTGGTAGCTCTATAACAGTTGCACCAATTGCAACCACTAACTATTATGTTAGAGGTGAAGAAGGATGTGTTGCTCCGGGCGCATGTGCGGAAGCAATCGTTACGGTTCAAAATCCGGCTCCTGTATTTACAACATGTCCGGTTCCATTCTCTGTTTGCCAGAATGATGCAGCAGGAGCATGTAACGTAGAATTTTTCCCAGCTACTGTAATAACAGGTGTTCCTGTTGATTATGCTGACAGAGGAATATCATATACAAACGTTTCAATCAATGGTGGCGGAAACTCTGCTGTCGTAACAGGAGGTTCAATAGTTACATTAGGATATGACATTTCTGTATTCTTTGATTATCAAACAGGATATTGTCCGGGATGTGTTGTACAATCTTACATTGGAATTGGAGGAACAAACCAGACGATACAATGTGAAGCAAATATCTACAGTGGATATTCTGCATCTTATACATCACTGACTTTTACAGCTCCTACTACTCCAGGAATTTATTATTTAAGTCAACAAGGCACGCTGGATTATTTCTGCCAGCCAAACAGGAATTTTGAAAACGAAGCTTCAATGGCGATTGGTGTAATTGTAGTTGGACCTACCTTCCCTACTGTCTCAAGTGCATGCTCAAACGTTACACTTACCAACGACGCTCCAACTTGT
The DNA here is from genome assembly GCA_049363815.1 of Bacteroidota bacterium. Taxonomy (GTDB): domain Bacteria; phylum Bacteroidota; class Bacteroidia; order AKYH767-A; family 2013-40CM-41-45; genus JADKIH01. Next base: position 4,002 of record JBMQEM010000071.1, read on the forward strand.
CTGCCAGTCGGTACAACAACTGTGACCTGGACTGCAACTGATGCATTTAACAATTCATCAACTTGCACACAGGAAGTAACGGTAATTCCCGGAACAGTTTATTACAGGGATGCAGACGGTGATGGTTTCGGAAACCTGAACAATGTTAAATATTCATGTACATGGATTCCTCCAGGATACACAGTTAACAGCTATGATTGCGATGACTCATTGGTAACTTATGCTGACAATGATGAAGATGGCTATGGATCTTCTATTATGGATCCTTGCAGCGGTCTTACAGACAGAACAGATTGTGATGACAACAACTTTTTTGCCAATCCATCTATTACTGAAATTGTAAACGGCATTGACGATGACTGCGATGGACAAATTGATGAAAATCTTGTGTGTACATTATCTCTTACTACATCTGCAGGTGACACATTATTCGTTTGTTCAGAAAGCGGAGCAACAAGTGGTGATGTCAATCTTGTTCCTGTTGACGGAACGGCTCCTTATACATTCAGCGGTGATGATACATTAAACCTGGTTACAGGTACCTACAATTATTTTGTAACAGATGTAAATGGATGTACAGCAACGACAGAACTGAAAGTCTTTGTTACCAACTGTATCATTCCGTATTATGAACCACCAACTAATGACACGATCTTCAATCTGATCGGTGCAGAATTAACTCAGCTCTATACTTATCCGGATTCACTGGTAGATACTACTGCTACGAATAACATCTTCCTCATAGATGATAACCAAGGAGAAGTATTGATTGAAGTCATTTCAAATATCGGTCAGTACAATACTCTTCTAGCTTTATTGCAGACGCCTGCTTATGGCTTGAATAGCATTATTGACAATGGCGATACGACATTGATCATTACAGGTATGTTCCCGATTGCCAATCTTCCTAAACTGGATTCATTACCGATACTTATCAATTATGTAAGACCGTATTATTCACCTATCAGCAGCGCCTTTGCTGCAACAGGATTAACAACCTCACAAGGAGATTCCGCACAGATGTCACACAAAGCAAAACAAGCCTGGAAAGTTTCCGGTGAAGGTGTGAAAGTGGGTGTCATGTCGGATAGTTACAATACTAAATTCGGAAGTCCTACTCCTGCTGAACGTGATGTTCAGAATGGTGACCTTCCGGGTGCGGCCAATCCGAATTATAATAAAGACGTTGTTCTCTCTGAAGAATATCCATATGGAACAGGCACTGATGAAGGTCGTGCCATGCTGCAGATCGTGCATGATGTGGCTCCGAATGCCGAACTGATGTTCCGTTCCGGTTTCATCAGTGCAGGTAACTTTGCCGATGGTATCAAATCTCTTCGTGATGATGGTTGTAAAGTTATCGTTGATGATATCACGTATATCACTGAACCATTCTTCCGCGATGGTGTCATTGCACAAGCTGTGGAAGATGTTTCTGCTACAGGTGTCAACTACTTTACTTCTGCAGGTAACTTCGGTATCAAATCATACGAAGGCAACTTCACTCCTATCGCTGCTCCTGCCGGTTATGCCGGTACGGCTCACGATTTCGGTGGCGGCGATTTCTATCAAAGCGTTACACTTCCAAAAGGAACCTATACGATCGCTCTGCAATGGGATGATGATTTCTATTCTATCGGTGAGGTCGTTGGTGCACAGAATGACCTGGACATCTTCCTGGTCGATCAGTTCGGTGCCCGTCTGTTTGGTTTCAACCGTAACAACATCGACGGTGATCCACTTGAGATCATGCCGTTCGTTGTAAAAGCTACGTCTCAGGCTAACATCATCATCACCCGTAAAAGTGGTGCCGGTAATGTTCGTTTCAAATATGTCATCTTCCGTGGTGAAGGGGTGATCAATGAATACAACCAGGGTACAGGTACTGTCATCGGACAAGCGAACGCTGAAAGTGCAATGTCCATCGGTGCCGTGTTGTACACCAACACTCCTGCCTATGGCGTGAATCCTCCGACAGTAGCTTCCTTCTCTTCACGAGGCGGGGTGCTGATCGATGGTATCGACAGACAGAAGCCTGACTTCTGTGCTCCGAACGGTGTGAACACAACGGTGAATTTCGGTGGAGTGAATATTGACAACGATCTTTTCCCGAACTTCTTCGGTACGTCTGCTGCTGCTCCGCATGCTGCAGGTGTGGCTGCTCTTTTAATTGAAGCAAAAGAAAAATATTACGCAGGTGAAACTTTCAATGGTGCACAAATGAAAGCACTCCTGAAATCTACTGCCATCAATATGGATGCAGCAGGTTATGATGCAGCAACAGGAGCCGGTTTCATTCAGGCCGATGCTGCTCTGCAGACCTTTGCCAATCCATTCCCGATCATCAACGATTATCATTTAGCAGATTCTGCATTCACACCGGGATTACAACCGATCACATTGGTCATCAATGGCGAGTACATCGCTCCTGATGCATCGGTCATCTTCCAGTACGATACCCTTCCGGCTACTGTAGTGGGTAATCAGGTCACTGTCGAGTTACCGGAATTCTTGGGTAATCCGCCGCTGGTGGTCTACAATCCTCCGATCGCTCCTAGTGGTCTGGATGGTGGCGTAAGTGATTCGATCTACTTACTCAGCACGATACCGCAGAACGTAAAAGTGACCATCAACAGCGTCAGCAAAAAATACGGAGAAGTCATTCCTGCTTATGCTTTTGATGTAACGATCAACGATGTGCCACTAGCAAGCACAGGACAAACTCTGGCTACACTTGGCTTGACAGACGTTACCTACTCTACCAATGCGACCAATACTTCTGATATCGGATTATACTACCGACGCGGACATTCTGCCGTGACGGATCTATCCAATCCGCTTTCACTCACGCTTTCTGCTACGTTCAACTATCAGTTCGTGGATGGTGTTCTTACTATTGAAAGAATGCCGATCATGGTCACGCCGAACGACATGACATTAGTGTACGGTGATGCCATCAATGGAAAAGACATTCAGTTCACCTATGTGTACGACAACTCTAACATTGATCCATCCGAACAACTGGTCTTCCTTGATTCACTGGAAACAGAACATCAGTCTGCCATGTCAACTTCAGTGGTTCTTGTTGATGGCAAGCAAGCCGTCAACGGACTGAGTGCTGCCGATTTCCAGAACATGAGTTTCCTTGTCAGCGGTAAAGCTGCAGTGAATGGTAAGCAGGCTGTGAACGGAAAACAAGCCGTGAACAGCATCTCTTATGATACGACCTATTACATTCCGGTTCATCCGGCATCGATCTTCGATTACCATATCGACTCAACCAATGCTGTGCTTTACAATGGCAAGCAAGCGGTGAATGGCAAAGCAGCAGTGAACGGTAAGCAAGCCGTGAATGGTAAAGCTGCCGTGAATGGTAAACAAGCAGTGAATGGTAAGCAAGCCGTAAATGGTAAGCAGGCCGTGAACAGCAATACCTTCAACGATGAGTCCAACGAATACGCTGTACTGATCGTCGATTCACTCGATGTGTATGGTGATCCGAATGATTCCATCGTGGGCTATACTTCCATGAACATGATCACCGGTATCACAGTAGGTAACTGGGTCATTGCTCCGGGTGTATTGTTATCAGAGAACTTCGATATCTCTTACGGACTGGGAACACTTACGATCGTTCCTGAAACGCTGACGGTAAAAGCAAACGATACCACTGCAGGCTGCAACGGTGTTCAGCCGGCTTATACGTTCACCAACTCCATCTACCAATACGAAGATGCAGACAGCAATGTCATTGCAAGCGGACCGGTCTTTACTATTCTTGACAACATGAATATGAATGTCGGTACAGGCAATCTTGCAGGCGGAACCTATCAGATCGTTCCAAGTGATCTGGTACAGGCAGATACTCCTGCAAATTACATTCTCGTGTATGAACCGGGTGTGTTGACGGTAGGGAATGAACTGACGGCAAATGCTACTGCAGGAATTATTCTTTGTAATAAAGATCATACAGATATTGTTGTGACTGCGTCCGGCGGAACTGCTCCTTATACAGGAACAGGAACCTTTAACGAAGGTGCCGGAACTTATACTTATACTATTTCTGATGCCAACGGATGTACAGCAACGACGACGATCACACTTACCGAGCCAACTGAAGTTGAGCCATCAGCAAGTGCAACTCCAGTACTTTGTTATGGTGATTATACTCAGATATCCATTTCTGCAACCGGTGGAACACCACCATATTCAGGAACAGGAACGTTTACTGTAATGGCAGGATCATTCAATACAACAGTAACAGATGCAAACGGATGTTCAGGAAACACTTCAATTACCATTACTGAACCAATGATGCTTGTTGCTTCAGCAACTGCTACTCCTATTTCATGCAGTGGCGGAACATCAGAAGTTACAGTTACAGCTACTGGCGGTACAGCACCATACACAGGAACAGGAACATTTACTGTTAATGCAGGTTCATATAGTTTCACTGTAACAGATGCAAACGGATGTACAACAACTGCTACAGGAATCATAATGGCTCCTTCGGCATTTTCTGCAACTGCAAATGGATCAATTGCATGTTATGGAGGAACTGCATCAGTTACTGTAACAGCAATCGGAGGAACGTCTCCGTACACAGGAACAGGGACATTTACCAATGTGACTGCAGGAAATTATACATATACTGTGAGTGATGCTAATGGATGTTCTACAAGTACGACAATCGACCTTGTTGAACCTGCTCCTATCTCTGCGACTATAAGTACTATTAATACGACTTGTAATCTAAGCAATGGTTCAGCAACTGCAACAGTTATAAACGGTACAGCACCTTATTCTTATTTATGGTCACCGGGCGGACAAACTACTTCAACAATAACATCACTACCTGAAGGAAATTATTCGGTAGCAATAACTGATAACAATGGTTGTACAGGAAATGCTTCTGTGTTGATCACCAATACTTCTTCTGCGCCGGATGAACCATTAGCTATTACAGGACCATCAGGTGCATGTATTAATCAGGTAGGCGTTGTCTTCAGTATTGCACCGGTTGCCGGAGCTACTTCTTATCTCTGGACAATTCCTGCAGGTGCAACAGGCACATCGACTTCAACATCGATAACCTTAAGCTTTGGAAGTACTTATACCGGTGGTGTATTAACGGTACAAGCTGTTAATTCATGTGGTGCAAGTTTCGCAAGAACATTAAATCTTACTCAATATACTCTTGCTCCAAGAACACCGGGACCGATCACTGGAACGCAGAATATCTGCGGACCGCAGGTCAGTACATATTCTGTAGCACCTGTTGCAAATGCAACAAGTTATACCTGGTCAGTATTGAGTATCGGAGGTGGAACACAAGCTATCATACTTTCCGGACAAGGAACAAATATGGTTAGCATCAGTTATCCTTCAGGATTCATAGCAGGATTGATCTCAGTGAGAGCAAACAATTGCATTGGAAGCAGCGGATACAGAATAACATATTCATTAGGTGTTCTGATTATTCCGCCGATATTCACTTCAGCTCAAACAACTGCAGTTTGCCCGGGAACAACAAAATCTTATGAAATATTCAAATTCCCGAATGCAACATCTTACACATGGAATGCACCGGCAGGATCGATCATTTCGAATGGTTTTGGACTGACTGGAAATCCATTGACAGTTGACAGTGCAATTACGAAAGTTTACATTACCTATCCGGCTGGATTCAATTCAGGAACGGTTACTGTTTATGCAAGTAATGCTTGTGGCAATGGACCGTCGACAACATTGAATATATCATCTTCAATACCGGCAACACCAGGAGCTATCACCGGGCCTACTGTTAACCTATGTAAAAAAACAAGTCAGAGTTACTCTATCAGTGCTGTGCCAAATGCAACATCTTATACCTGGACACTGCCTTCTGGTGCAACTTTCTCAGGAAGTTCAACAGGAAGAACGGTAACTGTTAATTATGGCAACAGTTTCACCGGTACAGGTACTATCACTGTCAGAGCAAATGGAATTTGCGGTTCAAGCGCGGTTTCATCTATCACTGTATCTGCAGCACCTGCAGTTCCGGGAGCAATTTCCGGAAATTCGACTGTGTGTAAATCAAATACAAATGTTAGTTACAGTGTCTCTTCAGTAACCGGAGCTTCATCTTATACGTGGACAATTACCGGCGGTGCAACATTTGTTGGTTCGTCAACGGGCAGGACAGTTAATGTAAGGTTTACATCGGCAACTGCATCAACTGCAGTAATCTCTGTCAGGACAAACAACACATGTGGCGGCTCTGCATTCACCTCAAAAACCATCAATGTAAATCTTGGCTGCAGAACTATAGGCGAAGAAGAAACAATTGAAGAAGGAATATTCAATGTTTATCCGAATCCGGCTTCGGCGAATATCAATATTGAATTCGATGCCTTGACAGGTGAACAATTCAATATTCGTCTGATAGATATGTATGGCAAATTAATATTGGAAGAGAAAGATGTGAAAGGAGAAGGCTTGATGAAGAACAATCTCAATATCGAAAGTGTCATTAATGGAGTTTATATTCTACTCCTGGAAAGAGATGGAATAGTTGTTAATAAACAAACAATTGTGATTGAGAAGAATTAAAATCAATCAGATAAAGAGTCCATAAGTAAAATGGGGTGTAGTCTGCTGACTACACCCCATTTTATTTATGGACTCATTTTTTATAAAAATTAATTTTTTGTAAACGAACTCTGCAATACAATATTTCCACAGATCACTTTAAAGAAAAATGTTCCACGGCTTAATGTTGTAATATCAAGGTCAATTGTATTTCCCGGATTCGCAACCATTTCACTTTTCACCAGGCTTCCTGAAACATCGTAAATGGATACGACAGCAGCACCATGAAGTGTTTGTTCAGTGCGAATGGAAATTGTATGACTGGATGGATTAGGAAATGCATAAGCAGAAAATGGATTCTTATGATCTGCGGATTTAATTCCGGCTGTCAGTTGAGAACGAAGTGCAAGTTGATCAACATACAATGTACTGCCGACAGAATTGATCGTATACGGCCATTGCGATGAAGTAAGACTGATCTGCATAGAATCAGGAATCGAACTGCTTGAAACAGGGATCTCGAAATATGTGTATTGAGTGACAGGACCGAATTTATTGAACCCACCACCTATTGGCATACCATTGGCAGTCGTTGTGATACTAAATTGCGCAGAATCGCTACCTGATGTGACATATTTATAGTAACCGCAAAGCGTATCAGACATAGACGAAAAAGGTATTCCACCTTGAGGTCCATTCTGAGAATAATAACCATTGGTAACCTGTGCAGCACCGATATCTCCATTACCGTAATCAGCAGTAGTCAGTTTTATTGCATAACTTCCATCCTGACTATCGCTAGTTTTTTGCACATCGCCATTTACGTTCCAGTCAGAAAGAAAGTCAACTGTTGCAGTCGACCATGTTTCAAAATCCCCATTAGGAATTGAACCGGCAGCACCGTCAAATGCCAGATCATCAATTTCAACAAAAGACCCTACTTCTACTCCGCCATTTCCAAGTAAATTACTGCTGGTAGCAGCAACGATAACCGAATCAGGAGCTACAGATGAAGTAACCGGATAAGAAAACGGTGCAAATGAATTCTGAATTCCTGTTCCTTTGATCTGAATGACATTTTGCCCAACAATTGCTCCGTTCTTTTTAAACATTACAATAATCAAAGCAGTATCATTTCCGGGAATATTATAGCGAATATTTCCGGTAATTGCAGCCGGCTGAGTGGAGCAAGGAGTTCCACCATCGCCACTCATTGGGTCTCCATTAGTAAAAAAAGCACCTGCAGTATCGCTTTCGTTGACCATAGTTTCAAGTCTGATGGCAGAACCATTTACACCTGCAACTTCTGTAACACATGCTGCGCCTATCGTTGGTACCGATTCCTGATTTCCATTGTGCCAACCTTCCGGTTCACTGTATTGAACCGAACTCCAGTTCTCAAAAGAACCATTTAAAAGTTGTGCAGATAAATTTGCTTTCGAAAAGGCAAAAATGATAATAAGAGTAATTAATTTTTTCATTGTGTGGATTTAGTGTGTTTATTCACAATTTGATACTACACAACTACTAAAATGTTCATCAACTTTTGTGTGACTACAGTTCATTTCTGTAATAAATAAGGATTTTGAGCGTGGCAAAAACAATGATTTCGATTTTTGCCATAACATTTCCATAAATTATCACAATTAAATTGCAGAATTTATAGCTATGAGATGTAAGAAATCATGCAAAATTGATCGATACTTCAAAAAACTCAATTATAATTTTTCAGTTTTTAATTAATTTACAAGAAATAAATTTTCCTCCAGCAGAAATAAATTTAAAAAGATAAACACCATTGTGAAATGAAGACAGGTCATATTCAAAATTTAAACTATTGCCAATTGCATTTTCATCCATTAATTTGCCGGTGGAATTATAAACTTTATAATAACCATTGATCAGATCAAAAGGTAACTGCATTTTAGAAATGTTTTTTGTTGGATTCGGAAAACCAATAATCTCATTTGATAGTTCATTGATCTCCACTTCATCTATGAGATCACAATCGGAAGTCCCGACTGAAAATTGCAGAATTCCATCCTGAGAAAAACAGATCATCCCATGATATTGTGCGTCCAGGATCTGACCGGGAGAAGCCTCAATCAGTCCATCCATCCAACCCACTCCTTCAATGAGATATAGCTGATACATTGGATTAATGAGCCATCTTTTTCTGTAATTTCCACCAACAATTATAGAATCAATACTAACTACAGTTTCATTAACAGATAATCCTCTTTGAAGATATCCGCGTACAGTATCGCCCACCTGCAGGTTAAAATCATATAGAATCTGTTCGATTGAATCACCGGGTGGGACAATGTATACTGCACGCAAAGTAGTATCTTGTCGAATTGCCCCTTTATAGCCAATAGGAAAATAGGGACAAATCCCATTGCTCCCCGATTGAAGATAGGGTGCCTGTAATTTATGATATGCAGAACCTCCTATGGCAGTATCAGTTCCGATCTCAATTGAGTAATGATCAATCACATTACTTTGCATGGGAAAACAAAAATACTCAATGTAAAAATTCCAATGCGCATTAGAATCCGGAAAGGGATGATAAATTGTGGTTTGCGCATTTGAGATGGTGGCAAGAGACAAAAAAGTAAAGAGAATAATCTGTTTCATTTAATTTATAAATTTAGTCAATGAAGGATCATGCAAGTGAGTTATTTTTTCATCCTGTTGCAATGGTATTATATGAGGACAAGATAACCCAAAGATTCAAGGCTACATAAAAAAGTAACAGAATCCAGCCCATCATCCGGTTTTGCTTTTCAGAACGGTTCTCAAATCCGGCGCGAACAAGCCGAAGAGTGTAAACCGATGATGCTATAACAAGAAAAATATAAAGTAACGTAAGTCCATGTAAAGTATCTACCATTGTAAAAGTATTTGATTCCGGGAGTGATGAGTCGATGATATACTTATTTCCGATCACTGCAAACAATGAACCGACACTTAATGCAAGCCGGGATTCCATATTATCAGGATGAACAAAAAAGCAAATTGTTGAGATGAGGAATGAAATATACATTCCTAAAAAAATCTTGAAGAACATTTCCCAGGAATTTCTGTGAACGACGATCGTGGCTTTAAAGCTGCTATATTCTGATTCCGGTTTATCGAGTTCAGGATCACCAAATGCAGTTTCATATTTTCTTATTTCAGTCTTTAAATTGAAGCTGTCTTTTTCCCAGCCCATTAAAAAATATTTACCATAATGTTTACCAACAGTATCAACAGAAAAGATCAGAGCTTTCGAATCATACATTGAATTCTCTATAGCAAACCGCAATTTCTGCCTGTCGAATGGAAAATCGTTAATCTTCCAGGTACCTTTCATCACACACTGGAGTTTCATTAGCATATAGATCCTTCCGTCTTCCAGAGTATCAATTGTGGCATACGACTTTTCAACGGACTTCGCCATTGGCACTTCAAGGTTCCGCATGAAATCAAATTCCTTGTTTCTGTACTTCAACCAGAGCCAAAGATTAACTGAATATTCTTTTTGCCTGAAATCAATATCGTGAATACTGGTAATGTAGATTCCGACATTTACAGTATCCGGACCAGATTCATCCTGGGCTTTCAGAGAAACCGGACTGAAGCCTATGATAAGCAGAACTGCAAGCAAGAAGTAATTTCTTTTCATTTTTTACGATATGTTTTAATATCTAAGTTGAATATTTCGAAAGCAAAGATAAGATTACTAAAACATCACATTCCGGTTTTCTTAAACGGCTTTTAGTCTGACATCACAGGCTGATTGTTCCTGATTGAGGAATTTTTAAGATACAATCCAGCGGTTTTCAATTTTTACATCTCGAAAGGAAGTATTCTGAAATTACATCAGGAGGAATTTTAAAAAAACCTGCCAGAAACTTCAGGAAAATAAGAACTTATCATTTTTTATTAACAGCCGTTTTTATTCCATTTACCAAGTTATTATTCCCCCTGTAAAATTAATTACTGGAATTACTCACGAAATGACGAGAATTAAATTCAAGAGCCCTTCAAATACCCTGATTTTGCTGTAAAAATGTGCTTTTTTTAATATAAAAATAATGCAGATTTATTCTTGAATTTTACCCAAAAAACTTTAAAATTATTTAGCAAATCACTAATTTGCAATCCAATAACACATTGAAACACACATGAAAAACCCCACTCCATTCAATTGGACAAATTTCGTATTGTCCACACTTTTTGTTTTTACATTTTGTTTAACATCTGAATTAAAGGCGCAAGGTTCAAACGCATTGAACTTTGATGGCACAAACGATTATGTTTCTACAAACACGGTCATCCCCTATTCCGGAACCTTTACCATTGAGACCTGGATTCAGACCACTGATGGAAGCGCTTCGATTTTTGTTTGGGGAAGTGCAATGAATAACAATTATGTGCAGTTTGGACTAAATACCGGAAAGTTACGACTTGCAATTGGTGATGGCATATCACTCCATCAGATCACCGGCAATACTAACATCAATGATGGTAACTGGCATCATGTTGCAGTTACTAAATCAGGAAGCGCTGTTACGTTTTATCTTGATGGAGTTTCTGATGGCACAGGCACAAGCGCGTTAGTTCCTCAAACTATGACTTTGACATCAATCGGTGCGGGATTGATGAATAATATTTTGCAGGGATATGCAGCAATCACTTTAGATGAACTAAGGATATGGAATGTGGCACGGTTACAAGGTCAACTCCAGGGAAACATGAATTGTGAGATAGCACCTCAAACAGGTTTAGTTGCTATGTATAATTTCAATCAGGGAAATGCAGGTCAAAACAATTCGGGCATTACAATTCTTCCTGAATTTAGCGGCAACTCCTTTCCCGGCACGTTAAACGGATTTACACTGAATGGTACAACTTCTAACTGGGTTCGCTCTTATGCAATGGGAGCAACGTATACTTATCGTTCAGCAACATCCGGCTCATGGAGTAATCCTGCTACATGGCAAACATTAACTTCCTGTGGTTGGATAGGTGCACTAACATCTCCTGGTATTGAAGACAGCTTGATCTCTATTCAAAGTACCCATACGGTTACAGTCAATTCCGTTATAACCGTTAACCAATTAACAATAAATTCAGGAGGCACGCTGACGGTTTCAGGTTCCGGATTTTTGAACATTGGTGCCGACTCTCCATTTTCATTAGTAGTCAACGGTACGTTGAATTTAAGTGGTCCTACTATCCATCAGCTTACAGATGGAAATGTTGTGATCAATTCAGGCGGAGTGTTTAATTTCAATTCGGGTACGATCAGTGGTACCGGTAACTGGAATAAGACAACAGGCGCTGGAGCGATAAATTTTGTTGGAAGTGGTCCGATGTTAATTACAGGAACACACAACTTCAATAATGCCGGCACAATGAACTGGTTATCTCCGGCCACAGACATCAATTTTAATGGCGGAAATGTTATGTTCTCCAATACCGGAAATTTTAATATCAGCGCCAACAGTTCGGTTACAAGCAATGGCAATACATTATCTCAATTTGTTCTTTCAAATTTGAATATAATCACTAAAACTACAGCCAGCGTTACAACATTTGACCCACAAGTAAATGTATCCAATAATTCATCTTCTCAATTTTTAATTCAAGGTGGAACAGTAGTAATTGAAGGAATCAATGAACATGCAGGACTGTTCAGCCTCAGCACAGGAGCAAGTTTAAATGCTCCTACTAATCCATTCTTGTTTTACGGGTCTACATTCGTAAACAATGGAACAGTAACTGCAGCTGAATTTAAAATGACAAGTGTTTTCAGTCCGCAAACTTTAAGCGGAAACGGTACAATTACAAATTTTACAGTAGACAATTCGAATGGAATAATTCTTGGCGGTAGTCAGAATATTTCCGGCAACTTAAACCTTGTAGCAGGAAAGGTTAAAACTTTTGCCCATACCGTTACCATTGCACCAACAGGTTTGATAACAGGTGGAAGTACAACTGCCTATATAAATGGATTTCTACAAAGAAATTTTCCGTCAGGAACAAATACTGTGTTTTATCCTGTAGGCGATGATGACACCTATGGTCCTGTAACACTTACGATCAACAACCTTTCCTCCGATGATCAATTCAGAGTCCGTTCATGGGGAACTGATCATCCACAAATTACGAACTCAGATATTATTCCAAGTAAAAGTGTGAACAGATATTATGGAATAGATCAGAATTTTAATAATAGTTTCACCACTGCAGATTTTTCTCTGGAGTGGGAACCTTCAGATGTTGACGGTTCAGCTAATACTTCAAACTTAAGTGTATCATCCTATTTTAGCGATGCTTCTATCTGGACGATCGAATCATCTTCCAACTCACAACCAACTTCCATTGATGTGTCAGGCATAACAGATTTTACTGATATGTTTTTTCAGGTAGGTGAAGCTGCTTCTTATGTAGCAGGTGATTACAGAACTATAAACAGTGGCGGATGGGATAATATTGCAATCTGGGAAACTTACAACGGCAGTTCATGGATACCTGCATCCGTTTATCCTGATGCAAGCAATGCACAAACAATTAGGATTCGATCAGGGCATATAACATTTCCTGGCAACTCCAGCCCTCTGACTCTTGACCAGGTTGTTATAGATGAAGGTGGCGAAATGAAAATCCTTGAAATGCAAATGACAATCGCTGATGGTCCGGGAACGGATCTTGAGTGTTATGGCACGATTGATTTTGCTCAGGACATGACAGTTTTGGGAACTATAAATTTTCAGCCAGGTTCGAATTTCATTATTGATGCTACAACGATTACTGGTCCGGGATCCATCACATACAACCAAGGATCCACTATAGATTATCAGGGCACCAATATGGTCATGAAAGATGGAATTGTGATAAATAATTACACTCCGATAGAAATGGGTTCCAGTGGGACATTGATATTCGACGGAACTTTTTCAACCTTTAATAACTACTCTGAAATTACAATTACAAGTGGCTTAGGTATAACCACTCAAAACGGAAGTATCGGATCGTTCAATAATTTAACCGGAGCTACTTTGATAGCAAATGGATCCGGTCCAACTATTACTGAAGATGTAGAATTCAATAATTCAGGATCTGTGTATTTAACTTCATTTTCTGACATGGTAATTTCAAGTATAAACGGATTGCATTCCGGAACATATACTGTCGAACAAAACGCAGAACTTGGTGGCACCACTGAAATGAATTTTACAGGTGCTGATTTTACAAATGACGGATCTGTTTATTTAAACAGATTAACATTCAGTTCAAATACAGCCCAGAATTTAAATGGAACGGGGAACATTCGATTCCTTTCGATTACGACTTCAGGCACTGTTAATTTATCAGGTGATCAAACAATCACTGAAGCATTAAATCTGGGTCAGGGAATTATTAATACAGGTTCAGGGAAAATAACAATGGCGCAAAACGCAATTATTATGGATCCATCAGTGAATTCATATATTAATGGAAACCTCCAGCATTACTTCGCTGCAGCAACACCCGGACCAGTGACTTTACCAATTGGAAATCCTCCTTTTTATGCTCCGATAATTCTTGATTTTGATTTGCCTCTTGATGGAAGTGGTGACGGTTTCATTACTGTAAACTCGAATACTGGAGATCATAATGACATCCTATTATCAGGCATCGATCCTAATAAAAGTGTAAACCGTACATGGACGATAACAAATGACAATTTAACATTTAATCAATGTGATGTAACTTTAAACTGGGATGCGGCAGAAGCAGATGCAGGCACAGACTTCAATAATTTTATTATATCAAAATTTGATATTCCAGGAGGCTGGTCACAACCTTCTGTGGTAAATCAGACTGTGTCTTCTATTACTGCACTTGATGTTACTTCATTCAGTGAATTTCAGGTGGGACAAATCGTTGAATCGTGCATACCTACCGGCGATTACCGTTCAATAGTAAGCGGCAACTGGAGTGATCTTTCTACATGGGAATATTTTGATGGTTGCACCTGGCAGCCGGCTCTAACTACTCCAAATGAAAATGACAATATTATCACTCTTCAAAGCGGTTTCACTGTAACTGCTGATGGTGGTAATACAGCAGATCAGATCAATGTTCAGAACGGTGCAACATTAAATATCACCGGAGCAGGTCTTACAATTGCTGATGGACCTGGTACAGATCTCCAGGTGAACGGAACGGTTATAGTAGAAGGAGGAACATTAACAGGAGGCGGTACAATGTACATTGACCTGGATGGTGTTGTAAATTTAGGAAACAACTCTGCCAACGGTGCAACACTTTCATTGACACTTGATAATAACGGAACGATCAACTTTGAAAATTCTGATGTTGCTTGTTGTACAACCATTGATTATTTCGTTGGCGGAATCTGGACAAATAATCGTACAATAAATTTCCTATTTCATGATGGAATTGGCGATGTTAACATTGCAGGACTCGATGTTTTTAATTCATCAGACGGAACGATCAATCATACATTTGATGCAAGCGGTGCCTCGACTTTAAATACCCATTTCGGATTTAGCTCTTTTGTAAATGAAGGAACTTTCAACAATATACGAGGAAACGCTTATGTTGATCTGTCTTTAGGAACATCATTCAACGGAACATTCTATTGCCCCGATAACACCGGAACATTTATATTTACCGGAAATGATGAAGTAACATTCACTTCGAGTTCATCAATTGCAATGGTAACAAGCACTCTTGTATTCGATGGCGGACCTTATGTTATTCAAACAAGTCTTTCTGCAAAGGATGTAATTGTAAACATCAACTCAACACTTTCAGGTTCTATACCTGCATTCGTTGAAACAAGTATTACAAATAATGGAGCTATTGAATTTGATAATCTGGTAATGGGTGGGAATTCACAGCAAACCATTTACGGAACGGGAACTATTCAAAAACTTACAATTGATAATTTTACGGATGTATTGATACAGGGAGCTCAAACTATAAATTCTGAATTAAGTTTTTCTTTAGGAAAACTGATTACTAACACAAACAATCTGATCATAGAACCAACAGCTACGATCACAAATGCTTCAGCAACTTCTTATGTAGTTGGAAATTTACAAAGAAATTTCTCTTCAACAGGAGTACAAGATTATCCAATCGGTGATGCAACACAATATGCGCCGGTATCTTTAAATGTACAAGTGATTGTTCCGGGTGGTGGAATTATAGCACGTACAGAGCCTGGTGTGCATCCGGAAATTGCTTCTTCAGGAATTGACCCTGATAAAGCAGTTAACCGTTTCTGGAACATTACCAATGCCGGACTGAATTTCCAGGACTTAGTAGTTACATTTAACTGGGACGCAGCAGATGTTGATCTGAATGCAGACTTCAACAACTTCATCGTAAAAAAATATGATGCTCCGGACTGGATAGATTTTCAAGTGTTCAACAGAACGAGTTTATCGATCACTGCAGGACAACTTACTTCGTTCTCTGATTTTCAGATCGGGGAAGCGATGTTAGTTAATGCTCCCGGTTCAGCATTGCATTTTGGAACAGGCGGTAATGAATACATTACTATACCATCAGACGGTATTGCTTCTATGACATCCTTTACAGTTGAAACTTGGTTGAAAGCAGATGCTCAACAATATTCCTTCATATGGGAAGGTGTCAGTGGCGGCTTTTCAAATCCAAGTCTTGAAGGCTCATCCGACAATCTTAGTTTCTGGATGAATGATAATACATCTGTTTCTACCGGACCATTAACATTAGGAACATGGAATCATGTCGCTTGTACTTATGACGCACAGACAAATCTCCAATCAATATATGTTAATGGTGTTTTTGTATCTTCAGTAACAGCGCTAGCTCCGGGAAGTTTTGGAGGTGGTATGATCTTGGGAAAACGTGTTGGCAATCCAAGTTATCCGGGTGCAATGGATGAATTAAGAGTATGGTCACGTGCGTTGGATGCACAGGAAATAGCAGATCATTTTAATTGCGAGATTCTTATACCAATGCCATACCTGCAAAGAAATTATCATTTCAATCAAGGTACCGGCGAAGCTGACAATAGTTTCCCGGCACAAGATTTTCTGGATGATTTCAGTGGTAACAATATTGATGGCACCTTATTTAATTTTACTCTAAGTGGAAATACTTCAAACTGGATCTCCACCGGTGGTGTAGTTTCAGGAACAAGCTGTAACATTATCGGAACTTTCTATGCTGATAACGATGGCGACGGATTTGGTGATGAATCGAACTTTGTAACTGATGTTGTCATGCCTGAAGGTTACACCCTTGACCTTTCTGATTGCGATGATACCCACATTACTTATGCAGATTTCGACGAAGATGGATTTGGTACCGGAGTACCGATACCATGTGGAATTTCATATTACAATAACGATTGTGATGACAACAATTTCAACATCAATCCTGGAGCAGTAGAATTATGTGATGGTATAGATCAAAATTGCAATAGTGATATTTCTGAAAATAATTCGCTTTCATTTGATGGAGTTTCTTCATATGTAGAGATGCAGGATTTTAATCTTGGCGAAAATGATTTTACCCTTGAAGCCTGGATTTATCCGTACGCTACTGCTGATGGATATATAATCACGAACAGGACGATTGAATCGGGAGGTGCAGGAAACTGGTTTGGATTTAAATTCGATTCCGGTCATCTTCTGATGGAATTGGCAGAAGGCGGAACACCGGGTTATAATGTTGTAAATGGAAATACTTCAGTCGCATTAAATCAATGGTCACATATTGCTGTTGTGAGATCCGGATTGAACTATACAATTTATCTGAACGGAAATGCAGATGGATCTTTGAATGATCCTTTGTCAAGAAATTTAACTTCAGGAATAGAGATCGCTCGTCTGGGTGGATGGCCTGATTTTAATGCAGCCTGGTATTACGGAAAAATGGATGAAGTGAGAATCTGGAATGTTGCTAAAACACAAGCACAGATCCGCTCGCAGATGACTGCTTATGTCAACGGACAACCAAACCTGATCAATTACTACACTTTTGATCATGGTTCTGCAAATAATGAGAACCCGGGCATTGATCAACTTGCAGACCTGGGCGGAACGAATAACAATGGTAACCTGATTGGTTTTTCGCTTTCAGGCGACTTCAACGTTTCCAACTGGAATGGCGGATATGCAGGAACTCTGTATTACGATCTGGATGGTGATGGCTTCGGAGATCCTAATAACTCTACAGCTGTTACTACTCCTTGCTTTGCACCGGGAGATCTTGTTAATGATAATACCGATTGTGATGATGCCGATATAAATACTCACTCAGGATGTACTCCTGCTGCCGCACTTAATTTTGATGGTGTTGATGATTATGTTTCTTTAAATCAAGTGAACAATATTCCAACGGGCAACAGCCCTTATACACTTGAGGCATGGATCAAACCAAATGCATTGAACTTCAATGAAGGCTTCATTGGTTATGGAAATTTCGGTACACAAAATCAGGCAAATGCAATCCGGTTTAACGGACCAACACAACTGGTAAATTACTGGTGGGCAAATGATCTTATCGTAAATATTCCAAACATTCTTGATGGTAACTGGCATCACATTGCTGCCACTTACGACGGAACAACTCGTTCGATATATACTGATGGTGTGTTACGCGGACAAGATACTCCGGGTATTTTAAATGTTCCGACTGCAAATAACCTGGCGATCGGTAAATCATTCGGCAATGAATTCATTAATGGTGCATTGGATGAAGTAAGAATATGGAACGTTAGCCGGACACAATCGCAGATCGTTGACAATATGAACTGTGAGATCAATGCACAACCCGGGCTTGCAGCAGCATTTCATTTCAATCAAGGTTTTGCTTCCGAAAATAATGCCGGTACAATATCAGACACCGACGTAAGCGGAAATAATAATAATGCAACACTAAACAACTTCAGTCTTGAATATGGAACATCAAACTGGATCGCTCCGGGCGGAGTAGTTTCGGGAACTAACTGTGTCTGTTATGTGAACATTCCTGACGTTAACTTCAAAAATGCATTGCTTGCAAATGCGAGCATCAACTCAAACAACAACGGAGAAATTGAATGTTCAGAAGCATCAGCCTTCAACGGTAATATAGATGTAAACGGCTTATCAATTTCAGATCTGACCGGAATTGAAGCTTTCACTTCATTAACGGTATTACAAGTTTACAATAACCTGTTAACGACAATTGATGTTTCTGCAAATACACAGTTGAATTATCTTGATGTTGGAGGTAATCAACTAACAACATTAGACGTTTCATCGAATACAGCACTTCAACAATTAGTCTGCAGAATCAATCAGCTAACTTCATTAGACATTAGTTCAAATCAGGATCTATTTTGGCTGGAATGTCCATTCAATAATATTACATCACTGGACTTATCTAATAATCCTGCGCTTGAAGTAATCTTTGCACTTGGCAATCAATTGTCATCAATAGATGTTTCAAATAATCCACTATTGTCGACACTGAACTTTTCAAATAATCCGGCAATAACTTCAATTGATTTAAGTCAGAATCCTGCTTTGACACAATTTATTTCACAGAACAATTCGTTAACTGAACTTGATCTCTCTTCGAATTCAAACATAGTTGATGCACTAGTCGATCATAATAACCTGACAAGCTTGAACATTCAGAACGGTAACAATTCAAATCTTAACACCTTTAATGCAACAAACAATCCATCACTTTCCTGTATTCAGGTTGACAATGTGAATAACATGATTGCTACATGGAATGCAGGTAAAGATGTTTCTGCTTCATTTAGTTTAGCATGTCCATTAACGGCACCTGCTGCGGCATTAAGTTTTGACGGAGTTGATGATCATCTGAGCACTGGAATTTCTTTGTCGATCGCCGCTACTTCAACTATTGAGTTTTGGCTATACACTAATGATTTAAATGATGACCGAAGGATTATAGGTAGTGATGATCCAGATCCGGTTGGTACAGGATTGAGATTTTTTAATGGTCACCTTCAGCTTACAGTTGACAATCAAGGTTGGAACGATATTATAAATACTGCTTTCCCTGTTCAACAATGGGTTCATGTTGCTATCGTAACGAACGGATTGCAATACACTGCTTACCTGAATGGTGTTCAAGGTTTGACATTAAACTTCACTTCTAATTATCCTACAATTAATTTTGGCAATAGTTATACCCTTGCCAATGTAGGAGTCTTTGGAACGAATTTTAATGGTAGCATGGATGAGATTCGTATCTGGAATGTAGCACGCACACAAGTTCAAATCCTTGCTGATATGAACTGCGAAATTACTCCTCAACCTGGTTTGCTTGCATCTTACCATTTGAATCAAGGTATCGGAGGAGCAGCTAACCCAACTGAATTGAACCTAATCGATTCAAGTGGAAATGGCAACAATGGAACACTGCATAATTTTGCTCTTTCCGGTTCAGTTTCTAACTGGATTACACCTGGAGCTGTGGTTTCAGGAACAGCTTGTGCATTATGTATTGTAAACATTCCTGACGCAATTTTCAAAAATGCACTTTTATCAAATGGATTGATCAATACAAATAATGATAGCGAAATTCAATGTAACGAAGCTTCTGTATACAACGGCACAATAAATGTTTCCAATATGGGCATCGCCGATTTGACCGGAATCGAAGCATTTACGTCTTTAACCGGACTAGTTTGTACAGGCAATTCACTTACATCATTAGACCTAAGCAGTAATGATCAATTGGTTACTTTATTTTGCAACCAAAATGCTCTTACCACTTTAGATCTTAGTGGCCATACAGCTTTACAAACTGTCTATTGCAGTCTTAATGCTCTTACCAGCCTTGATTTGTCCGGCTGCACGGGCTTAACTATTCTGAATGGTGGAGGGAACCAACTGACAACTCTGGATGTATCCGGCAGTTCACAACTCGCTACCTTGTCTATGAATTCAAATCAAATTTCAAATTTGAATATTTCAGGAATTACAGGATTAACATTTTGTGAACTTGCTTTAAATTCATTGACCGGCTTAGATGTTTCTGCAAATGCAGGCTTGACATATTTTAATTGCGCAGCAAATGCATTGACAAGTCTGAACATGAAGAATATCAACTATTCTAATTTATCATACTTTAATGCAGTACAAAACTTCTCACTATCATGTATAGATGTTGATGATCCTTCCTACATGAATACAAACTGGAGTGCAGCTAAAGATGCCGGTGCTTCATACAGTACGAATTGTTCTTTCGTTTGCAATTTATCACTTACTACATCTGCAGGCGATACTTTATTTGTTTGTGCAGAAAATGGTGCAACCAGCGGTGATGTAAACCTTATTCCATTGAATGGTATTGCCCCTTATACTTACACAGGAAGTGATACATTGAATCTTGTAACAGGTACTTACAATTACTTTGTTACAGATGGCAATGGATGTACAGCAACAACAGAACTGAAAGTCTTTGTTACAAATTGTATCATTCCATATTACGAACCACCAACGAACGATACGATCGATAACCTGATCGGATCTGAGTTGACTCAGCTTTACACTTATCCTGATTCACTCGTCGATACTACTGCTGCAAACAACATCTTTAAGATAGATGAAATTGAAGGCGAGGTATTGATAGAAGTAATTGCTAATGTTGGTCAGTACAATACACTTCTTGCCTTATTGCAGACTCCTCCTTATGGCATGAACAACTTGATCGATAACGGTGACTCTACACTCATCATTACCGGTATGTTCCCGATTGCGAATTTACCTAAACTGGATTCTCTTCCATTACTGGTCAATTATGCCCGTCCGTACTACACGCCTATTAACGGAAACTTTGCATTGCCTGCAACAGGCTTAACAACCTCACAAGGAGATTCCGCACAGATGTCACACAAAGCAAAACAAGCCTGGAAAGTTTCCGGTGAAGGTGTGAAAGTGGGTGTCATGTCGGATAGTTACAATACTAAATTCGGAAGTCCTACTCCTGCTGAACGTGATGTTCAGAATGGTGACCTTCCGGGTGCGGCCAATCCGAATTATAATAAAGACGTTGTTCTCTCTGAAGAATATCCATATGGAACAGGCACTGATGAAGGTCGTGCCATGCTGCAGATCGTGCATGATGTGGCTCCGAATGCCGAACTGATGTTCCGTTCCGGTTTCATCAGTGCAGGTAACTTTGCCGATGGTATCAAATCTCTTCGTGATGATGGTTGTAAAGTTATCGTTGATGATATCACGTATATCACTGAACCATTCTTCCGCGATGGTGTCATTGCACAAGCTGTGGAAGATGTTTCTGCTACAGGTGTCAACTACTTTACTTCTGCAGGTAACTTCGGTATCAAATCATACGAAGGCAACTTCACTCCTATCGCTGCTCCTGCCGGTTATGCCGGTACGGCTCACGATTTCGGTGGCGGCGATTTCTATCAAAGCGTTACACTTCCAAAAGGAACCTATACGATCGCTCTGCAATGGGATGATGATTTCTATTCTATCGGTGAGGTCGTTGGTGCACAGAATGACCTGGACATCTTCCTGGTCGATCAGTTCGGTGCCCGTCTGTTTGGTTTCAACCGTAACAACATCGACGGTGATCCACTTGAGATCATGCCGTTCGTTGTAAAAGCTACGTCTCAGGCTAACATCATCATCACCCGTAAAAGTGGTGCCGGTAATGTTCGTTTCAAATATGTCATCTTCCGTGGTGAAGGGGTGATCAATGAATACAACCAGGGTACAGGTACTGTCATCGGACAAGCGAACGCTGAAAGTGCAATGTCCATCGGTGCCGTGTTGTACACCAACACTCCTGCCTATGGCGTGAATCCTCCGACAGTAGCTTCCTTCTCTTCACGAGGCGGGGTGCTGATCGATGGTATCGACAGACAGAAGCCTGACTTCTGTGCTCCGAACGGTGTGAACACAACGGTGAATTTCGGTGGAGTGAATATTGACAACGATCTTTTCCCGAACTTCTTCGGTACGTCTGCTGCTGCTCCGCATGCTGCAGGTGTGGCTGCTCTTTTAATTGAAGCAAAAGAAAAATATTACGCAGGTGAAACTTTCAATGGTGCACAAATGAAAGCACTCCTGAAATCTACTGCCATCAATATGGATGCAGCAGGTTATGATGCAGCAACAGGAGCCGGTTTCATTCAGGCCGATGCTGCTCTGCAGACCTTTGCCAATCCATTCCCGATCATCAACGATTATCATTTAGCAGATTCTGCATTCACACCGGGATTACAACCGATCACATTGGTCATCAATGGCGAGTACATCGCTCCTGATGCATCGGTCATCTTCCAGTACGATACCCTTCCGGCTACTGTAGTGGGTAATCAGGTCACTGTCGAGTTACCGGAATTCTTGGGTAATCCGCCGCTGGTGGTCTACAATCCTCCGATCGCTCCTAGTGGTCTGGATGGTGGCGTAAGTGATTCGATCTACTTACTCAGCACGATACCGCAGAACGTAAAAGTGACCATCAACAGCGTCAGCAAAAAATACGGAGAAGTCATTCCTGCTTATGCTTTTGATGTAACGATCAACGATGTGCCACTAGCAAGCACAGGACAAACTCTGGCTACACTTGGCTTGACAGACGTTACCTACTCTACCAATGCGACCAATACTTCTGATATCGGATTATACTACCGACGCGGACATTCTGCCGTGACGGATCTATCCAATCCGCTTTCACTCACGCTTTCTGCTACGTTCAACTATCAGTTCGTGGATGGTGTTCTTACTATTGAAAGAATGCCGATCATGGTCACGCCGAACGACATGACATTAGTGTACGGTGATGCCATCAATGGAAAAGACATTCAGTTCACCTATGTGTACGACAACTCTAACATTGATCCATCCGAACAACTGGTCTTCCTTGATTCACTGGAAACAGAACATCAGTCTGCCATGTCAACTTCAGTGGTTCTTGTTGATGGCAAGCAAGCCGTCAACGGACTGAGTGCTGCCGATTTCCAGAACATGAGTTTCCTTGTCAGCGGTAAAGCTGCAGTGAATGGTAAGCAGGCTGTGAACGGAAAACAAGCCGTGAACAGCATCTCTTATGATACGACCTATTACATTCCGGTTCATCCGGCATCGATCTTCGATTACCATATCGACTCAACCAATGCTGTGCTTTACAATGGCAAGCAAGCGGTGAATGGCAAAGCAGCAGTGAACGGTAAGCAAGCCGTGAATGGTAAAGCTGCCGTGAATGGTAAACAAGCAGTGAATGGTAAGCAAGCCGTAAATGGTAAGCAGGCCGTGAACAGCAATACCTTCAACGATGAGTCCAACGAATACGCTGTACTGATCGTCGATTCACTCGATGTGTATGGTGATCCGAATGATTCCATCGTGGGCTATACTTCCATGAACATGATCACCGGTATCACAGTAGGTAACTGGGTCATTGCTCCGGGTGTATTGTTATCAGAGAACTTCGATATCTCTTACGGACTGGGAACACTTACGATCGTTCCTGAAACGCTGACGGTAAAAGCAAACGATACCACTGCAGGCTGCAACGGTGTTCAGCCGGCTTATACGTTCACCAACTCCATCTACCAATACGAAGATGCAGACAGCAATGTCATTGCAAGCGGACCGGTCTTTACTATTCTTGACAACATGAATATGAATGTCGGTACAGGCAATCTTGCAGGCGGAACCTATCAGATCGTTCCAAGTGATCTGGTACAGGCAGATACTCCTGCAAATTACATTCTCGTGTATGAACCGGGTGTGTTGACGGTGGATGAATCACTTTCATTATCGACTACAGAGGGAACTATTAACTGCTATGGAGGTACTACGACAGTTGAAATCACTGCAACCGGAGGAACACCGCCATATTCAGGTGCCGGCGTACATACTGTAACAGCAGGAACACAAACATTTGTTGTAACAGATGCTAAAGGATGTACTTCGGAAGTGACTCTTACTATAACAGAACCTGCACAATTGATAGCATCTTCATCAGCAACTGCAATCGCATGTTATGGTGGTGAAACAACAATTTCTGTTTCAGCAAACGGCGGTATAGCTCCTTATTCAGGAACGGGTGACTTCATTGTTCCTTCCGGAAATTATACATACACGGTTACTGATGCGAACGGTTGCTCTACTTCTACCATGATCACTGTTACCGAACCATCGTCTTTAGTTGCAACTGCTTCGAACATTGCTCCGATATTGTGTTTCGGAGGAACAACACAAGTGGAAGTAAATGCAACCGGTGGAACTCCGCCATATAACGGCACAGGCAGCTTCTCTCAATTCGAGGGCACGATGGCTTATACTGTTGTAGATGCCAATGGATGTACATCTGAAATTTCAGTTACACTAGCTCAACCTACAAAAGTTGAAGTAGTAACAACAACTACTCCTTCATCATGTTCTGCAAGTGACGGTTCTGCAACTGCAAATCCAAGTGGTGGATCAGGTAGTTATAGTTATCTATGGTCGAATGGACAAACCACTCAGACAGCTACAAATCTTGCCGGTGGAAATTATTCGGTTACTATAACAGATAGTCAGGGATGTACTGCTTCAACTACTGCAATAGTAAATACAACAGGAGGTTCGATCATCGTTCCAGGATCTATCTCCGGTCCGGCAGGTGCTTGCAGAAGTACTTCAGGAATTGTTTATTCTGTTGCACCGGTTCCGGGAGCAACTTCATACATCTGGACGCTACCGTCTGGTGCAAGCGGAACTTCAATAACGAATAGTATAACAGTTGCCTTTGATGCAGGATATTCGAATGGATTTATTTGTGTGGCTGCAGTAAATGTTTGCGGCACCTCTGGAACATCCTGTCTTAATATTCCTGTAAATAATGTACCACCGCCTGTTCCGGCAGTTATTTCCGGAACGAATACACCGTGCGGGCCGGGCATTCATACATATTCAACTTCAGCTCCTAATGCTACAAGCTTTAACTGGACGGTAACAGGTACAGGAGTTTCTATAGTAAATGGACAAGGAACAAATACGATACAAGTCAGCATACCATCAAACTTCGGACAAGGTTCAATTCAGGTTCGTAGTGTGAACTGTAAAGGTTCAAGTGCTGTTCGCGGAATGACGATCACAGGTATTCCTGCTCACTCAAATCCGGTGACAGGACCGGTATTTGTCTGTGCCGGTGGAACAGGAACGTACTCAATGGCAACTGTTGTTGGTGCGACATCATACACATGGTCAGTAACCGGCGATGCAACAGTTGTATCCACTGTGACTACAGCATCTACAACTACAGCAACAATTAATTATGGTCCGGCATGGACATCAGGAATTGTGACAATTACGGATGCAAACAGTTGTGGTTCTTATTCACGGTCATTTGCTGTGAACTCTACTCCTGCACAACCGGGATCAATTACAGGTCCGGGAAGTGGTGTGTGTCGTTTGTCTGATGTTACCTATTCAATTGCTCCGGTACCAACTGCGACATCCTATAACTGGACAGTTCCGGCCGGTGCTACAATTGTTTCAACGGCTCCGAATGGCTTGTCAATAGTTGTTCAGTTTACTCCTGCATTCACATCGAACTCTTCAACCATTTGCGTATCGGCTACAAGTGCGTGTGGTACAGGACCGGCACGATGCTTCACAATTACATCGCGTCCGGCAGCACCGGTTATCAGCGGTCCGGCATCCGTTTGTAAAACAAACTCATCAGTTGGCTATAGCCTTGCTCCAGTTTCCGGAGCTACTTCGTATTCGTGGTCAGTTACCGGTGGTGCTTCTATTTCACCATCAGGAACCAATGCAACGCTGAATTACAACACTGCATTGAACCCAACAGCAGTCATCAGAGCAAATGCGAACAGTCTCTGTGGCCCTTCTCAACCGGGACAAAAATCGGTTTCTGTAAACTTATTCTGCCGTACAGCAGCAGATGATATCGAATTCCTGTCTACTGAAATGGCTGTTTATCCAAATCCGACGTCAGGTAAAATTCTGGTTTCATTCAATTCCGAAAACGAAACGAAATACCAGATCAAGATCTCTGATCTGATTGGAAACATCATTTCAAATGAAGTCTTCACTTCTGAGTCCGGAATGAATACGAGAGAATTTGACATTACAGGAGTTACCAAAGGTGTTTATATGGTAACTTTAAGTGCTGACGATGTAGATTCAAGAACTACAAGAATTATTGTAAAATAGATCTTCAAGCATTTTTGAAAAAGGGGTGTCAGACTTTGGTTTGACTCCCCTTTTTGTTTGACCATGTTTTGGCCCAGATAAATGGTTTTTGGGATTTGCGAGCTTGCGAATGGAAATGGAATTTCATGGATTTTCGGATTTCCGGGAATAAGTAAGTGCTTGTTCCAATAAAAAACAGAACTCCGCAGGTTGAAACAAATCCCGGAAATCAATAAATCCAGGCCAAAATCCCGGTCATTCTTCATAAATTAGTTAAAGAAATCACTTTTGTGAAAATGTATTTTATTAGATTTACAAACCACACCCAAATACCCCGCAGAAATGATAAACAAAAAACATTGGTTTTTTTTATTCTTCTTAATCAGTTTTTTATTTAGCAACCAAAATATTCCTGCAAGCAACTCTGACAGCTTAAAAGCATTATTAAAAACCAACTTGGCTGATACAACAAGAGTCAGCGTATTGAACGCTTTAAGCAAGAGTTATTTTAATGATGCTCCGGATACCTCTGTCAAGATTGCCATGAGCTCAAGAGATCTTGCAGAAAAAATAAACTTCAAACCCGGGC
Source organism: Bacteroidota bacterium (assembly GCA_049363815.1). Lineage (GTDB taxonomy): Bacteria > Bacteroidota > Bacteroidia > AKYH767-A > 2013-40CM-41-45 > JADKIH01. The sequence goes on from JBMQEM010000071.1 coordinate 31,359, forward strand.
TTGCCCTGTCTCTGAAGCATATGGGCATAGCCTATTACCTCCAGGGAAATTATATCGATGCCATCAATACATGGCAAAAGGCCCTTGAAGTGTATCAGGCAAATGGCGACAAAGTTGGAGTGGCAAATATGCTCAGTAATCAGGGAGCGGTTTATTTCAATCAGGGTGATGACAGCAAATCACTTGAACTGCATTTGAAATCCCTGAAAATGTCAGAAGAAATAAATGACACCTTAAGGATTGTCACATCACTCACCAACATTGGTGCAATTTATCTGAACAAACCTGCCACATATAAAAAAGCCATCGACAATTTTACCAGGGCATATTCACTGAGTAAAAAAATTGACGATACATACATGATCGGTACTTCTGCTGTAAACCTGGGTGAATTGTACTACCGTCTCAATGACGATTCTACCGCTATGGTATATCTGAATGAAGCGCAGAAGGCTTATGCCGGAACTGAAGATCTTCCCTATGCACTAAATTATCAGGGAAGAGTTTATGTCAGACAGAAAGAATATTCCAAGGCAGTAGAAACTCATTTAGAAGCATTGAATATTTCTGAAAAGCTTGACACGAAACTTGACAAAACACAATCACTGGTAGGACTTGCACAGGCTTATCTCGCGAAAGGTGATCTTGGACTTGCAATTAAAAGATTTCTCGAAGCAGTTGAGATCGGAAAATCATTGAATGCAAACATGGAAGTGAAAGATGCATATGAAGGATTGGCACAGGCTTATTCGAAGAAAAACGATTACTCCAATGCCTTCAAATATCAAAACCTTCTTTTGTCAATTAAGGACACTATTTATAATATAAACACAGATAAAAAATTAGGAACACTTCAATTTACTTTTGATCTCGAAAAGAAAGAATCGCAAATTAATTTGCTCACCAAGGATAAAGTGATCCAGGATCAAACGATAAAACGTCAGAAATTGATCCGTAACGGATTTGTCGGTGGCTTCCTGGTCGTAGGATGTTTTGCCTTCATCTTCTTCGGACAACGGAACCGGATCAGCAAAGAGAAAAAACGAAGCGATGAATTGTTACTCAACATTCTTCCCGAAGAAACTGCTGAAGAATTAAAACTGACAGGAACAGCACAACCGCAGAGCTTTGATCTGATCACTGTGATGTTTACAGATTTCAAAGGCTTTACTCAACTTTCTGAAAAATTAAGTGCGAAAGAACTGGTCAGTGAGATCAATGAGTGTTTTTCTGCATTCGATCATATCATGACAAAGTATGGAGTTGAGAAAATAAAAACAATTGGCGATGCCTATATGGCTGCAGGGGGATTACCTACTCCGAATAAAACACATGCAACTGATGTTGTTAATGCTGCAATAGAAGTTCAGCAATTCATGGAAGCGCATAAAGCTAAAAAGGCTGCAGCAGGACAACTGTTCTTCGAAATAAGAATTGGTGTGCATACCGGACCTGTCGTTGCAGGGATCGTGGGTGTAAAGAAATTCGCCTACGATATCTGGGGCGATACAGTGAACACTGCCAGCAGAATGGAAAGCAGTGGTGAAGTTGGAAAAGTAAATGTTTCCGGGACAACTTATGAAATGGTAAAAGATCAATTCAAATTTCAACACAGAGGTAAAATTCAGGCGAAAGGCAAAGGGGAAATCGATATGTACTTTGTAGAGAAGTGAGAAATTTTCGGGATTTAAGAATTGGGTTCAAGTTAAAGATGTGATTTTTTACCTCCTGATCTTATCTGAAACAAAACTACCACCTGAAAACCGAAGCGAATAACACGTTTCTACGATCTTGACTGAAACTCATTTCTGACCTCTTTAAAAAGCTCTGCTCTACTTTTATTCTTATCATTGCAAAGATCTTCTATTGATCTTTTTTGAAACATAATTTTATTTACAAGCGACTCCTTTTCAATATCAGCATCGTTTAGGTTGAATGGTCTTTTCTCCTTTCGACAAAGCACAATTGTTTCAGAGACCAAGAATTGCATGATCGAAATACTTTTCAGGCTCTTCAGATCTTCGAGTTTTAGATTTATGAAAACATCGCAGACAATTTTTTCAGCTTCTGATATACTTGAAGAATATTTTAAAGCAATACCATATACCACCGGAACATATCGATCATATATTGTCTCTAAAGTTTCACATTTGTTCATACAATTTACCGAAAACCTAAACAAAATCGGTCGAAAAAATCAGTAAATAAGTATGCCACTATACCAATAGAAAAGCACTCCTTTCGAGAGTGCTTTTCCATCAAATAAAACAGAGTTTAATTTTTTATTACTCGAAATGAGGTATTCATTGTTTCTTTAAGCATGAATAAATATGTCCCTTCAGATAAACTGTTGATGTCAATGGAGCTATTTATTGAGTTAATTGTCCCTGTAAGCACAATTCTTCCCATATGATCAATAATTGAATACTTATTTCCGACATTGTCCGGATCAATACTTAAATTTAAATTTCTATTTGCAGGATTGGGATATAAACTAAAGCTGTTTAATTTATCCTCTTTTACTCCAACATTGGAAGTAATATTAACTGTAAAGTCATCAAAATTTCCATATTCATAAATTCCACAAGCACCGTAACCGTTTGCACTTACTGTATAGCAGTCAGTACCCCAACCTGCAATTACACGCATTCTATATGCTCCATCAGGAACAGTATTAGGAACAAGGATGAGGAAACTATAGGTTTGAGGATCACCGGCAGTATACTGATAATACAGGTTTTCTGTTGAATCAAAATCACCGTTCAGATCATAATCGATCCATACACCCACTCCACACCAGGCTCCATTCAAAACCGTCATCGGAGTTGCAACACCTTTTACCAATGTCGTTGACATTGTTGTGTAATCAGAAATGGCACAGTCAGTAGATCCAAGTACCCATTGTATACTGTCGAGAGTGATCTCTTTGTTATTCCAGTTAAAACACCCCTGGTTAAAAGAAGGTTCACAATAGGTAATTTGTGCTTTTGAGGTCTGCACAAATGAGATCGAAATCAGCAAGAGAAGAAGTAATTTTTTTAGTTTCATGTCTGTGGAATTTTGAAATTAACTTGTAACCAAAGTTAAAAAAATCTTTGGATTCCAAAATACATTACACTGCTATAAAGCGCAAATTTCAGTGTTTTATAACAAATTTAGCCCTCTGAATTACCCAATCTGAAAAAATATACACCGCTTTCCCAAGCAAAGGTCCGTAATGTGAACTCTTTTCCCAGGCACTGTTCATGTGCAATTTTACCCAGGAGGTTGTAAATAATAAATTACCCTCCTTCAAAATCTGAAAAAGAAAAATCATTGAATTCTGGATCAGGAATAAATAAATACTGCTGCGCAATCCAAAATCTGAAATTCTACTACTTCCATTCCAATTCCTTCTGATTGAAGCATCACTCTGTCCTGATACAAAAATTCAACTACAAAGCATCATTCCGAAATAATAAATCGGTTCAATAATAGGCCGCACATCCAACATGCGAATGAGGTTTCGACTTTCGTTTAAAATCAATGCTAGTTAATTTAAATCCGAAATAAAGATCGACCCCTGTTATATCATCTCCTGCAAAGCGATCGCTGATGAACGTACCCATTCTGTCTGTTCCAAGATAGAAAATGTGATACCTCATTGCCAGTCCTAACCTGTGGCGATAATAATCATAGAAGCTATATGGAAACCCAACTTCAAAAAACGGAGTTTCATACCTGATCGTTGCTGCAAGCATATTCGGCCGGTCAACTCTTGCCATTGGCATTGGAACTCTCTGGATAGCGGTCATATTAAAATACCATCGTGGTTTCAGGCAACGGTCGAATTGAAAACTGAGTCCGGTTGGCAGTGACATTACAAAACTATTCTTGATAGCTGTACCATTCATTGCAGTAGCATAGATCAATGAATCTGCTGCAGCTGTTCCATTGACCTGGGTATTCTGCACATTGTCAAAATTCAGGGCATCAGTATCAAAATCCATTGCATGGGCATTTCTTCCAAAACGAACAAAGCCCAGATCCATGAGTGATACACCTACTCGATAATCATATTTCTTCATCGGTATAGGTCGTCCGTTAGAATATTTCTGTGTAAATGGATTTGAGACATATTGCGTACCCAGATCAAATCCAAATCCTGTACATCTGAATTTTAAAAGGTCAGAAGGATCTTCAATATAAGAATAATCAATACTCCCTTTTATTTTCGTTATATATAGCGTGCTGTCGTTTTCTACTCTGAGATTCGCATCATCAATTCCAGCATAAGAACCTTGAAATGCCGTAATATATTTAAGTGAACCGGCAGCAAGCCATTTTCTTGATTCGCTTTTACTTAATTGCTTTCCGAATGAGACTGCTGTTTCAATAAATGTCAGATCACCTATACGCATTCCGTCAACAACTATATCTTTTCCCTGAATAGATTTATAATCCATTCCCTTGTATGCAAGAATTGCCAGATCAGAAGAAACATTGTGCACACTGAGATCATTCCTGATCGTCATATGTGCTCCGATAGCCATGTCTTTGAACCGAAAAATAAATGCAGGCAAGCCAAGTGCGAAATGCATATTAGCTGCTTTGTCACGACTGTTTGTGTAAAAATTTAATCCGCCATATGGCTCATTATTCATTGCCTCCGTTCGACCCATAATTTTCCGCTTCGGCATACCGATAAAATTATTGTCGACCGACAAATTAAAACTGATGATCTGTAGTTCCCATTTGTAAGGCATCAATAGCATGGCAGTCGGATTCATTGCCATACCGGAATTCCCGGCATAGTTTCCATTGGACACACCAAGCATGTCCTGACTGAAAGAAACCTTAGAAATTAATAATGCTAAGAAAAGTAGCGTTGTTCTCATTTGCGTGCGTTTGCAGAGGCTAAGGAACGCTTTCAGGGAAGTAAGAGGCTCTAATTAACTGCTAAACCTTACAAGTCATTGCAAAACTGTAAGACATTATGCAAAAAGGTCAAGGATCAAAGGTCAATAGTAAGTAGTGAGAAACCACTATAACCCTTGACCTTTGACCCTTGACCTATTATTAATTTGAGTTTTTCAGGTAAGAGAAATTATTTTTTCAATAGATCCCTGATCTCCGTCAACAACGCCTGATCCTTTGTTGGTGGCGGCGGTCCTGCCGGAGCTGCCGGTTCAGCATTTTTCTCCATACGCTTACGCATAGCATTCATAGGCTTTACAACAAACATAAATACAGCCAGAGCAATTAATAAGAACGTAATTGCGGCTTGAATAAACATTCCGTAATTAATAGTTACTGCCGGCACTACTTTTCCCGCAGCATCCACTGAAGCGGCCTGAATAGCGATCTTCAGATCTTTAAAATCAACACCTCCTATTATTAATCCTAATGGTGGCATTAAAATATCGTTTACTAATGAATCAATGATCTTACCGAAGGCACCTCCGATAACAACACCGACAGCAAGATCAACAACATTTCCTTTGGAAATGAAATCTCTGAATTCTGATGTGAATGACATAGTTTGTTTTTTTGTGTGGAACAATAAATTAATTTGATGTTACAGATCTAGCTTTTCAATTACTCTGTATTCATCACGCAAAAGCAAAAATGATAAATTAAAATCATAATCACGAATTTTTGAGGTAAATAACAATAATTGGATTTATCCAAGATATTTGTACATTTGCAATGGTTCTTTGAACACAGATTGGTTTCATTTCACTGTAGAAATGAATTAATAGGGAACCGTGTGAAAATCACGGGCTGACGCGCAACTGTAAAACTCAATAGTTTCCGGCGATAAACCACTTTATACAATTGTATATGGGAAGGTGCCGGAAGAGTAAGCCAGGAGACCTGCCATTTTGTATCAGACAATGCTTTCGCGAAAAGAAGCTAATGTCGTTTGTCAACAGTATTCAATCTGTTTTCATCGTCGCTGCTGCATTGTTTTTTGTTCAATCCCATTGGGATCAATGTTTGCAAGAAAAATTATTTCTGTTCTATTTTATTTAACTCCGTTGCTTCTGACAGCACAGAATGACACTACTTCTGTTCTACTAAAAAGTGTGATCATCAGCGCCGTCAGGTCAGACATCCATCCTCCTGGACTTAAGACTGAAAAACCTGATTCTCTGATGAAGATGTTCTGTATTGACCAGACACTTGGAAATTATTTTACCGACAATACTCCTTCGCTTGTAAAAAATTATGGGCCGGGAGCATTATCAAGTGTATCTCTGAGAGGTGGTAGCGCCTATCAGACGGCAGTGCTTTGGAAAGGTTTCTCAATTTCCAATCCTATGAATGGGGTTATGGATTTTAACCTGTTACCTACGTTTCTGTTTGACGATATTTTAATTCAATACGGCGGTTCTTCCTCTTTGTGGGGAAGCGGAGCAATCAGCGGAACAATTCAACTAAGCAATAATAGTAGCATCGTTAACAGAAATTCCATTAAAGCAGGAAGCAGGTTTTCTTCTGCATCGGGCTGGGCCAATTATGCCGAAGGAAAATTCTCTTTCAGGAAATTTAATTCATCAATAAAACTTTTTATTACAGATGAAAAAAATGCTTTTTCGTTTCATCAGAATGGTGAATTGAAAAAACAAGTTCATGCGGATGCAATTGGCAGAGGAATTGTCGCTGAGAATAATTTTCTATTCAATTCCAGGACAACATTAAGCTTTAATTTCTGGTATCAATTTGCCGACAGAAATATTGCCCCTGTTCTTACTGAAGCAATTTCCAACGCTGTTCAAACCGATAAAAATTACAGATATAACATCACTTTTACCAGATCATTTAATAACGGAAAATTCGTTTTCAGAAATGCATACTTTAATGAGAGACTATTCTATAACGACTCCTCTTTAAAAGAACCGTCTATCTCAAACTGTAAAACCCTGATCTCTGAACCTGAATACTCTATTTCGTTTCACAAGTTCCACACTTTTCAAGCAGGATTAAATCTAACGGCAATAAATGCAACAGCTACTGAATTCAATCAGGAAGCTGAGGTGATACGCAAAGCCGCCTACCTGGCATACAATTTAAAAGTTAAAAAACTTGGTTTTTCTGTTTCTGCACGAAAGGAAATAAACGAATTTCAGCAACCGCCTGTCGTATTTTCTACGGGTATCAAGTACTTATTCTCTGACTGGCTTAAATTTTTTGGAAGTTTCAGCACAGTGTACAGAAATCCAACTGTCAATGACCTGTTCTGGCAACCCGGCGGAAATACGGAACTACTTCCTGAAACAGGTATATCCTATGAAAGCACACTGGAACTTGACTTATTTCAACTGACAGGAAAAAATTCAAATGATTCAAATGCATTCTCTTTCCTGATTACCGGTTATAAAAAAGAGATCGACAACTGGATTTCATGGACACCTCACGGAACTGTATGGATTCCTTCTAATATTAAAAATGTACATTCATATGGAGCGGAAAATTCAATCGTGTTTAAAAAGAAATTCAGACATGTTTTATTTCATCTGAGTACGTTTTACGGATACACGATCTCAGAAACAACTGCTTCCGGATACGCTTTTGACGCCTCAGTTGGAAAGCAATTGATCTATGTCCCGATGTATAAAGCCGGCGGGTCACTTTCATTGACCTACAAAAACTCTGCACTCTCATTCAATCAAACTTATACGGGAATCAGATTTACAACAACCGATAATAGTTCTTTTCTGGACGACTACACAAAAGTATCTACTCAATTTGATCAGCGATTTGAAATACAGAATTCTGTACTCGCATTATTTATCAGGGTCGATAATTTATTTAACAAAGACTATCAGTCTGTATTAAACCGGCCTGAACCACTGAGGAACTTCTCATTCGGAATTAACATTACTTACACTCAAAAAAAATAATAAAATCATGAAATCAAGAATTACACTTTTAACCATTGCTGCATTGGCATTTTACTCCTGCAAGAAAGAAAAGATCGACGAACCACTTCCAACATCATTCACAGCAGCTGCCGACGGAATATTCATTTGCAATGAGGGTAATTTTACAGGCGGCAATGCATCGATTACTTACACCAACGGCTCAGAAACGGAAACCGTTCAGGATGTTTATAGAATTGCAAACAATGAAGATCTGGGAGACGTAGGACAGAGTTTGACAAAAATAAATGATAAGATCTATATTGTAGTTAACAACTCTTCGAAAATTGAAGTTGTTGACGCATTTACATTAAAAAAGTCTGCTACGATCACGGGCTTTAATTCTCCACGGTTCATGACAGAAGTAACTTCCGGAAAAGTTTATGTAACTGATCTGTATGCAAACGGAATTTCAATTGTTGATTTAGCATCAAATACGATCACAGGAAACATCAGTCTTAACGGTTCAACCGAAGAGCTTTTGCTTTACAATGGAAAAGTATATGTTACCAATTTATCCACTTCGTATTTATACATCATTGAACCATCAACAGATGTCGTTGAAGACAGTATACTGATCGGTCCCGGAGGAAATTCATTGCAGGTAGATAAAAACAATAAACTCTGGGTGCTGTGCGGCGGCGACTATATAACAAGCACTCCCGGAAGTCTTCACAGAGTTGATCCTGCAACAAAAACTGTTGAATTTTCCCGGTCCTTTCCCGCAGGGGATTATCCAACGCGTTTGGTAATCAATGAGACCAATGACGAACTTTATTACCTAAACTTAAATGTTTATAAGATGTCAATAAATGATTCTGACATTCCTTCAACATTTTTTATAGATGCTGCAGGAAAAAGTTTTTATGGAATGTCATTCGACATGGTAAAGCATATACTATATGTTTCCGATGTCATAGATTATCAGCAGGCAGGCAGGATCTATCGCTACGAAACAACAGGAAATCTGATCAATAGTATACCGGCGGGGGTTATTCCGGGGGAAGTTTTGTTCTTGAATAATTAGACGGAGGGTTGCAGGCTGCAGGTTAGCTTTAATTCGTCTACGAAGTTAACCTGAAACCTGAAACAATCAAGCCATCTTCTCCCGCTTCAACAAATACGGCAACAACACATGGCGGTAGCCTTCGTTGATATCTGCTTCGACAAAATCGATCCGGTATTGTGCGCAGCGGAGTTTGAGATCGTGCTTGAATTCTTTCATCGAATTGACGTAGGTGTCACGGATCTCATTTGAATGAACTTTCACTTCTTCCCCGCTCTCAACATCGATAAATAAATACGGACGGTTTTCAAATTTAAAATCTTCTTCTGTTTTTTTATCTGTTACATGAAAAAGTACCACTTCATGCTTATTATGTTTCAGATGTTGCAGGGCACTGAATATTTCTTCTTTGTTATTATTTGTATCCATCATATCACTGAAAATAATTACCAGTGAACGTTTATGGATCGTTTCAGCAATTTCATGTAAAGCCTGTGCACCCATTGTTTTTGTTCCGGTCTGAATCTTAGTATCAGCAATACGTTTTTCCATTTCAGAAAAAAGCATTTTGTGATGAACAGAACTGGAACGCGCCTGAGTATTGATCTCAATTTTATCTGAAAAAATACTTAACCCAACCGCATCACGCTGTAATCTCAGCATATATGCAATTGCTGCAGCTGCATGAACTGAAAAATTGATCTTGCTCTGCACCTTTCCATCTTCCGGGAAATGCATAGAAGAAGAATTATCGATGATCAACTGACACCGCAGATTTGTTTCTTCTTCATACCGTTTCACAAATAACTTATCAGTTCGGCCAAACAGGCGCCAGTCTATGTGCTTGGTTGATTCGCCTTTGTTATAAAGCCGGTGTTCGGCAAACTCTACCGAAAATCCATGAAAAGGACTTTTATGTAATCCGGTGATAAATCCTTCGACAACCTGACGTGCTAAAAGTTCGAGGTGACCGAGTTGCTGGATTTCATGTTGGGTTATAGGCATATTCAAATATAGATAAACAACGTTATTTCAAACAACTTTTCTTACAAGATTAAATTGTGAAGAAGTAATTCTTTTAAGCTTCGTGTTCTGCAGGAAATAATCTTTAAAAAAGAAGCCGGGCAATTACCCGGCTTACTTTTAAGATTGAATTTTATTTATACTAACTGAGCATTCAGTTTGTTTGACAAAATTGATTTTGGAACTGCTCCAACTTGTTTATCTACGATCTCTCCGTTCTTGAAGATCAATAACGTCGGAATATTACGGATGCCGTAATTCATAGAGATATTCGGATTGTTGTCGACATTTACTTTTCCAATAACTGCCTTTCCATCATACTCTTTTGCTAATTCTTCAACGATCGGACCGACCATTCTGCATGGTCCGCACCATTCTGCCCAAAAGTCTACCAGTACCGGTTTATCAGACTTTAAGACCATTTCTTCAAAATTCGAATCTGTGATTTCGATTGCCATAATTTACTTTCTTTATACTGTTTAAATTTATTTTTTGCAGATAAGCCTTTGCAATTTCTAAGCCGTTTGCGATTTCCTGCCACAAAGACAGGTCAACTATGGTAGCTAACGGATGAGACTGCAATATAGTCTAAGGAAGACGTTAATATTCCAATTCTGCCAACTTTTCCAGCGAATCAATCAGTTCATTCTGAGGATTAATACGATATTTTTTACTTGGCAGATCGATATTGAGGCTCGGATCAGCCGGGTCGTATACCTTGAATTTTAACGTACAGGTGCCTTCTTTTTGCTGCGAATCGTTTTTAATGATATTTACAATGCTATTTATCCATTCATTATTTAGCTGATCAACCGGGATCTTAACGGTCAGATTTTTCAGGATCTTTTCCCTCATGTCTGCCAAAAGCTGAATATTACTGATCTTGAATTCTGTATTTCCGGGCTGCATATAGCGGTCCTGCAATTTGCCCTTTATGAATAAAAACTCACCCACATTCAACCACATTTTGAACTTCAGGTAGTCCTCGCCAAAGAGCACAAGTTCATGTCCTTCTTCGTAATCTTCAATGGTAAAACTCCCGAATGGTTTTCCGTTTTTACTCATCCGATGATTCACACTGGTGATCATCGCTCCAAGTGTCAGTTCTTTCCCTTTGTTCTTTTCAACATCTTTCAGATCTTTTATCTTCTGAAGCTTACGCATTTCAATTTTGTAAAGATCGAGGGGGTGACCGGAAATATAAAATCCTATTACTTCCTTTTCAAATTTCAACCTGACCAGACTCGGCCATTGCTCAGTATTTGGAATCACAGGTTCGGGCATTTCCACTCCACTGCTTTCACCAAAGAGTGAATGCTGTGCAGAATTTTTTGCCTCCTGAATACTGTTGCCATATCTTAATATCCTTTCAAGAAAGGTATTGTAATCTTTATCTTCTGCGAAGAAATGTCCGCGGTGCATTTCAGTGAATGAATCAAAGGCCCCACCATATGCAAGATTTTCAAATGTCTTCCTGCTGGCGGCTCTTAAATTTACCCTGCGTACCAGATCAAAAATATTCTTGTACGGACCATTAGCATTTCTTTCATCAATAATAGCCTGAACTGCTGCTTCACCAACACCTTTTATTGCTCCTAATCCAAAACGGATCTGACCACTTTTATTTACACCAAAATTATAGATACTCTCGTTGACATCCGGACCTAAAACAGGAACACCCATACGACGACATTCTTCCATAAAGAAAGTGATCTTATCGATGTTGCTTAAGTTGTGCGTCAATACAGAAGCCATGTATTCGGCCGGATAGTGAGCCTTCAGATAGGCCGTTTGAAATGCGACAAAAGCATAACACGTAGAGTGTGATTTATTGAATGCATAAGAAGCGAATGCTTCCCAGTCTACCCAGATCTTCTCACAAACTTTTTTATCATGACCATTTTTCTCGCAACCTTCAACAAACTTCGATTTCATTTTATTGAGTACATCGAGTTGTTTTTTACCCATTGCTTTTCGCAGGGTATCGGCATCGCCTTTAGTAAAACCGGCAAGTTTTTGTGAGAGCAACATCACCTGCTCCTGGTAAACTGTAATACCGTAACTTTCTTTCAGATACTCTTCCATCTCCGGAAGATCATAGCTGACTGCTTCCCTTCCATTCTTACGTGCAATGAAATTGGGAATGTATTCCAGCGGGCCCGGCCGATATAAGGCATTCATTGCAATGAGATCCTCAAACTTATCGGCTTTCAATTCACGCAAATATTTTTGCATACCTGCAGACTCAAATTGAAACGTTCCGTTCGTTTCTGCACGCTGATATAATTCTAAAGTCTTCTGATCATCCAATGGAATTTCATCGATCACAATTTTGACACCATGATTTGCTTCGATCAATACCAATGCATCACGAATGATGGTCAGCGTCTTTAATCCAAGAAAGTCCATCTTGATCACACCGGCATCTTCGATCACCTTTCCATCGTATTGTGTGATCAGCAATTGCGTTTCCTTTGATGTAGATACCGGAATGATATCGGTCAGATCCATTGGCGCAATGATAATTCCCGCAGCATGGATTCCGGTATTCCTCACAGAACCTTCCAGGATCACTGCTTCCTTCAACACTTTTGCAGAGAGATCGTTTCCTGCATAGATCGTCCTGAGTTTTTTAACGTCCTCTAATTCTTCGCTGCTTAGATTCTCCTTCGTCTTCAGACTTTTTTCTCCATCTATTGGAGCAAGTATGATCCTGTTCAATTCTATTCCGGGTCTTTCAGGGACAAGTTTAGCCAGGGTGTTTGCTTCTGCTAACGGAAGATCCATGACACGCGCAACATCCTTGATACTCATCTTTGCCGCCATTGTGCCATAGGTAATGATCTGGGCAACCTGGTTCTTTCCGTATTTGCCGACCACATAGTCAATGACTTTCTGCCGGCCAACATCATCAAAATCCGTATCAATATCGGGCATGCTCTTCCGGTCAGGGTTCAGGAACCGTTCGAAAAGTAGATTGTACTTTATCGGATCAATATTCGTTATACCTATGCAATATGCAACAGCAGATCCTGCAGCAGAACCTCGACCCGGGCCTATGAGAACTCCAAGATCTCTTCCTGCCTGAATGAAATCGGAAACGATAAGAAAGTATCCGGCGAAGCCCATTGTCTGGATCGTAAACAATTCGAAATTGATCCGCTCTTCGATCTCAGGAGTGAGTTCCTTGTAACGTTCTTTTGCCCCGAGATAGGTTATGTGTTTTAAATATTCATCCTGCGTAGTGAATCCATCAGGTATTTTAAAATGCGGAAGCAGGATGTCTTGCTTTAATTTTAACGGATCGATCTTGTCAACGATACGATTCGTATTATCAATTGCCTGCGGAATGTCAGAAAATAATTTCCCCATTTCGTCAGTAGTCTTGAAGTAGAATTGGTCATTGTAGAACGCAAATCTTTTTCCTTTGGTGAAAGCGTCATCATCTGAAAATTCTTTCATCGATGGTGTACTTTGCTTTTCACCGGTATTTATACAAAGTAAAATGTCGTGCGCATTGTAATCCTGCTGATCTACATAATGCGAATCATTAGAAGCGATGACATGTACATTGTATTTTTCTGCAAAGCGTAATAATACTTCGTTGACTTTATTTTGTTCAGGAATATCGTGACGTTGCAATTCAACATAGTAATCATCGCCAAAAAGATCCAGCCACCATTTGAATTCCTTTTCCCCTTCCGCTTCTCCTTTTTTCAGAATCGCTTGTGGTACAGAAGCACCAAGGCAACAGGTCGTTGCAATTAAACCTTTGTGATATTTGAGTACAAGTTCTTTATCGATTCGTGGATACTTTCCATACAAACCTTCAATGTATCCAAGCGAACACATTTTTACAAGATTTTTATACCCTTCTGCATTCTTTGCTAAAAATAACTGATGAAAGCGCTTGTCTTTATCGTCTTTGGTAAACTGTCTTTTATGACGGTCTTCAACTACATAAAATTCGCATCCGACAATTGGTTTAATTACTGTTCCGTCTTTATTGAACTTAGAAGCTTCTGCAACAAATTTAAAAGCACCAAACATGTTTCCATGATCAGTGATTGCAATCGCAGGCATTTTATCGCTGATCGCTTTTTTGTAGAGATCAGTTATATCGGCAGCACCATCCAACAGTGAGAACTGCGTATGGACGTGGAGATGAGAAAAAGAGGGCATTTTGTATTGGGAATTGAGACACAAAGATAACCATTTTTAAGGGGAGTTTCCGGGGTGAGTTTTCAACAATAGCAAGGGTTTTTGGATTAACTTAAAGAAAATTATTTCCTGCAGAATGCGCAGAATACGCAGAATATCCGCAATTTTTTTTTGATTCCCTGAACTGCTGGCAAATGCTTTGATCAAAATACTAAACAGATTTTAGTAAACGACCTTTTTCATCTGCACGATTCTGACATCTGAACAAACCTGAAAAATTGCGGAAACTATTGTAAATAAAAAAAGAATCCGGGAGCTACATTTTAATTTATTTCAATTTCCGTCCCTTCCATTCATAAGTTGCAAATGGAACAGCAATTCCAACCAATGTTATATACACCCAGTAAAATGGCTGGATCAAAAATATCACTACAGAATTAGTTTTCTGATCAAGATCATTTCCTACTTTTTTCAGAAACATTATCTCAGCGCAAAACTTTATTGCAAAAGAAAGTAAAAATAATAAAACAACTTCCTGATAGAAAAACGATAAGATCAACCCTACGAGTAAACCTGAATGAACAAGCCAGGAAACTATTGCAATAAATACCGTAAAGAACGAAAGTGTAAAAGGAATCTTAGTCGCCCACCTGCGACGTTGTTGCCAGAATGATCCCAGACTTTTTTCCGAATGACTTTTCACCAAAGCGGAAACAGATCTCACAAAAGTCAGTTGCCCGGGATCTTCAGAATTGAACTTTCTCATTAACTGTGTATCATCACCTGATGCAAATGCAGATCCGGAATAACCCTGAACTTTTTCGTACGAACTTTTTCTGAAACAAAGATTGGCGCCATTGCACATCATTGCGCGATGGTTCAGGATCGAAGCTCCAGCAATACCTGTGAGGCCGATCATTTCCATTCGTTGCAAGAGCGAGATCAAACTTTTTTCACCTGTCAATAAAACGGGACCGGCAACGAAAGAAATTTTCGGATCCGAAAATGGTTCGACCATTGACCGGAGCCAGTTTTCTCCGACGTTGCAATCTCCGTCGGTGGTAAGGATCAGCTCTGCATTTGATTGCCGGATCGCCTGAGCCATTGCCGACTTTTTCCCATTCCCTTCTGCATGTAACAACAAACCACTCACTGCAGGATGGGTTTTAAAAAAATCTGCAACTATACCGGCACTGTTATCCGATGAATGATCATCGACCACAACGACCCTGAAATTACTTTTGATATAGGTTTGAAGGGAAAGTTGTTCTAGCAAGTGATAGATTGATTGTGCTTCATTCCTGATCGCAATTACGATATCAATCGTATGAGCATTTGTATTCAAACGCTGATTTGGTACACTGTTCTTTTTCCATCCTTTCAGACACCAGAAAATAAAGCCGGAGTAGATCAGAGTTAATGTCAGTAAAATAAAAGAAGCAATCATTCCGACCTGTTTTTTCCGATCCTAAAGTTCAGCATAAATATCGCGCCTGCCAGTGCAGGAATTGCAAGATTTATCAACCACAACGAAAAAACAGCATTCAATACGGGAAGTACATCCAATGTGATCCTTGAAAAGAAATAGGTTGCTGCTGCTCCCCTGATACCGAACTCGACCAGAGTCATACTTGGAACAATAGTTATGACAAGATAGGTCATGGCAATCATTATAAATGAGGGGATAAAAGTCGTATCACCGCCAAACATTCTGATGAGAAGATAAAACTGTAAAACAAAAATGAAATACCGCAATAAAGCTAGACAGAAAACTTTCAGGAGTTCAGTCAAACTATAATCAGATAATATGTGAAACGTGGGTTGCCACTTTTTCATAAAGCGGATCCGCATGATCACGTTCTCGAGAAAACGGATATTGAAAAAACCAAGTATGGAAATAAAAGACACAGTCAGTAATATTGTAATGAAAAGAAAACTCAAAGAGAACGACAATTCTTCATACACGGAAAAATAATAGATAGATGAGACTGAACCGATCAACAAGGTCGCCAGCAGCTGACTGACATTTTCAATAACAGTGATAAGAGTGGCCTGAATTTTATTCGCTTTGTCGAGGTGAAAAACCCTTCCGGCATACTCACCAATACGATTCGGCGTAAAAATACTGATCGTTAATCCTGAACACACGGCCTCCAGTGACCTGAAAAGTGTGATTTTCTCAATCTTGTCAATCATCAGCTTCCACTTCAATGCTTCAGTGATCCAGTTAAAGAACATCAGAACAAGAACTATCACTAAAAGAACCATTGTATGTGACTGTCCAAATGCTTCTTTCAATTGAAGAAAATATTCATCTGCATCCTTTTGTGCCGAGATCTTTTTATAAACAAACCAGAACGCAATTGCAGCAATGAGTAATTTGAAAAGACGCCATCCGTAAGTGGAAATATTTGACTTTCTTTGTTCCATAGAATTCAACAAGTATAAGGAAAGTATTTGTTGTGATTTTGGATACAACAACTATTCGTTCACATTCGGTTTGGAGAAACAGGAAAAAATAATTTTAGGTATTGACCCCGGAACGAATATCATGGGTTACGGAATTATCAGTGTAACCGGTTCGCAGATAAAACTGATCGCTCTTGGTATTATTTCACTTGAAAAAATGGACGACCACTTTTTAAAGCTGAAGTCCATTTTCGAAAAGACCATTACGCTGATCGACAGCTACCACCCTGATGAGCTGGCCATTGAAGCCCCTTTTTTCGGGAAAAATGTTCAATCTATGTTAAAATTAGGCCGGGCGCAGGGTGTGGCCATGGCTGCCGGCCTGTCCCGATCGGTGCCAATTTTCGAATATTCGCCTAAAAAGATCAAGCAAAGCATTACAGGCAATGGCAATGCCTCAAAAGAACAGGTCGCAGCCATGCTACAAACGCTCCTGAGCTACGAAGAGACTCCAAAGTACCTTGATGCTACCGACGGCCTTGCCGCTGCTGTATGCCATCATTTTCAGGGAAAAGCTGCCTCTGCAGGGAATACCAAAAAAGGCGGGAGTTGGAAGGCCTTTGTTTCGGCTAACCCTGGCAGGGTTTCCAAATAAATCCAGAGTTAAAAAAATTAAAATCCGGAGAAATAGGAGAAAAAAAAGGGAGGAAAAGAGACAACTCTTTTTCCTCCCTTTTTTCTATTAGGTCTTCCTTGTTTAAAAAACTAAATCGCAGTCAAACCAAATTTCAGGAGAGTTTTTCCCTGATCGACCTGGCAACTTCTTCCATCACCTCCGCAGAAAACGTAAGCTTTGGACTTGCAAAATTCATATCGCTGACTTTATTCATGGGAATGAGGTGAATGTGCGCATGTGGAACTTCAAGTCCGATCACTGCTACTCCAACTCGTTTACATGGCACAGCCTTGCCGATTGCTTTGGCTACTTTTTGCGCAAACTTCCATAATCCAGCATGTTCATCAGCAGCAATATCAAAAATATAATCCGTCTCTTTTTTCGGAACTACCAAAGTATGCCCCTTAGCCAAAGGACTGATATCAAGAAAAGCGAAATAGTTTTCGTCCTCCGCTATTTTGTAGGATGGAATTTCACCGCTAATGATACGAGTGAATATTGATGCCATTGGATTTCTATTTGAAAAATTTTCGGAATCAATTATCTGGTAATATCGATTATCTCAAACTCCAGTTTACCTGATGGCACTGCGATCTCGGCTACTTCGCCGACTTTTTTGCCGAGGAGACCTTTTCCGATCGGCGAGGTAACTGAAATTTTTCCGAGTTTAAGATCAGCTTCATTTTCCGCAACTAGCAAATAAGTCATTTCAGAATTATTAGCCTTGTTCCGGATCTTTACTTTCGATAAAACCAATGCACGTGAAACATCAACCTTGCTTTCATCCAATACACGTGCATTTGAAACTACTTCTTCAAGTTTTGAAATCTTTAACTCAAGTAAACCCTGGGCATCTTTGGCTGCATCATATTCTGCATTCTCAGAAAGATCACCTTTATCGCGTGCTTCTGCAATTTGTTTAGATATATTCGGACGTTCCACTGTCTTTAGCTGGTTCAATTCGTCCTGTAATTTCTTTAATCCTTCAGCTGTAAAATATTGTAATGACATACTAACGTTTTTTTTATTGTTCTATCCTGTTTTAAAGTAAAAAAACAAGACTCCGGTGAGGGAGTCTTGTTTATTTGCACAAATATACAAAAATTTCTATTTACAATATGAAACGGAATCCAAAGCTATGGATACCATCCCAAGGCTGGGTAGCGCGATATGAATAATCAATTCCGAACTTTTTACCGCCTGATCCCATAGGAACATCTACTGTTAAACCTGCAGAAGGGCCTGAATAAACAGTTGTGCGGAGTTCATCGTCAAACAAATTGTCTTCGTAAGTGAATCCACCACGAATTGCAAAAAGTTTTTTGAATGAATACTGAAGTCCGCCTGTAAACTGATCGTTCGTAAATGAATTTGAAGTAAAAGTACCTGCAAGTGTTAATGCATGATCTTTTGCCATGATGAAATCATAAGCCATTCCGATATTGATCAGTGATGGCATTTCAAATCCTTCTGTACGTTGCTCTACTGTTAACTGATAAACGTTAGTCGTATTCGGTGCATCTACACGTGTAGAAAGTCCGTCACCACCAAACTGAAGTGGTGTACCAACATTTCTCAATGCGATACCGAAACGAATGTTGTTTTTCTCTTCATTGTTTCCGGTCACATATTGAATACCGGCATCAATGGCAAGACCACCTGCACTTACGTTGGAGATACTCTCATCAATGATACGAAGTGTTAAACCCCCGTAGATAGAATTAGAGAACGTCTTCGCGTAAGAGATTCCAAGGTTGATGTATTGCGGAGAATAGGTTCCTAGACTTGGTTCAGGCTGATCAACTGTTGTGATCTCAACATCACCAAATGCCATAGACATAATGCTTAATCCGAGTACACCGCTTTCACCCATTTTCTGAGTTATACCAAAAGCATTCAGTGTAATTCCCGAGCCTTGCAGATAATTTGTGTGGCTAAAGAGAACTTCCGTTTTTTTAGTATGTGCTGTTCCGGCAACATTCAGAAATTGTGCTTCCAGACCTTCTGCAGCTCCGCTGTTTGCTCCACCCCAACCGGAAGATCTTGCCCATGGGTTGATCAATAGCTCAGTAGCACCGGCCTGACCGATACGGTCCGGATTCCCGGCCTTTACATTGCCGCCTGCCATTGCAAGTGCTGCAAGAGCGAGACTGACCAACTTTAATTTATTTACAGATTTCATATATATAACTGTTTTTTCTGTGGCTTTGTTATGTAATAATTAGAATGTATCAAGATCGATTGGACGAATGACTCCGAACCATTTGATAGTACGTTCACCTATTCCTTCTGCAGCAATGTGTACGATGTACATACCACTGGCAATAGGAACTCCTTTTGAATTCTTAAGATCCCAATCGATCGATGAATCAAGATTGGTTTCAGGATAGGATGCTCCTGCACTATTGTTCTTTCCTACACTTCGGTTAAATTTACGAACCAGGGCACCGCCCGGAGTATAAATTGAAATCACACATTCAGCAGGAAGGTTAACGATCTTCACTCTGTTGTCGATCTGGTTCACCTCATAAGATGAATAAGCATAGTATGGATTCGGAACGACATTGATCAGACCAAGTGCATTTGTTGCAACTTCTGTTTGCTGAACTTTCGGTTTCAGACTTTCAGTGCTGAAACGATAGAATGGGAAATTGTCATTGATCGATCCACTCACACCGGAAACATACTGACGGTAAGGCTTAGCAACCCTTAAACGGATCTTCACTTGATTATCCAGAAGAGTCTGACCAGGAGTCAGCATTGGAGTACCTACCCACATGCAATCTTTCCAGATCTTTTTAACAAGTTTTTTATTTGCAGTAGACGTTACATTTGGAAGATTCCAAAGTGCCGCACGGATATGATTACACTGATCATAAGCCGGTCCCCAATATGAAGTATCACTTGGATAAATAGGACCTGTAATAAGATTCGCTGAAGACGCCGCTATTGTATCTGAATATGAACTCTTGTTACCAAATACATAGATGTAATGTTTACCACCGGCTTGCAAATTGAAGGTACCTGTATTATCGAAGTAACCAAGATTTGAATTCGGATTCCATTTCATATCTGCACCATTCTCAGAAGGGAAACGACTGTCTTCACCGAATGCAATATTCAAACGTTCTCCGGTTTCCAGATCAATAGCATATCCAGGGAAATAACTATAACCGGAGTCAGTGCTGCTGTAAGTACCATCTAAATTCATCGATGGATGTTTACGGATCAATCCGTGATACTGCCCGCCCTCAGTATTCAATGAGTTAGACCCCATTTCAAATACTACACAACGGCTCCACTTTGATTTATCCGATGTAATTACAACATCGACATTCGACAAATATTGTAAATTATCATATTTCGGTGCAGAAGGATTTCCGTATACAAGTGCAGAAGGAGCAGGTGTTACCCTGTCTTCAGCTGTTTTAGAATTTACTAAACGAAACGGAGCCCAGGAACCACCCAAAGATTTTGAATAAAATTCATTAGGGTCAATTTCAGGTAAGTAATCCGGATCAACATCTTTCCCAGCCATTATCCAGTTAAACGGCTCAAAATTGTTCACATCCTGAATACCACTCAACCAACGATTATTTGGATTCGCATAAACCAATGTTGCTTCAACAAAACCGTTTCCATCATTCTTTGCTTCACCGGTATTTTTTACCTGGCTCATGCTAATGGAGAATCCTTGATTCGGGAATAACTGATCATAAGGGAACTCGAGTGATTTCAATGAAACCGTTTCTTCACCTGACTGAACATTCTTCAGTATCCATCTTGCACTTGCAGTGATCTCGAGATTGTCTATCGGACCAGAAGTAGTAATTGGGCCGGACATCACGACCTGATAAGGGCCTGTTCCATTGATAGCAATGATTTTTGAATTCTGAGGGAAGAAATCATTGCCGGCGTTCAGGTATAAACCGATCTTAAGACCATCAACATTGCTAACACTATCAATTACTGATGCATTCCCCTGGATATCGCCTGTGAAGACAACCTTTGTAATAGTATCTGTTAACCATAATTCAAAATCACCACCATCAATCGCAAACGGATCATAAACACGAATGTCTACCGGACCATGTCCACCAACATATGTTGGAGTCTGAATTCTGTTATTTGATTGATTAAAGATAATTTCATCGATCTGGCTTTGTTTAATATCCAAAGTACCTCTTTCTGTTCCAGTAAGATGACCATTACCAAAACCGGTATAACGTGTGATCTCCGGTCCGTCACCGTATTCAGCAGCTAAAACGAGTCCGCCTTCTTCAGGTGTGGAAATGTGAGGAATACCTGTAAAGATCTCGATCTTTTCACCTCTTGCATTCTGACGACTCTGAACATATGGCTGACCATAAATTCCATTTAAATCCGGATCTAGTGGGTTTTGCACATCAGCTACAGGATCGAAAGCATATGCTACTGCATAGAAATAATATGTTTTATGATTGACAAGACTTGGGTTACCGGTTGCAAATGCATCAGTTGTTACTTTGAATGAGTGACGTAAACCTTTATCTTCTCCGAATACTTCTTCAGTAGGCACAAATGCACTGATGTTTCCATCGAATACTTTATTTACAATCTGTGCAATTCCGTTTTTAATATCACACTGGAAGATCAGACGAGCCTTGTCAGCATTCTTAAGGTCATTTACTGAAACCGAAGGGTCAATTACCTGGAAAACTTTGTAACCTTCAAAACGGAAGATCGCACTTGGTACTGCAGGAATATTGATATCCTTTTCTATATAATCTTCTTTAAGGTTATTAGAACCTGGTAAATTACTGATCGATAAAATCAATTCCTTATCCATTTCACGGATCGTAATATCCGGAGCACTTGGACCGTTGATCACTTTGAAACAAGACTCGAATAAATTCTGTGCTTTTGCATCAGCAAGTTTCAAAAGACGAACTGAAGCATCTGGACCACCTGATGAAGTACGTGCCCATACAGCTCCCGTTGTAATGTAATTGACATTACCCGGTTTCAATGTGAAAGGTCCGGCTGACTGAAGGAAACGACGGTCATCCGGAGTATTTGGTGTACTGTTCGGACCATTTGGTGTTGTCTCAGTCCAGATAAACTGTGGAACTGAATCAGTACCTAACCAATAAGGATCAGAAGTACCCGGGAACATGAAGTCACATGGAACTCCACCTGACTGATAACCATTTCCACCATATAACATTGGAGATCCATCTTTCCAGATTCCACGCAGGTAATCATAATATTGCTGAGCATTTTCAGGGTTACCGAAATTACTAAAGTCGTTATTGTAGTAAACGAATTTTGACATGATGATCTGTTCACCAACTTCATCGATGATACTGTCACGGTCATTGTCTTTTCCGTCACCGCTATCTGCTAATGGTCCTTCAAAGAAATCCACACCTATTGCCGGTGGGTTCGCTCCGTAACCTAGAGCTCCATCATCAACAGCATCACCATTGTAACAGAATCCTAGACCTCTTTCAACATCACAACCAACATAATCATCAAGGTAATTTCCAAGATCCGGATCTACCCATGCACCAAAATAAGTTTCATTCAAATCAGTTGTCGCACGGTTGATGATCTTGTAACGATAGAAAGTCATGTTATTGATCTCATCTCCTGTATTGAAACCGAAAGCCTGAGCCTGGATCTCAACACCTACAGGAAACTGGCTATTCGTTTCATTGTGGATGTTTCCAACATCATTGAATACCCACCAGATCGTCTGATCACCTTTCAATAAACTTTTATCACAGTTGTCGAAGTTACCATCAATATTGTATTTCGGATAATCACCATTTTCATACAGATAAAGTCCATCCCCATCTGCATCATAAAAAGGTGCTAATACAAAATTCTGATTGAATCCATTACCCGGCCAGTCTTTTACGTTCTGAGGTACAGGATATGATAAGTTACCATTGATATGATACTCGAGATGAAAATTCTTTACTTCTGCGAATGTCAGATTCCAGTGTTTATCATATTTCAGACAGTTTTCAGGTGTTACAGAAATAGACGCACTGTCGATCGGACCCGGCCAGAAATCACTTCCTGACTGACGGTAAGTCTGAGCAGCTACTTTCAGGTTTCCTGAACCTGCTTCAAGTCCACCGATCCAGATCGCTCCGGCAAATAATGAATGTTTTCCGGAACCTACCGGCACTTCATACAAAGCATTCCCTGTAAGGTCCCACCACATATCACCATTGATCCAGATTGGAGTCCGGACGTTGTTGATATTAAGATCAGCCCGCGACTTGGATGGTTCACAACCGGCAAAGGTCTGATTACCTCCCGTTGGTCCGGAACTGCGCTGAGGTGAATTGACATTTTCTTTTGCGATAGCAATCCCTGAAATACTCAGGAACATGATCGCTGTATATATATATCTTTTCATTTGTTAAGAGTGATTTGTCTGATTAAAAATTAAACTGAACACCTAAATGGATCCGACGTGGCTGACTGTAATTGTTCGGATCATTTACTGCCAAACGATACAGGTCTATATATGCCTGAGGACTAACCTTTGATGCAATTGATGATTGTGCAGCAGGTGAAGTCACATAACCGTCGTCGCTTGGACTACCGGTTGCTGCGTATACTGAAGACACGTTTTGTGTATTCAATACATTTAACACCTGAAGATATACGTTAGCATATACTTCTTTGCGGGCATCACCATTTTTCTTCTTTCCAGTTTTGATCGAAAAGTTCTTATCGAGTTTTGCATCGATCTTGAACTGCCAAGGATAACGTGAACCATTGATCTGACCTGCGATCACTGAACGGCTGTTTGCTGTTGTAGTGAAATCCGCTGTAGGAGTGATGTTTGATTTACGTGTGTATGGAGTACCTGAACCTGCACGGAATACTAAATTCAGACCTGCATCAGACAACACTTGCTTATTGAACCATACCGGTCCAGTGTAACTCTTTCCTGATCCATAACGGAAATCAAAAGAGGTAACAAAAGTATGACGTTGATCAAAACTCAATGGCTTGATCTCACGAAGATTTGTCTGACCTGCCTGAGAAAGAATTCCTGAACTTGAAGTTGCATCAGATCCTGTACCATCAGCGAATTGTAAAGTGTAACTTACATTCATACGGACATTACTTGTACGACGAAGATCATAAGAGAATGAAAGTCCTTTTACAGTTCCAAAGTCAATATTACCATAAGTTGTATATGCTCTTGGGAATGCATAATCCAGACTGATGATCTGAACCATGTCTCTTAATTCTTTGTAGAATGCAGCGATAGTGAATGCTGAACTTTTAGATATCTTCTGCTGGAATGAAATTTCATAATCAGTAGTTGTTTCCGGTTTAAGATCAGGATTACTGAAGTTTCCACCAATTCCTTGTGCCCAACCTAAATATGTGATCGGATTAAAGCGGATCAGATTCAGATTTTGAGGACGCTGAGTTAAGATATCATAATGAGCAGAGAAATAAGCTTCATCAGATATAGGGAATGAAAAGGCAACACGTGGCATAACATTCACCTGAGGTTCGTAATCCTTAAATGCATTCGTGTTGATGTTATTATTTACATAATCACTGTAGTTCGACAGATAAGGTTGGATACCACCACTTGTTTCCAATAATGGCTTAAGATCTGTAATTCCAACTCCTTCTGAATTGTACCATTGGTTGCCATCTCTGTAACCCACTACAGCTGTCGGATTCTCTGAATTATCTACATAAACAGCAAAATCATCTCCGATATTACCCGGACGAGTTCCGCCATAAGATCCTAATAGACTATTCACTTCTCCATCAGAAGCAGTCCTGATCTCGTATAATGAATTTGCATCTTTTAATACATATTGATTTGCATCAAAACGATCCACACGAACTCCGACATTGAAGATCACATCGTCAAAAGTAAAACGATCTGAAATATAACCTGCAATATAAGTCGGTCTGAATGCATCGATTCTTCTGATCTTATTATGAGTATCATCTTCGTCCGTATAGAAATTAGCCAGGTTCCATGAATTGGACTCATCTAATTCACCAATATAATTGTATCCGTAATAGTCAACAAATGAACCTCCGTTATTAAGTAATTCATCCGGAGTGAACATATCTAAACTAAATGAAGAAGGATCATAAGCATCGATCTGTATCGTGTCTCCATAACCTACTCCCAGTACATCTCTTACATTTTCATAAAATCCTTTGATGACCGGAGAATTTGAATCCGAACTATCTACAAGATTCGGGAAGTATGCTCCCTGGGTATAATTAATAAGGGTCAGATATTGAGTTCCTGTATATAAAGTCTGGCTAACATATCCTGAATTAAGATCCGGACCTCTGAGATTCTGGTTGCTTAACTGGCGCATTAAACCCCACAATGCATTCGGAGTAATGGTATAGCCTCTGTCAGTCCTCTGCTCATATTCAAGTCCAAGTACAATGTTGTGATTCTTGATATCTACTGATCCGTTTGTACTTACACGGAACTGACTGTTATTATCAATACTGTATCCTGTACGTACACGACCTGGTGTAGACCAGATTCCATAAACGTTCAAACCAGTCCGGTTATCACCATTTAACAAACCTCCTCCTGATTCTACCTGAACAAGATTTTCCTGATATCCTGCAGTACCAAATGGATCTGTCATTTCAAAATACTGTGCAGTATAATTTGAAGTATATGGATTTTGTGTACCCGGTGTAAATTCAACAAGCGTATCGCGATTGATTGCCTGTCCTAAGATAAGACTATCTTCCCCTGAAACAGCAGTTTCAGTTCTTATAAGTCCATAACCGCCAAATACATTTGGTGCAGGTGCAGAACTTGTAACGAACTTCCCTACATAACCATAATCAAATACTTTGTCCTTGTGTTGTCTATTCTGTGTTACAGAATAGTTATTGGAATAATCAACTTGCACTGAATAAAAGGCATTCTTTAAAACAGAAGAAGAACCTTCTTTAGAATCTGAATTGAATCTCTGCGTAAACTTTCCGAATACTCTCCAGTTTGTTTCAAGAGTCTGTGGATTCTGATCGTAATTCATCAATGCATAATTGTCGATCCATATATTCTGATCAGTATGCTCTACCGAACCTCCGAAAGTCAATGTAGAATTTTTCGCCGGACGAAAATCCAGCTTAGCATTTAAACGCATTGCACTTGCAGATACATTTTCACGGTAAGCTTGTTTTGTAAGGTCAGAAATTGTGAAATAATGAGAACGATGAATGTAGTTATCACCTTGAGGTGCGCGAACCAATGGATGCAACCTGACATCATTCAGTAAATCATCATTTACTTTATAAACCGAAATTCCAGGAGGAGCAGGGTCTTTGTCATATTGATACTCACCGGCTATAAAGAAACCTGCAATTGCCTGATCAGTTTTTTTAGTCGAATCTTTTGAAGAATACAAAGGACCGGAAATGTCAAAAGAAGCAAGGTTATATCCGAAATCATCTAGAAACTCAGAAGTCGCTAATTCAATTCCTCCGCTCCATTCTTTAGAAGGTCCACGAGTAGTTACGGAAATGATACCACCGGTTGCATCACCGTATTGAGCAGGAACACCACCAGTAATTACGGTGATCTGTTCTGTTCCTTTTTGCGGCAGACCTACTCCACCACGAACTTTTATACCATCGACATAATATGCAGTACCATCAGAACGAGAACCACGGATATTCAAAGCGCCACCTTCATCTTTCTGGAACACGCCGGTTCCTGCAGAAGCAAGTGAATTCACATCACGTGTCGGAGCCTGCTGGATCTGTTCAATATCAATTGTAATGGATGTTGCAGGATTTCCTTTATCTATCAAAGGGACTTTGTATTCAGTGATCACAAAATCTTTCAGGTCAATCCCTTTACCGATCGTCATATTCACGAAAGAGATTTTATCTATTGAAACTGTAATCCCCGTTTGTCTTGCCGGCTGATATCCTATTGAAGTGACCTCAATATCATACTTACCGGGATTCAATGGCTTGATTACATAATTTCCGTCGATGTCTGTTATAGCTCCCTGAATAATCGAATTATTCATTTTTGCTGTAACACTGGCAAATGGTACTCCTTCTGAAGAACCACTTTCAGTAACCTTACCACGAATTTCACCAGTCTGTGCTGATGCAGTAAATCCTAGTAAAATCAGTACGACTAATGATAGGTATAACTTTCGTCCCATAGTCTATGTTTGAATTTTGTTAATTTTTCGTTAATGTGGGTGGTAAAAGTATAAATTGAATACTTAAAACCAAAACTAATTTGCTAACGTCTAACACTCTGAACAGCAGGATTTTCATAGACCTTTCAGCGGTCCCACTAAATTGTAACTGTTAAAATGTCTTGACTTTTCGCAATTTGGTCGCAATTTATTCATTTAATCATCACAACCAAATTTATCAAGTCCCCTTTTCTTATTTGCCCGAAATATCAAGACTTTTCTTAAATTGTGTGTCATCTGCTTGTCACCATCTAATTTTTACATGAAGGTGTAGGTTCTCCACAGAAAACCTGAGTTATTAACAATTCTGGCGTTGCTGACTAAATAAGTTATTTTTGCGCGTCATTGAAAGGATAAATTATTTTTTATGCGCTTAACCAGTTTAGAAATTAAAGGCTTTAAAAGCTTCGGAGACAAAGTTACGATACACTTTGACAAAGGTGTTACGTCTATTGTCGGCCCAAATGGTAGTGGAAAATCGAATGTTGTTGATTCGATCCGGTGGGTTTTGGGTGAACAAAAAACCCGTATGCTTCGCTCGGAGAAAATGGAAAACATCATTTTCAACGGAAATAAAAACCGTAAACCCGCAAGTCTTGCCGAGGTTTCTTTGTCGTTTGAAAACACAAAGAACATACTTCCTACCGAATACAGTACGGTAACAATTACCCGTCGTCTTTACAGAACGGGTGAAAGTGAATACCTGCTCAATAATGTAACCTGTCGGTTAAAAGACATTACGGACCTTTTCCTGGATACCGGTATCGGTTCCGATAGTTATGCCATCATCGAATTGAAGATGGTCGACGAGATCCTCAATGATAAACACAATGCGATCAAAAATCTTCTTGAAGAAGCAGCCGGTATCTCTAAATACAAGATCCGGAAAAAACAAACCCTGCAGAAATTAGAAGATACTGATAACGACCTTAAGCGCGTTGATGATCTTTTATTCGAGATCGAGAGAAACATGAAACAACTCGAATCTCAGGCTAAGAAAACAGAACGTTACTACAAACTGAAAGGACTTTATAAAGAACTTTCAACTGAGCTGGCATTATTTACAATCTCAGGTAGCAAACAAACATTCGACGATCTTCTTGCACAGGAAACAAAACAACAGGAAGACAAGATCGCTTACGACACTCAATTAGATACAAACGAAGCTGAACTTCAGCATGTGAAACTGGTTGCACTTGATCGTGAGAAAGAATTATCAGAATCACAAAAAGTATTGAATGATAAGATCTCTTTCATCAGACAATATGAAAATGACAAGAAGGTAAGTAATGAAAAACTTACACATCTTAAAGATAAAGAAGCTTCGCTGTCCAATCAGCTGTCTAATGATAAAGCAAATTTAATTGCAACACAGGATCAGCTAAAACAGATCGAAGAAGACCGTTTCAATGAAGAAGCAGCTCTTGAGCAATTACAAAATCAGCTTACGGAATTAAAAGCTGCTCTTGACATTACGCGCAGTGGTCATGATCAGATGAAAAGCGATATTCATCGCATGACTTCTGAAGCACAAGGCATCCAGGTCTCAATGCATGAGTCTGAAAAAAGCCTTGCTATTACCCAGACGAAAAAAGATTCACTGCAAAAAGAGATCGACAGACTTTCTTCTGACACGACAGAAAAACAAACTGAACACGACGAACTTCACACAAAGGCTGAAGCTTCCCGGACACTGAAAGAAGAAAAAGAAAAAGCACTCAATAGTTTACTTGAAGGCGAAGAAAATCTTGCACATGATATTATCCGCCTTGATGAAGAACTGAAGAAATATACTGAAGAGGTAATTTCTGAAGGACGGAAGCTGGATGCAAAACAAAATGAGTTCAATCTTACCAAGAGCTTACTGGAGAATTTAGAAGGATACCCTGAATCATTAAGGTATCTGCGTAAAAACTCTTCATTCACAAATCGCGCTCCGCTTTTTTCTGAGATCCTGAACTGCCAGGCTGAATATAAATCAGCGATCGAGAACTATCTTGATCCTTACATGAACTACTTCGTTATTGAAAATATCGAAGAAGCAAGTAAGGCTGTAAATCTCCTGAGCGAAGCATCAAAAGGTCGTGCGAATTTCTTTATCCTGAAAAACTTTGAGGGAACTCCTGTAACCAATT
The DNA here is from genome assembly GCA_049363815.1 of Bacteroidota bacterium. GTDB lineage: Bacteria > Bacteroidota > Bacteroidia > AKYH767-A > 2013-40CM-41-45 > JADKIH01. Next base: position 60,908 of record JBMQEM010000071.1, read on the forward strand.
CTGATTCTATCCAGGATTGCATTCCTGCATTAAGCATTATTGATGTCGAAGAGAAATACCAGGACCTTTGTAATTACTTATTGCGAAATGTATATGTAGTTACGGAAAATCAGGAAAACACACCATTCCTTCAGCAGGATAATACAGGCATGTCTTTCATTTCCAAAAATGGAAAATTCTGCCGGACACGTCATGCATTATCAGGCGGATCGGTTGGTCTGTTCGATGGAAAGCGAATCGGTCGTGCTAAGCATCTTGAAAATCTTTCTAAAGAGATCACAACCCTTTCAGGAGAACTTGAAAAGACGAAAACCAGCCGCGATGAAGTTCAGTCGAAACTTCAGCATTCAAAGCAAACCAAAGAAAGACTTACGTCTGAAAAAAATCGCCTGAATCAGGAAGTAAATAAAGCGACACACGAATTTTCTTCATTAAAGAATAAAGCAGAACATTTATTTACATCCGTAGAGAACAATAAAAAAATAGTTGAAGGCCTGTATATGCAATTGCATGCAATTGATGATACACTTCAGCAAAACAACTTAAGTTTCCAGGAGCATTTACTGCAATTACGCCTGCAGCATGATGATATTTCGGGGCAGCTGACCAACCTACAGGCAGAATTCAATACGCTGACTGAAACAATGAATGGTCAGAGTACAGGCTATAATCAGCATCACATTGTTGTGATCCAGCAGCAAAATAAGATCGCAAATATTATCCGTGATCATGCCTACAAAACCGGACTTCAGGAGACGTTAAATAAAAACATTATTACGAATACGGAAGAAGTTGAAAATGTACAAATGCGGATCAAAGAACTGCTTGATACATCTACCGATTTCGATTCACAGTTGATAGGCCTTTATGAAGAAAAAGAAGTCCTTGACCAGTCTGTTGCTGCAATAGAAGCTGAATACTTCAAATCACGTGGAGCAATTGATGAACTTGAAACTAAGATCAGGAATATCCGTCACCAGAGAGAGCAATGTGACCAGCTTGGCACTGCCATCAAAGACAAGACGATGGAACTGAAGATCTCATTGAACTCATTGAAAGAAAGGTTAAGTGTTGAATTCAACATCGACATCAATGAGATCATTGACAAAGATCCGAATCCGGAGTACAACGAAGAAGAATTGCGCGAAAAAGTAAACAAGCAAAAAGGGCAACTCGACAACTATGGACCGATCAATCCAATGGCCATTGAAGCTTATACTGAGATCAGCGAACGACATACTTTCATCATCACACAAAAAGACGATCTTGCCCGTGCAAAAGAATCATTGCTGAAAACAATTGAAGAAATCGAGATCACTGCAAAGGAAAACTTCATGCATGCTTTCACAATGATCCGTGAAAACTTCATTAAAGTATTCCGCTCACTATTTACCCAGGACGATGATTGTGATCTTGTATTAATGGATCCGTCTAACCCTACAGAAAGTGATGTTCAGATCATAGCAAAACCAAAAGGCAAACGTCCACTATCGATCAGCCAGCTGTCAGGAGGAGAAAAAACTCTTACTGCAACTGCCCTTCTTTTCGGAATTTATCTTTTGAAACCTGCACCATTCTGTATCTTCGATGAGGTTGACGCTCCATTGGATGATATGAATATCGACAAGTTCAACAACATCATCCGTAAATTCTCGCAAGAGTCTCAATTCATCATAATCACCCACAATAAACGTACAATGGCTGCTACAGACATCATGTACGGTATTACAATGGTTGAGCAGGGTGTGACGCAAGTCGTTCCTGTGGATCTGACGGAGATGGCATAATTTACTTACTCCTTTTGTTTCTCTGAAACCTGCACTTACTCTAAGATGAGATTAAGTGCAGGTTCAAGAGAAAGAGTAAGTAAGAAACTACCGCCCATTATTTTTTACCCACTTGTACACCGGATCAACGCCATTTAAAAAGTCCTCAAAAGTAATTTCACATTTAATGTCGGGCTCTAATGTCTTAGGATCTCCTGATACCCTTTTGAAATACCACGTCGAATAAATTATTTCAATATCTGACGATGGTAAATTAAACGAATTTACAGATCCATAATGGTTTGGTTTTCCTGATGTTTCCTCTCCTATAAAAACTGCCTTTGTTGAACGCTTAAAATCATTAGCATTGAGAATTGCAGAAGAAAAGGTTCGCCTGCCAATAGCGACATATAGTTTATTTCTCTTATTGAGTTGTTTCATTCCGCCAAGCTGTTTAATAAAATCCATTGCCTGCAATGATGAACCACCTGAATTCGCTCTCATATCGAAGATCATTTTTTTTACAGGTTTTTCCTTAAGGGTTTTTAAGACCGACTGGTAAAACGGTATAAATGCCGGAAGACTATCTGCCCTTTCCTTATTACCATATCGTTGCTCCAATTCCTTTCCCCAACACCTTCTGTATTTAACGAAATATATTGAGTCCTCTTCATAATATTGTTCGGAAAAATAATTACTATAAGGTTTCTTGGAAAAAAGCTTCTCAACATACCCGGTATCTACGACCAGACTATCATAATAGGTTTTAGCTATGAGTTTGCCTTCTATTTTCCTGTTTCCGGAATCCTCAACTTCCAAAGTTGCTGTGGAATCGGACATGAAACCAAAATAATTTAAAATCTGACTATAGAAAAGGAAATTTGGAACAAAACGTTTCAAACAAGCATCATTGTCAACCACAAATAAAGTACTCAGGCTATCAACAATTCTTTGCAGTGGAAATCCATTAATGCTTTTTAATTTCCCTCCTAACAAACTGCGATTCTCCTTTTCGATTAGAACAATATGTATTCCATCCGGAAACCAAACTGTACCGAAGGAAAGAATTTTGTCTTTGCTCAGAAAATTATTAATATCTAGTGAAGTATGCGAGTCTCCAATTCTGGTAATTATCTGCTGCAACTTTATCGCCACTTGCAAATCACTTAAATCTCCGGTTTGAGCAATCAATGCATCAAGGCTTGAATTGAACTCTTCGCGTGAATATTTAAAGAAAAGATTTTTGTGCTTTTGAGGGAGTTCCGTTTTTAAATATTCGATATCGCTTTTCCAGTCAATCAGTGAATCGGTTTGCGCTGCAAGTGGTCCAACATGAAATTGAAATACAAATGCAGTCAGAAAAATAAAATACTTCATGTTCATTTAAATATTCTTACCACATGGCATAAACTGATAACCTTGTAGCGGTGGCTTAGATATTGCGAAGTTATAAACGAAGGGACATAATCCAAATTAAATGTCCGTCGATAAATACAATATGCCCCATTAATTACCCATTACCCAATTATCTTAACCGTTTATCGTAGATAATAATTCCCGCATTATGAACACAGCCAAAATTAAATCTATACAAATTGAAAAAGCAGGGGGATTTCTTTCCGATGTTGCTGATGCATCTCTGTTTATTTCTCAGATAATAAAAGCGACTTTTTCACGCCATTTTGAATTCAAAGAGTTCATAAACCAATGTTTCCAGATTGGGAACAAATCAGTGGCGCTTGTATCTATCACAGGTCTGATCATGGGGCTTGTGCTGACCATACAATCCAGGCCTGTCCTGGTTGACTTTGGTGCAGTTTCAATGCTTCCGGGAATGGTAGCCATTTCGCTGATAAGGGAAATGGGGCCTGTCATCACTGCGCTGATCTGTGCAGGAAAGATCGGCTCAGGAATGGGCGCAGAATTAGGCTCAATGAAAGTAACAGAGCAGATCGAAGCGATGGAAGTTTCATCAACCAATCCAATGCGGTTTCTTGTAGTTACAAGGGTTCTTGCTGCAACACTGATGATTCCGATCCTAATTCTCTATGCTGACATTCTGGGAATATTCGGAAGCTGGCTCGGAGCAAATATCAAAGGTGATGTCACCCTGCTGCTTTTTTTCAATCAGGCATTTTCCAATGTTGAATTTATTGACTTCCTGCCGGCGGTGATCAAATCCTTCTTCTTTGGGGCGGTGATCGGCATGGTAGGATGCTATAAGGGATATAATGCCGGTCGTGGAACAGAAAGTGTAGGACTAGCTGCAAATTCCGCAGTTGTACTCTCCTCATTGCTGGTGATCGTTGTGGATGTCATTGCAGTACAAATTACTGATATCATGATGTCATGAAAACAGAAGAAAACAATATTGATCAGGCTACATCTCCTCTGAGTACAAATGATCCCGCAATTGAAATTAAAAATCTTAAAAAGTCCTTCGGCACTCAGGAAGTTTTGAAGGATATTTCACTAAAGTTAAGGACAGGTGAGAATCTGGTAGTATTAGGGAAATCGGGTACCGGGAAATCGGTTCTTATAAAACTAATTGTCGGACTCCTTTCATCTGACAGCGGTGAAATAAATGTATTTGGAAAAAATGTTCTTGAAATCGATAAAAAAACTCTTGCAGAGATCCGTAAAAAAATCGGATTCCTCTTCCAAAGTGGTGCACTCTATGATTCCATGACTGTAAAACAAAATCTTGAATTTCCATTACGAAGAATAAAGAAGGACCTGAACGAAAAACAAATTGACGCCAAGGTGCTGGAAGTACTAGAAAACGTTGGTCTGGCAGACGCATTAAATAAAATGCCATCTCAGTTATCAGGAGGTATGCGGAAGCGCATCAGTCTGGCCCGGACGATCATTGTAGACCCACAAATCATGTTGTATGATGAACCTACTACCGGACTCGACCCTGTTACTTCAGACGAAATCAGCGTGCTGATCAATGAAGTAAAAGAGAAATATAAAACATCATCGATCATCATAACGCACGATATAAAATGTGCACTTCATACTGCCGACCGTATCGTAATGCTAGACGACGGAAAAATTTACAAAGAAGGTAATCCGGAAGACTTCACTTCTTCAGAAGATAAACTGATCAGATCCTTTTTCAACTAATAAAAACACAGAACTAAATTATGGAAGCACATTCTCAAAAATTTAAAATTCGACTTGGCTTATTTATAACAGGCGGAATATTGTTATTCGTTATTGCTATTTTTGTTATCGGACGACAAAAAAATCTGTTCAATCCGGTTTTCAATCTGACTTCAACGTTTTATAACGTTAGCGGATTGCAGGTTGGAAACAACATCAGGTTCTCGGGTATTAATGTCGGTACCGTTGATAACATCAGAATAATTAATGACTCCACCGTAAAGGTCGATATGATCATCCGTCAGGAAATCAAACAATTTATCAAGGAAGACTGCGAAGTTGCCATTGGATCTGAAGGATTAATTGGCGATAGATTGCTTATCATTACACAAGGAAGTTCAAATGCCGGTCCTGCTGTTGAAGGCCAGGAACTAGGATCTATTGAACCGGTTGAAACAGATGCTATTATGGCCAGTCTGGAAGTAACTGCAGGAAATGCCGAGATTATTTCAGAATCCCTTGCAGAGATCATGATAAAGATCAACAGCGGACAAGGAACTTTAGGCCGTTTAATTCAGGATTCAACCATTGCTGAAAATTTCAATCAGACAATGCTTAATCTGAAAAAAAGCAGTCAGGGATTAAATCAGAATATGGAAGCTGCTAAACACAACTTTTTGCTGAGAGGATACTTTAACAAAAAAGCGCGTGAAGCTGAACGGAAACAAAAAGAAGCGGAAGAAAGAAAGAAGAAAACGAAAAGTGAGAAGTAAAGAATGAAACATACTAATTTTCATTCTAAATAATAGTACATTCCGGGTAATTAGTAAGTGGTGATAATTAATAGAACCACTCACAACAAACATCAAACAATACATCAACTCTCAATATCAACAAACAATGGAACTAATCAGAGGCACGGACATTTACATCAAAGTCAATAACGTCAGGGTTTGCTACAATGATTCCGGTGATAGTGAAATTCCGATCCTTTTTATTCACGGATTTCCTTTCAATAAAGATTCGTGGCAGCCTCAGGTTGACTTTCTCCGGGAGAGGCACAGAGTTATTACTTATGATATCAGAGGGTTCGGAAAATCTGAACTTGGAGATGAAACCAGTATTATTCAGTGTGCTGATGATCTGATCGGATTAATGGATGCACTCGAAATTCCAAAAGCAATTGTTTGCGGATTATCAATGGGCGGATATATTCTGATGAATGCCGTTCATCGCTATCCTGATCGGTTTGAAGGATTGATCCTTGCCGATACTCAATGCAATGCTGACACTCCCGAGGGAAAAGAAAAGCGATATCAAAGTATCGAAAAGATAAATGCTGATGGAACACAGGAATATGCCGACGCATCACTGAAAAATCTCTTCTGTAAAAATACCTTTGAAAATAACAGTGAACTTGTAAGCAGCATCAGAGATGTCATTACTTCCACACCATCCAAATCAATAACTTCAACCCTTGAAGCCCTGGCAGATCGCCCTGAAGCCTGCCCTTTTCTAAGTGAAATTTCCTGCTTCACGTTGATCATTTGTGGCAAAGAGGATTCAATTACCCCAGTGGCCAAAGCAGAATTTCTCAATTCAACAATTAAAAACTCATCACTGGTGATCATCGATAACGCAGGGCATTTATCAAACCTTGAAAACCCTGATGATTTTAATCATTCTATCGGAAAATTCATAACTAAGACATTGTCCCGGTTCTGAAAATCATTTAACTTCTGTTCTCAATTTTTAAATCAAATAAAAGAAGCTAAACAAATATTGCATCAAAGTTATGAAGCCGATTAAACTAGTAAATATCCTGAAAAATACCGGTCACTTACTGAAAGAAACTTTTCATGAATTTATTGACGACAATGGCATTAAGCTGGGTGCAGCTCTCTCCTATTATACTGTGTTTTCACTTCCACCTTTGCTGATCATCATCATCAGCCTTAGTGGATTCTTTTTTGGAGCTGAAGCTGTCAGAGGTGAGATCTTCGGACAGATCAACGGTCTTGTTGGCAATGATGCAGCGTTGCAGATTCAGGAAACAATAAAAAATGTCAAGCTATCACATGCAAGTACTTTTGCAACGATACTAAGTGCTATCATCCTCCTGATCGGTGCTTCAGGAGTCTTTGTGGAAATTCAGGATTCGATAAATTACATCTGGGGAATAAAAGCAAAACCCAAGCGAGGACTTGTTAAATTTTTAAAGAACAGATTGATGTCATTTTCCATGATTGGATCAGTAGGCTTCTTACTTATGGTTGGACTGATCGTAAATTCATTGATGGACGTTTTGAATAACAGGCTTGAAAGAATATTTCCTGTCAACATGATCTTCCTCTTCTATACAATGAATTTGATAATGGTATTCCTGATCATCACCTTACTCTTTACAGTCATCTTTAAAACCCTTCCTGACGGAAAAATCGCATGGAAAGACAGTCTGGTTGGTGCAGCTTTTACTGCATTTTTATTCATGATCGGTAAATTTGCTATTGGCGCTTACCTGGGAAATTCAGCTCAGGATGATATTTATGGCGCCGCCGGATCAGTTGTACTTATCCTGATCTGGGTTTACTATTCTGCTATCATTCTTTACTTCGGAGCGGAATTTACAAAGGTCTATGCTCACGAGCATGGAATGAAGATCATACCAAATGCCTACTCAGTACTTATTTCCAAAGTTAAGGAAGAGATTGAGACTGACTAAAAGGGTTTCCCGTGAGTTGTACTGATCACCTTATTTGCAAGTAAAGATGAATTCCTGAACAAGGCAATAACTCCTTTTGTCAAAACCGGAAACTCAGAAAGTTTCTGAAGATATCTGCTGAACTTGATCCTGTTTTCAAATTCATTACTCCAGAATTTTCTGTAATTCGAATTTAATTCTCCGATTGTCAAATTGCCACTGAAAAACTTCTCCATTTCCCCTGCCAGAATGAATGATGAACGCAATGCCATGCTCATTCCATTGCCTGTTATCGGCGAAATACTTCCCGCAGAATCTCCCAGATAGAAAATGCCATCATTCACAGATTTTTTAATATTAAAATTGATTCCACTGATCGTAACCGGAGTTTTGAAAAGAAAGGACGAAGAGTCAAATATTTTTCTGAGACTCTCATTTCTGAATAAAAACATCTTTTCCATTTCCGGAATTGAATTTCCTGCCTGAATCAGTTTTTCAGAATTCACAATGTAACACAAACACGATTTTCCATCTTCAATGTCTGAAACCCCGCAATAACCACCCGGAAAATTATGTATCTCTATCTGCTCAGGGTCACGTTCAGTTTTTATGTGATACTTCACACCCACATAGTTGATTCTATTATGTTTCCGAACATTTTCTTTCGCCTCAAAATTTGATTTTCTTCCGCTTGCATTACATACCAGACGGGCTATATAATTTCCCGAAGTGGTTCTGACCAATTTCTCATTTTCCGATGACGTTATTACTTCAGAAACTTTCGTGTTCAGCACAATTTGAACACCGGCTTCTTCCGCTTTTTTATAAAGCAATTTCTCCAGCAGATATCTGCTGATCCCAAAACCACCAAGGTCAAGCCGGGTTTTATACTCTGATCTACCTGTTGACGTCAATAAAAAATTCTTTATTGCAGGTAAATTCAATAAACCGATCTGAGGACAAAGTTGCAAAAGATATTCATGTGACTCCATTGAAATGTACTCCCCGCAAACTTTATGTCTGGGGTATTCTCCTTTTTCAAAAACAATAACTCTCCTTCCTCGTATTGCAAGATCGTTAGCAAGCGCAAGTCCAGCTAAACCACCACCGATTATTGCAACATCATAACTCATTTGCCTGCATAAATCAGATACCTGAATGCCCAGATCCATTTTACAGAGAAATCTGTATATCCGGAATTTTCTAAAAGTCCCTTGAGCTCGGTTTTCCTGAACCCTCGTAAAACTGATAAGGGTGCGTCATTCCTCACAAGTCTTGAACGTGAAAATAATTGCGTCAAAAATTTAATGCTATAATATGCAACCGGATGGCGATGCAGGTCGTTAATCAAAAGAATGCAGTTATTTTCATAAGAGAACTGCATCAGTTTTTTTATTTCTTCATCTGTTAAATGATGAATAAACAGACTGCAATGAATTACATCTATTGATTTCAGGAATTCTGCTGACAGATTTCTGTAATCATCGCAGATCAACATTTTATTATTTACACTTTCCAAGTTCTTAGTTGCATATGCCACACAATCAGCCTTTAGATCTACACCATAAAAAAAGACTTTTCGCTTAATTTTTCTTGCATATTCAGCCATTGTTCTGATAGAATCACCGCCTCCAAATCCAATGTCGAGCACATTGATCACCTCCTGCTCCGATTTCCTGAAAACAATTTCCATTCCGGCAAGTGTAGCTTTGTAACCTCCCAGTAATTTGTTAATTGAATGCAGTTCTTTTAAGTTCAGATCAAGCTCTGCTGTTTCAATTGATTCATTATCCAGAATTTCCTTACGTGTGGATCGATGTAGAAACCGCATTTCTGTTTTTCTTTATTTCATGAACGACTCCGGGGTTCATTACTGAAAGTTTAAGCATTTCTATATTCAGTCCGGGGCCGAAAGCACAAGTAAAGATCTTTTTACTTTTATGAGGAACTTCATTTCTGATTTTGACCAACATTTCATTTAAAATAAATAAAATAGTAGGTGACGACATGTTTCCATAGTTGTACAATACATTCAGCGAGTCTTCAACTGCCTTATCATGAAGAGCAAGACTTTTCTGTACAGCCTCAACTATCCTGACACCACCGGGATGAATAGCCCAAAGATCAATCTCTGCCGGCTCACATTTCAGGAAAGCACTCACAACAGGCTCAATAGATGATCCAATGGCATCTACGATATGTTTGCTCAGGAACATCCTGAATGCTTTTGAGGAAACATTCCATGTCATGAGATCCATAGTGCCGGGAATGTATGCTGAACCAATATCGTCGATACGTAATACCGGCGTATGTTTCCCATAACCTGAATTATCACCACAAACAAGAGTTGCAGCAGCACCATCTGCAAAAAGTAAATTTGCCAGTACATCTTCATCCTTTAAGGAAGGAGCAAAATGCAAAGAACAAAGCTCAACACAAACAATTAGAATTACTGCCTTAGGATCTGCTTTTGCAATATACTGTGCATGTTTAAGTGCTTTAAGTGCAGCATAACAACCAAGGAAATTTATCCCAAGTTTCTCAGTATGCATCAAACCCATTTCTTCAGCAAGCAGAAACTCAAGTCCGGGAGCAGAAACTCCTGTACAGGTAACAGTAATTAAATGTGTCACTTCATTTGGCTTTACTTCTGAGCTGTCTAATAATTTTTCGACAGCGATTTTGCCAAGTGAAACTGCTTTAAGGTTAAAAACATTCAAGCGTTTCTCAACATCCGGATTTCTTTCACCATCAGCGAATAGCTCAGTTACCTTGCCTTTAAAATCAGGAATACAACTATAGCGCGTCTCTATCCGGGTTTTTTGACTTATGATCCTGAGCTTTTTTCTGACTGAAGAATCTGAATTACTATCAAGAGTACCGGAATAAAATTCCACCATTTCGTCTTTACTGACAGAAAATGGTGGTACTGCTGTAGCTATATCGAGTATGAAAGGCATTTTATTTTTTGATTAACAGAATAATAAAAAATACATTATTTAAGAAAGAAGAAAGTACAAGCATCGTCATGGTGTTTCTGAAATTAACGTGCCGGCTTTCTCTGAAAGACCTGAATGCCCATACAAGGAAATAAAGAGTTGCAGGGAACATCACCAGATTAAACAGTATGAAATTTACATTTGATACATCTTCATTGAACGACAGATAAATGAAGACTGTTGAAAGTAAAAACATAATCGCCGAAAACACAAAAGTACCACGCTTACCTAGTAACATACTCAATGTCCTGACTCCATCCTTAGCATCAGAATCGTGTTGGTAGATCTGTGTCAATGGATATACTGTTCCAATAAAAAACGATGCCGCTAAGGCAGGGAAAACAACATTTTTACTCAATATCAGGGGACCGGAATCAAATGCAAAGAAATTTCCAAGAAATACCCATGCGCCCTGGAGAACAAAGACAATCAAGAAGCCGGTAAGAGGATACCTTTTCAAGCGGATCGTCCGGTTACTATATAACCGGGATGCAAGAATATAGACCAGTACAAATCCGGAAAAATAAAGATCGATCAGACAAGCCAGAAAAAAGGCTGAAATATCAAAAATGTTGGATATATATAATAATGCTATAGTAGGTTTTGGCGGTGATTTTAAACCACCGATCGGGCCATCATCCCTGTCATGAAAACTATTATAAGCATTACTTGAAGGAAATACCAGGACATGCCAAATGAAGATCACAAGCCAAAATCTAAGATCCAGATCCGGTCTGATATAATAAAACGAAAACAAGGATATAGGCAAGAGAAAAAATGAAAATGGAAACCGAAGAAGCAGAAGCGTTTCTGAATTGATTTTCGTTTTCATTTTTAAAGTGGGATTAAAGTGAAAGGTACTATTATAGACTTTTCAGATCAGTTTAGCTTCCATATTGCAAAATTCAATATTGCTGCAAAACAAACCCATGAAATATACGGAATCAATAACCAGGATGCAACTCTTGAAAATCGGGCAAACTTAAAGATCGTCATTATGATTGTTACGATCATCAGGCAGATCACTACTAATGAAAAAGTCAATGAATGAAATCTAAAAAAGATAATTGACCACCAGAAATTCAGAAATAACTGTAATGCAAAAATGTATAATGCGCGCTTCTTCTCTGCTATTCGGGTATCAACTACCTCTTTATTCCAGATCACAGCCAGTGAAATTCCCATGATCAGATAAAGAACAGTCCACACAGGAGCAAACACAGAAGAAGGCGGATTCCATACAGGTTTATCAAGTTCCGCAAACCACGGATACATTGAAGACATAGACAACACCGAACTTAAGATGCCAGTTGATTCACAGATCAGAACTGCAATTATTAATCTGGAAAGAAAGGATGTACGCTGCTGATTTTTCATATGGAAGTATCTTACTTTAACAATTCAGGATGAAAAAAGATTTAATCGATGGAAAGTTTGATCTGAATACAATTATTTTGAAGCTGCGATCCTTGGTGTTATATCAGTAAATTTCTGAGGGTATTGATAGATTAAACCTTGAGTAAGTACTTTCGAGATCCTGGCCGCATTAATCATCATTTTATCGAAAGCAATTAATTCCAGATCATATTCTCTCATGGTTCTCTGTCTTATTAATTCATAATTCGTGTCTACTTGTTCGTTAAACAGAGTATTCAATTCCCGAAGCATCCATTTTGAATTTAATTTATGCAGGTATTCTGCGATTGCATTAACGCTTCTTCGCCAACGCTCCCTTGCCTCCATGGCCAGCAAACTGTCTGTAGGTGCAAGTTTTATCAACTCGATACGGAAATTCACATCTGAATAAAGCAATTCCATCAATGCAATCTGTGATTCATCATCAAAGAAATCCTTAAACAGTTTACATATTTCCTCCTGATTCTTTATGAGCCGCCACAGCGCCTGATCATTACCTGGCATCGTATCTAGAATGCTGATCATGAGATTTCTTGTCCAATAACTATTTTCCTGCCAAAGTGTGCTCATTTTCTCACGCAATTCAAGTGTACTGATTTTTGCCTGCAAAGGAGCGCTTTTAGTCAATTGAGACTGTGGGAAAACAGATCCTGTTCCGGTAATGAATAATAGAAGGAGAGCAATGAAAAGACGAACCATCATGAAGGAATTGTATCCGCAGTTAGATATTTCATCTTCTAAAAAAAATATGCCATTCCCCTCTCCGGCCTTCATCGATTCCAAATAAAAAAGGGAGTCAAATGACTCCCTTCAATTATTATTTTAAAACTGCTGATCTGATTCCTGGTTATTCAACCTTAAATCGTATCAATATTTTCTGATTACGGGTGTAATGAAAACACACCTAAACTGTTGTTCTGATCATAGAATGGGAAATCACCTGCATCAACAAATCCATCACCATTTAAGTCAGTAGCAAAATAGTCCCCGAAAAGACCTTCTGAGTTATCGAAATCGAATAGCGGAAAATCACCTGCATCAACGAATTCATCTTGGTTTAAATCACCTGTAAAGAATGCATATACACCGGCATCAACCAGAGATGCATTGTCAGCATAAGTCTGTGACAAATTTGAAGTGAAATCATAGGATGTAAAAGCAGGATCTATCAGAATCGGATTACTCCATGACTGAACAGTGTTTCTGTGATAAACGGCAACATAGTAGGTGTTGTAAGCTGCGCCTGCAGGCAGTGCACATGTGATCTTTCCATCAGTCATAACAACGCCACGTATTGAAGCGAAAACAGTTCCCGGATTGCTTTCAGGACGTAGTTCTATAGTAACTGAATCAGTTTGCAAGTAGGAAACGCTTTTCACTGCCTGATTAAGCAGTACTGATTGCATTGTTGAACCACCGGCATAGTAACCTTCTAACATCATTGTTAATTCAAGAAGCGGGAAACAATTTCCAACGTTAACAGCAGGTCTTACTGTAGATCTTGAATCAGCATCAGAAGTTGAATATGTTTCATCGTTGAATTTAGCAACTCCATTGTAAGCTCTTCCAGGATAAAACAATTCGTAATTTGTTGTACATCCAGATTCTCTCCATGAGAACGATGTTCTTAAGCGCAGTGGAGAATTATTTGCAACGTAATTAAATTTCATATCAGGTGTAGCACATCCGAAAGAAACAGAATTTGTTGCGCGAATCCGTGCTACGCGTAAAGGATTAACATCAACCAACGTTGAAATACATGTTGTTGGTGATGGCTTTACATTATAATTCACAGAACAATTTATAAGCTTGTCTGTTGCGTTCCATTGGTATGCACCATTATAAGATGGTGATGTCAATTCGGAATATCCCGGTGCAGTTGAAAGGGTAAGTACTCCACCATTCACCCATGCAGGATTTACATAGATTCCAGCCTGAAATGTTCTCAAGTCAAAACTTGATGTTGCTCCACTCGCTTTAACCACGACATCGAATTCATAGATACCCGGAGAAATGTACAGTGGGTTATCAATGTAAAATGATGCACTTGGATCAACAGCTTTGACAGAGAATGATTGCACAAGGAATGCAACTACAATTAGTAATTTAATTTTCATGTTACGTGTTTTGATTGATTTGGAAATGCACTATTTCCGCTTTACTAAAATAGACTTTTTTGATCAACATTACAAGTTTTTTTTATTAAAACATGTGATTTTGAATGAAAATTCATTTACACATCCTATTTCCTGCTTTTATCCAATCTGCTATAAAAATACTTCAATTTCCATTCCTATTCTGATCTAAACGCTAGACAGGAATCAAAGTATCAGAAGGACAAAAAAAAAGCGGTAAGCACAAGTGCTTACCGCTTTTTTTAAAGACTCTAGTTATGATTATTCTACAACCAGGCGAAGAGTTTCAGTAGTGCCATCATTAGCAGTTACGCTAACCATGTACATACCTTTTGCTACACCTGTAAGGTCGATTTCCGTTGTATTGTAATCTGCATTAGCGTTAACAACATCACTAATCAATGTGTTACCGATCATGTCAGTTACTTTTACAATGTATTTAGACTCAGTAGCTGCATAGAAAGAAACAATTGCTTTACCTGAAGTCGGGTTTGGATATGCACCGATTTCTGTACTTGCACTTGCTACGTTATCTGCTGCAGTACGGCAGAATAGGTTAACTGATACTGATCTCTGACCAGGCTGAGAAGCACCACAAGCGTTGTTTGCGTTTGCACGAACAACTGCTGAAGATGTCAAAGCTGTGTTGAAGTTAACTGTTGCACTTGTTCCTGATGGAGCGATTGAAGCACCACCTGTTACAGACCAAGTATAAGAAGTTGCACTTGCAACCGGAGCTACAGTGTAAACAACAGCTGACTGAGTTTTACAAACTGAAGTCGGACCAGTTACTACCGGAGCAGCAGGACGAGATGTTACAGTATAACAACGAGCAGGACCTGAACCACAAGCATTGTTTGCTGTTACACAAATGTTTGCTGAGTTTGAAGTGAATGCCGGTGTGAAATCAACAACGATAGACAATCCGTTTGGTGCTGTAGAAACAATGTTCACACCTGCAGGAACTGACCATGTATATGAAGTTGCACCAGTTACTGCTGCAATTGAATACGTAACACCAGTTAACTGACATAGACCAGCTCCAGGACCAGAGATACCAGCCGGTTGAGTTGGAGTTGAACGAACAGCGAATGTACGAGCATAAGAACCACAAGAGTTAGATGCTGTAATTGATACGTTTCCAGTTGTCCAAGATGGACCGAAAGCGATCGTTGCTGTTGTAGTTGCACCAACTGTAGACTGAGATACAACTGTTGCATCACCAGTTACTGACCATACATGAGAAGTAGCACCTGTTACAGTAGCCATTGAATATACACCTGTTCCGTTAGCACAAACAAATGAAGGACCAGACACTGAATTAGAGTGTGTTGGAGTTCCTGTGATTGTCATACCACGAACAGCAGAGATACCATTACAGTTAACACCACGAACCTGGATAGAACCCTGACCGAAACCAGCTGGTACACTAACCTGAATTGTGTTTGTTCCCTGACCACTTACGATAGATACTCCTGAACCTGTAACAGTCCAAGTGTAGCTTAATGCATTAGCAGCAGTAGTTGAGTATGTATAAGTTCCAGGACCACAAGCTTCAACCGGACCTGAGATTGGAGCAGGAACACCAGGATAAACTGTGATAACCGGTACGTTCATACAAGAAGTCATTGATGTACCGCAAGTATTAACTGCAGCAACACAGATGAATCCACCAGCATAAGTAGAGTTAAACGCTACTGTGATGCTGTTTGTAGTAGAAGAACCTGTTGCACCTGTAGGCAATGTCCAAACATAAGATGATGCACCAGGAACCGCAGCTACTGAATACACGATACCAGATGTGTTACGACA
This sequence comes from Bacteroidota bacterium, assembly GCA_049363815.1. GTDB lineage: Bacteria > Bacteroidota > Bacteroidia > AKYH767-A > 2013-40CM-41-45 > JADKIH01. The sequence goes on from JBMQEM010000071.1 coordinate 76,845, forward strand.
AGCACCTGCAGGACCACTGATCATACCTGGAGTTGAAGGAGAACCACCTGAACCACCAACAGTAGCAGAAGCAGAACCTGTACAACCGTTAGCATCAGTGATAGTTACTGTATATGTTCCAATTGCAAGACCTGTAGCAGTTGCTGAAGTCTGACCATTTGACCATAGGTAAGTATAAGCTCCTGTACCACCTGTAGCAGTTACAGTAGCTGTACCATCGCTACCAGCACATGAAGAAGGAGTTGTTGTTGTTGTTCCTTCAACTTTTGCAGGCTCTGTTAAAGTTACCATTGCAGATGATGAACAACCATTTGCATCAGTTACAGTGTAAGTCATTGTACCAGCAAACTGAGAGTATGTACCTGTTCCTGTGTAAGGAGCAGTTCCACCTGTTGCAGTTACGTCAACTAAAGCTGAACCACCGAAACATGCAATTGTTCCTTGTGCAGATGCAGAAGCAACTAAAGCAGCAGGCTCAGTGATAGTGATCGTAGTTGTAGCTGAACAACCGTTAGCGTCAGTTACTGTGTAAGTATAAGTTCCTGCTACTTCAGAGAAGTTTCCTGTTCCTGTGTAAGGAGCAGTTCCACCTGTTGCAGATACTGTTACTGTTGAAGAACCACCGTTACAAAGAATCGCTGTAGCTGAAGACGAAGCAACAACTGCAGAAGGCTCAGTGATAGTGATCGTAGTTGTAGATGAACAACCGTTAGCGTCAGTTACTGTGTAAGTATAAGTTCCTGCTACTTCAGAG